>JAIFNL010000249.1 GCA_020047755.1 Bacteroidota bacterium
AGTAGGCTGTTTTCAAAAAAAAACAGGCAGGTAGGACGTCCGAGTAGGCTGTTTTCAAAAAAAAACAGGCAGGTAGGACGTCCTAGGAGGCGTACTTTGCAAAAAAATGTGGCTACATGAAGTCTAGTGTAATTACTTCCGAAAAAAAAACGAACTACTTTATGAGACCTCATATAAGTAATTCGTTTTTTTTTAGTAAATCTACAATAATGTATATCTTATTGTTTTAATTTCATTTTGGTTTGTATCCATGCCATTTGATTCGGGTCTGTTTATAAGCTCTATTTTATCATTAGCTACGGCATTTATGCAGTAGTAAATGAACAAACGTGCCAATGGTTTTTAGCCAAAAAACTTAGAGTAAGTGCGCTAAAGCCCAAATCTTCTATTGATTGCGTTACACCGATGACTAAAGGACTGTGCTAGTTATTTTTTTTAAAGAGTTAATATAACATTGATACGATGACTCAAAGTCATCGTATCAATTAATTAACTATCAAATCAAGAAACTTAACAAGATACCTGCTGCCACTGCCGAGCCAATAACGCCGGCTACGTTGGGAGCCATTGCGTGCATAAGCAAGTGGTTGTTGGGGTCTTCTCTCAAACCTTCCATCTGCGATACACGTGCGCTATCCGGTACTGCTGATACTCCAGCAGAGCCAATGAGCGGATTTATCAAATCTTCTTTTTTTAAGAAAAGGTTCATTATCTTAGCAAAAAGAACACCGCCCGCAGTAGCTACAATAAACGAAATCGCACCCAGTACGAAAATAAGTACCGACTCTGTGGTTAAGAAAACACTTGCTTGCGTAGAAGCTCCTACGGTAATACCTAATATCATAGTTACAATATCTATCATCGAAGTACGTGCCGTGTCAGCCAAACGCTTAGTTACGCCCGACTCTTTGAGTAAGTTTCCGAAGAACAACATACCCAACAATGGCAAAGCACTAGGTGTAATGAAAGCCGTTAGTAACAAACCAATAATAGGGAACAGAATCTTTTCGGTTTTAGATACCGAACGAGGCGGCTTCATACGAATAAGACGTTCTTTTTTGGTAGTAAGCAAACGCATTACAGGAGGTTGAATAACAGGAACCAACGCCATGTACGAGTAAGCAGCAATAGCAATAGGTCCGATAAGGTTTTTGACCGTAGTGCCATCGGGCAGAATATTGATACCGTTGGCGAGCTTCGATGCCAAGAAAATAGCCGTAGGTCCGTCGGCACCACCAATGATTCCGATAGCGGCAGCTTCTTGTGGATAAAAACCCAAAGCCAATGCTCCCAAGAAGGTAGCAAAGATACCTAATTGAGCCGCTGCACCTAGTAACATTAATTTGGGATTAGAAATAAGGGTCGAAAAGTCGGTCATTGCACCAATACCCAAGAAAATAAGCGGCGGATAAATCCCCAGCACTACCCCTTGGTAGAGATAGTACATAACACTACCTTTTTGGTAAATACCCAATTGCAAATCTACGCCCTCTTCGAGAAACGGAACGTTTCCTATCAATATTCCCACGCCAATAGGCACAAGTAATAGTGGTTCGTAGTCGTACTTAATGGCTAAGAAGATGAAACCCAAGCCCACGAGTATCATAATCATGTTGCCACCTTTAAAGTTTCTAAAGCCAGTATAAAGCCAGAAAGTTTCGATACCATCGATGGCTTTGTCGGTAGCCGACATTTCCACTTCGGTTTGAACAACCTCTGTTTGGTTTTTAAGAGGAGTTTGTGTTTTGGCATGTACAAAGAAAGAAAGAATACTTAATGTTGCAATAATGCCAAGTACCGTTAATAGTTTTTTCATTTTAATTTGTTTTGAATATTTTCTACATTTACTAGTGTTAGTATTTGTATTTCAATAATCTTGTTTATGAAATAGTAAATAAAGTATCGTTTTGCAACACGGTTTGTGCTTCAGTAACATGTATTTTAGCTATTGTGCCGCTTGCTTCGGCAAGCACATTGTTTTCCATTTTCATGGCTTCCATAGTCAAAAGCTTGTCGCCTTCTTTCACTTTATCGCCTTCCTTTACTAGTATTTTAACAATAGTGCCAGGTAGTGGCGATTTTACACTTGAGCCTTCGTTCTTTTGAATGGTCGATTCTTTGTGCGAAGGAGTAGGAACGCTCGAACGAATGAGTTTTGGCGTTTTTGTTTTAAGTTGCGACTTTATGTTTTCTAGCTCTACTGTGTAAGTAGTTCCGTTTACTTCTATTTCGGCTGTGGTATTGTCAAAATCTTTAATTTCAACATCGTACTCGTTGCCTCTTATTTTGAATTTATATTTTTTCATTTGTATATATTCTTAAAATTGTAAAAAGAAAATTAAGTGCCTTTGCTTGTGCAAGACTCTATCTGTGAAAAGTATGGGGTTTGAAGTATGTTCTTAGTCCATAAATTTTAGAACTCCAAGGCGTGTAAGTTTCCGAAATGCGTTTGATGGTCATTTTGTTACTTTCCTCGTCGTGGTTTTCGTTCATAAACAGATAAAGAGCCATGCTAATGGCAGCACTCGTATCGCCGGTTAGGCTTTCTGCTTCGGGCGCAACTCGCTTTCCGGCAGCTCTTTCTTTTCTGCGTTGGAAATAGTTAAGCACTTTGGGTATTGTATTGAACACAACAACTAATATTTGAAGTGCCACAAACACAATAACGTAGCCTACCAGACAAATAATTAATCCTTCTACTCCTATTCTTGATAAATCGAAACCGATATATAACATATTTTATATTTTTTTTTTGTTAGTTATAAAAAAATCAGACTTTCAATTTACCTAAAGCGGCATGTTTGAATGTTTCTTTGGAGGATTCACATCTTTTTTGGTCAAAAGAGTTCTGAAAGCTCTAATTACTCTAAAGCGTGTGTTGCGTGGTTCTATCACATCGTCGATGAAACCAAATTTTGCAGCTTCGTAAGGGTTTGCAAACTTGTCGTTGTATTCGGCTTCGTATTTTTGCATCAATGCCATTTTTTCTTCTTCGGTTTGTGCAGCAGCGATTTCCTTTCCATTAAGAATTTCGATAGCTCCTTTTGCACCCATAACAGCTATCTCGGCAGTAGGCCAAGCATAGTTAATGTCGCCTCTAAGTTGTTTTGAACTCATTACATCGTGTGCACCACCATACGACTTGCGAATGGTAACAGTAACTTTGGGTACAGTAGCTTCGCCGTAGGCAAAAAGAAGTTTTGCACCGTGTATAATAATTCCACCATACTCTTGGTTACTACCCGGAAGGAAACCTGGCACATCTACCAGCGTAAGGATAGGCACATTGAAAGCATCGCAGAAACGTACAAAGCGAGCCGCTTTTTTAGAAGCTTCGATGTCTAAAACACCTGCTAAGAAGCTAGGTTGGTTGGCAACAATTCCCACAGGGCGACCTTCTAACTTGGCAAAGCCCACAATAATGTTTTTGGCATAGTGTCGGTGCATTTCCAAGAACTCGGCGTTGTCCACAATCAAGTAAATGATGTCTTTCATGTCGTAAGCTTGGTTGCTGTTTTCGGGTATTATGTGGTTAAGAGCCTCTTCGCGTCGGTCGTAAGGGTCTCCGCAAACGGTAGCCTTAGGGTCTTCGAGATTGTTTTGAGGTAAATATTCTATTAGTTTACGAATAAGCATAATGCCTTCTTCTTCGCTTTCGGCTTTGAAGTGAGCAACACCCGATTTGGTAGAATGAACGGTTGCACCACCTAAGTTTTCGGTGGTAATGGTTTCGCCAGTAACGCTTTTGGTTACTTTAGGACCTGTAACAAACATGTAGCTGTTTTTGTCGCTCATAATAATAACATCGGTAAGAGCAGGCGAATACACAGCACCTCCGGCACAAGGACCAAAGATAGCCGATATTTGTGGCACTACGCCCGAAGCCATAATGTTGCGTTGGAAAATTTCGGCATATCCCGAAAGACTTTGCACACCTTCTTGAATACGAGCACCACCCGAATCGTTAATTCCTATAATGGGCGCTCCTACTTTCATGGCTTGATCCATAATTTTGCAAATCTTTTTGGCATGAGTTTCCGACAACGAACCACCAAAAACGGTAAAGTCTTGCGAATACACATAAACTATTCTACCATCGATAGTTCCATGACCAGTAACAACGCCATCGGCTAAGTAAAGTTCGTTTTCCAAGCCAAAATCGTGCGAGCGGTGAGTTACGAACATATCGTATTCCTCAAAGCTACCATCGTCGAGAAGCATTTCGATGCGCTCACGAGCAGTAAATCTGCCTTTGCTGTGTTGCGATTCTATTCGCTTTAAACCACCACCTTGGCGAGCAATTTCTCTTTTGTCAATTAATTGTTTAATCTTTCCTTGAATATCCATTTTGTTTCATTTGTACAACCCAATAATTATTAATTGTTAATTACCAATTATTAGTTGCTTATTGTTAATTTGTTAATTTGTATATTTTAGATTTCTTAATTTGTAATTCGTAATTAAATCTTTCAACCTTTTTAGGTATTGATACGATGACTTTAAGTCATCGTATCAATATGTCATTGTATCAATTTGTTTAGCTACAAAACTCAGCAAGTACACCGAAAGTAGATTTTGGGTGAATGAATCCGATGCTTAAACCTTCTGCACCTTTGCGAGCTTGCTTGTCGATGAGTTGAACACCTTTTTCTTGAGCTTCATTGAGAGCGTCGTTGGTATTATCAACAGCAAATGCAATGTGGTGAATGCCTTCGCCTTTCTTTTCGATAAACTTAGCTACAGGGCTATCGTCAGAGGTAGCTTCGAGTAATTCTATTTTAGTTTCGCCAACCATAAAAAAAGCGGTCTTAACCTTTTGGTCAGCCACTTCTTCCACTGCATAGCAAGTCAAACCTAATACGCCTTCGTAAAATTCTTTTGCCTTTTCAATACTCTTAACCGCAATGCCTAAATGTTCTATCTTTTTTGCTGTCATAATTTACCAATTGTTAATTGTTAATTATTAGTTGTTTATTGTATATTTTAAGTTCTAAATTTTAAAATTCTAAATTTCTAATTAAATTGCAAAATTAAGTATTCTTAAAAGTTAATTAGGAATAAATTTTATTGTTTTTAAGCAGTTATTCTATTTGTTATATATGTGAAAAAATATATACGTACAAAGTATATATCAAAAGCAAAAATCTGTTTTGTTAGTTATTGATACACACTATTTAACAACAAAAAAAAGGCAGTATTGCTATGCAAAACTACCTTTTATTTGTTTATAATAATGACTTATGTCATCTTTTATGAAAATATAGTACTATTAAATTATTCTATTTTAGTGTACTATTTATATTAAAATAAGTAAGTTATTTTTGTTATGTTATTGCTATTTCTTAATAAATATTAAAATTTGACCGAAATAGAAGTTGTATCACTTGCATTTTTTGAATATACTTTTTCAAGAAGTAGTTTTTTGCCCGAAACGTGGTCGTATATTTCTACATCAAAAGTACCCCAATAAAAGACTTTGGGTTTGAATTTAATGTCTTTCGCTTTTAGGGCATAGATAAACTCTCGGGTTTTGTTGTCGTAAATGTAGTAAGTTGGTGGCGTAGTTGTTCCTTTTACCTTTATAGTAGGCAAATACACCGCACTGTTTTCTACATAGTTGTTGTTAATTGAAATGGTTTTGTTCCAACTGGTAAACTTTTCTACGTTGTTTTCTAAATCTATTTCGAGCGTTCTGTTTTCAAAGTCGGTGGTAGATTGAAACTTATTGAACTTTACAATTCCGTAGGCTAAGTATCTTTTGTTTTGATTTTTGATAGTTGCTTCGGGAATAGCTAAGAACTTAAGTTTTATGTTTTGAGTATTATAAAAATCGGCATTTTGGTTGTTCATATAACCATTTGAAGTTAAGCTAGGTACAAAATAGTTGTACGAAGCGTCTCCAAAGCTTTTGATTCCATGCTTTATTAAGTTCGACTGGTTATTGCTAGGCGAAATAAGGCTCGCCATGTTTTGCTGTGCCAGTTTAATTAATGGGTTTTCTTGTGCAGCTATTCGATGTGCCACAGAGTTGAGGCTATCGAAGGCTACAATAGGAAAATGAGTAAGAATCGCTTTTATTTCGGAGTGTTGCCAATCGGCAGTCCAATACTTCAAGAAGTTTTGGTAGGGATTGGGCAAAGTATCTACCAACAATGGATTCAATTGACTTTGAGCTGTATCTACTAGATTGTTGGCTAAAAAGGCAAAATTGATATTTCCAAACTTGAAGCTTGTGTTTTTTAAGTCAAAATCTTCAGTTGAAGCAAATGTATTGCTATAACATTGAGTAGTATAAACCAATTTAAGAAAATCTTGGGCATCTTTTTTATCTTTAAGTCGTTGGCTCAAAGCTTCCTTTTTGTTTGTTTCTAAGTGCGAACTAAAATAATCGGTATTGTTGGGCAATAAAATACTTGGATATTTGGCGGTTAGCTCGCCAAACTGCCAAAACCACAAATACCATTTGTAGAGATAATTAATTTTAAGTTCGTAAAAAGAAGAATAGCTGGCTACTTCAAATGTTTTTTCGGTTACTTGCCCACCAAAGAAAACACACAAATCGGGCTTTTGTTTCTTTATATCTGAGGTTAGTAATTTATTGGGAAACAAAAGGTTGTTTTGTGTAAAATCGAAATTGGGACTAGTTAATTGTTTGTCGCTAAAGAAAGTATTGTTGAAAAGAGCTAACTTTACTAAGTTTTGTTTTTCTACATTTTTAGGAATAATTCCATTATAATAGAACAACTTAGGCTCGTCTTCGCCTTTTGCATTATAGACAACCCGATATTGGTAAATCAATTCAGGATTGGGTAATTTCACCTTAAATTTAGCTGAAAAGGAAAACGTATCAATCTTAGCTTTGGCAAGTGTTTGCCATTGTTCTTTGCTGTATTGTGTTATTTCGAGAGTTACCTCTTTGCTATCTTGCCTTGCGAGTGGCATAAATTGTGCTATAAGATTTAACTCTGAATCGAAATTGGTAAAGAGAGTACCAACGATAGGGCTTATTGTTTCTTGAGGTTTGTAGCTTAGCTTGTTGCCTTTGATTGTTAAGTTTTGAAACCAGAACGAAGCATCATTAATATCTCTGCCTCCGTTTGCTACTAACGCTATGTTTCCTTGAATCTTTTTGCGGTCTATGCCCATTATTTTGCCATAACTAAGGGTAGAACCACTTTTCTTGTCGATAATAGAAAGTAAAATAGAATATCCATCACCTTCGGGTTTTATATCTATTTGTAAAAACAAACCCTCTTTGCTATATTTAAGTACACTAATTTCTTCGGCGGCAGCTAAGTTAAGTAGCTCGCCATGGTTTGCGCCATCGAGAAAGAGTATTTTCCCATTTCCGCTTATAGCAGCAATAATTCCGCTGCTTTGAGTATGCACACCGTGAATGAGTGCACGTTTTCTAAAATCGTCATTAGCATCGCCTGCGCCTAGCATAATGCCAGCAAAGTCGGTAATTTTGAGCGAATCATTGTCGGAGATAGTTCCTATTTCTACCTCTAAATGCACACTGCCCGAATCGGTAGAAATACTGTAAGGCAACAAATGCACGGTACGCAAAGGCAATTTGGCATTGATGCACTCTATTCTGCCATTGCTTAGTTGCCAATCTTCTAATCGGTTAGCCCAAAAATATTCGCTTATCCAGTGTCGCTTTATTCCCTTAGGTAGCTTACTCTCATACAGTACACTATCGTCTTCCGACGAGCAGCGTATCGCCAGAGTTAGTATCAAAAAAAGAATAACTAACTTATTAATTTTATTCATTTTCCATTTCTTATTACAAGTAATTGATACGATGACTTTAAGTCGTCGTATCAATAAACAATCCATTTCTTAGTACAAGCTAAGTAATTGATACGATGACTCCAAGTCATTGTATCAATAAACTGTCAATTATCAATTATTAATTATAACTTATTCGTTGCTAATGATTTCGATTAAATCTTCTTCGAGGCTTTTTTTAGGCGATTCGATTATTCGCCCAAGCTCTATGTTGTTTCTGTAAAAAATAAAAGTAGGAACTCGAGTTACACCAAGTTTTTCTATATCAAAGCCTTTTGCCTTTTTTTCTCTGTCCACAGCTATTACTTCCATTTTTTCTATTGGATACTTTTGGGCTTCCATAATTTTGTAAAAACAAGGAACTTCGCGGCGGCTATCGCCACACCAAGTACCTAAAATTAGCTTTACTTTTATGCCTTTTAGCATTTCGGGAGTAACTGAGCTAGTCCACACCTCGTTAATTTGGTAAGCCTCGTAATTGGCATTAAACCATTCGCCGTAGCTACCCGACGAAAGACCTACTTTGTTTATTTCTCCTAACAATATTTCTTGGTTATTTTGTGGTAAAATTACTGTTTGATTTATTTTTTTAGTATTTCCACACGAAAAACTAATTGCGATTAATGCAATGAATATGAGTTTTTTCATCTATCAAAAATTTATTAATTACTATTTTATACACAAAACTATAATTTGTTTCGCAAAATCGGTTCGACCGGCTTGTCCGGTCTGTCCGATGATTTCCTAACCGACAGACCGACAAGTCGGTCGAACGGTTTTTGTTATTTTAAAATTTTCAAAAAAATGATGAGTTTTCTTTCAAATACTATATAACTCCCAAAAGAGCAACAGAATATTGAAATTTCTTTTAAATTTCGGCAAGCCACATTTGAGCTGTACGCGAAGGGATAAACAATTCAAACAAGCCTTCGGTTAGTTCAAAACTATGGTCATGTAGCAATTCTACGAAACGCACATTATGAAGCAAGCCAAAAGTGTCAAAATCGATGTACAAATTATCTTCCGATTTGTTTATGGCTACTATTCCTCTGTCGCCTCTTCTAAAAACAATACACTGTGGGCTTTCGAAAAGCGTAAACATTTTTAAGCCGTGAAGCGTGTTGTGAAAATGAATCATTTTGGCAATGTCTTTGCGGTTGAATGAATTAGCCCAGCGATTCAAATCGTCGGGAAAGTCCGAAGCTGACTCATTGTGGTCAGAAAAAACCAACGGAACGCCACCGTCGCGACCAAAAATAAAGGCATTTGCCAAATGTTCATCTTGTCGTTCAAACATCAAAGCCCTAAAGCACGCATTGAGCGGAAGGTCGTGGTTTACGGTAAAAGTAACAGCTCTGTCCCAAGGCAATGCGTTATTTTGTTGCTCCACGTGTAGCAAATTAGCAAGCGACCCAAAGAAGCCAAAAGCTTCGCGCATGGCTCTAAAAAGAACAAAATCATAGGCATTCATCTTTGTTTCGGCTATGAAAGGCTTCATAAAAAGGTCTTCGTCGTGGCGCGTAACGGTAAGTATCTCGCCAAAAATAAATTTCCCTTTCATAAAATCCGAATCCATGATGTTGCTTAGTTGCTTATTTGAAATATGCTTTACTGCATCGACCCTAAATCCGTCAAAACCAAGCTCTACCATCTTTTCAAATACCGTGTCGTGCTGTTTCAAAACCCAATCGTTGCAACTCAAATCGGGCAAATTGCTCAATTGATGGTAAACAACCTCGTGCTTGTCAGCCCAGTTTTCTATGTTTTCTTTTCTGTTGAAATCCCAAGTCGAAAACAAACCTTCGCTCAAATCGCCATAAAGTTTGTTTGCTTCGTATAGTTCGGGGTCGTTTTTGTATTTTTCAAGCTCAGCGGCACCCGGAAACTCATAATTATCTTCTCTGCTTTCGTTTGCCATGTGGTTCATTACCATATCTACAAACACATTCAAGCGAGGCTTTGAATTATGGCATTTTTCGATAATATATTCTAATTGCTTTTTGTTGCCTAAGTAAGAATACAAAATGCGGTAATCTTTTGGCTGATAACGCTGCCACCAAGCCGAACCCATGGGGTCGGAGTACAAAATGGGCGGTAATAAAATTGCGCCATAACCAGCAGCAGCAATTTGGTCTATTTTTTCAATTATTTCGGAATATTTCCAATTGAAAACATGCAAGATAACGTCGTTCATGTTGTTTTGTATCGTTAATTTTTTAGTAAAATTTTCATAATTAGTTGTTTCAACAAAATAGAACGCAATAAAAAAGGTATTGGTCTATATTGCCTTTTCCTTCTTTATACAAACTACAATTTTTAGCCGGAATAAAAAACAAACCAGCTATTTGATGCTCCTTATTATATACAAGTTTGAGTTTCAAATTTAGATTGGCAAAATGACACAATACGTAATTTACGTCATACTCTTGAATTTTACCTTCCGTTATATCGGTATATTTCAAATAGTTGCCACATTTTTGATTCAAATCAGCCCAAACCAATTGTAATTTGTCTGCCGGTAAAGCGGTTTTCATTGTTTGGTCAAACGTTTCAACTATTTTATCAAACTGTTTGCTTTCAAAGCTTTTGATTATCAAGGTAGAAGTTGCATTATTTTTGTTTTCTTGCGAAAACATCATAAGACTAAATAAGCCAAATGCCAGAAATAAAAGAAATTTTTTCATTGTTTGTTTTGTTTTAAAGGGTATTTTAAAATTTTAGTTGGAATACAACAAAGTACCTCGAAAGAATTTTCTATCAAAAGTAGTCTATTTTCTATGTTTTTCCAAATTATTTTAAATTATTTTTTCAAATAACCAGCATTACAATGGATTAATTAAAAAAGAAATAGCTCTTTTTATTTCTTCTATTCGTTTTATTTTAATATATTTGCGATTTTATGAGCAATAGATAATTGGTAGTGCAACTTTTTTTATAATTCTAATAACAAATAGTTCTATTGTTATTTTATAGCTAAAAACTTGAGTAAATTAAGTATAAATACTTTAAAAAAAATCAAAACATTAAACTTTTTACTATGAAAACATACATTTGGACAGTTCCTATGCGCTTATTCCATTGGTTATTAGCCATTGGATTTGCAGCAGCTTATCTTTTAGGCGATTTTGACGAGTTACACGATTGGCATTTTGCTTTTGGTGCTTTTGTGGGGTCTTTACTTTTTTTTAGAATTTTATTTGGTCTTGTAGGTTCTAAGTACGCACATTTCCGCGATTTTCCGATAGGAATAAAAAACCAATTATTATTTTTGAAAAGTTTCAGTGGCGAGAAAAAATCATTCGTAGGGCACAACCCAGCAGCCTCTTTGGTTATGTTAGCTATTTTCTTTGTAGGAGTTGCTACTAGTATTTCGGGTTTTATGCTTTATTCGAGCGAGCATACTACTTTTCTCAAAGTTGCTATTAGCGAGCATACGTTAGAAGAAGTGCATGAAGTACTAGCTAACTTATTTTTGATATTGGTTGTGTTTCACTTAATTGGTTTAGTGGTAGATACCATTTTTCATGGCAAAGCACAAACAATAAAATCAATGGCAACAGGTTATAAAAATTTAGAAGCCGAACCAAGCACATTGACAAGTTTTCAAAAAACATTTGCTGCCCTTTGGTTAATTGTTCCGTTTGTACTCTTTTATTTAGCTTACGGCTTACCTATAAGCGAAGAAGGCGAAGATGAAAAAAGTGAGTATTCGCAAGACAACGAGCAGTTTGAAGATGAGGAATCAGAAGAGCATGAGGAACACGAAGGGCGCAATTAGCCAACAGATTCGTTTTATCTGCATCTGTTTCAATTTTGATAAGAAAATTCTTGTTTTTTGATTAGGCTTGTTGCAAATTGATTTTTAGTAATTATACACTAATTCAAAAAAAAACTGTAAGGCGGGTTGTTTCGCAAATAACCTTAACTTTGGCGATATTGAATTTTTTTTGTAAAATAGTGTATTTCAATAAAAAAAACCATTAATCGTTACTTATTGTTACGATTAATGGTTTTTTTTAGTTATTTTCAGCTCTATTTTCATTAAAAAAAGTTAAAGATTCGTAGAAATACACTTTTTTTTGATACACAAAAACAAATGAATTAAAAGAGAATATACGCTTAATAAACAACAACTTATCTTATAAAATAAAACTGATTTTAATGGCTTGAATTGTTTGTTTGTAATTCTAATTTAACATTTATTATTTGCAATAGGTTGTTTTATAACAAAAAAGCTTTACTTTTGCAGCGTTTTTCACGCAAGTTCTTGGTCGCTGACTATGTCAAAATTCATGGTTGTAGGCACGTAGCTTGCAATTTTAGGGGAAGAAATAAGCGAACAGTTCAGAAAAACGCATTTATTTAGAAAACTCGTCGAAAGAGTTTATTTTTTATACTTCCACAAAACTGTTCTCACAGATTTTTATTATACATAAAGCAAATAATAGACCGCAAAAGGGACTTTTCGGTTTAAATGTAATCCTTTGCTTTTCAAACAAACAACATTCATGGAACAAACAAGCTTCGAACGCTTTGACCAGTTGGGTCTTAAACAAGAAATTTTAGATGCAATAAAAGATTTAGGTTTTGAAACACCTACTCCCATTCAACTAAAAACCATTCCACACATTTTAACGTCAGATAAAGACATTGTGGCTTTGGCACAAACAGGAACCGGCAAAACTGCTGCTTTTGGATTGCCAATTTTGAACAAAATAGACATGCACTTGCAAAGCATACAAGCACTTGTGCTTTCGCCAACTCGCGAGCTAGGCATGCAAATAGCAAAAGACATCGAAAACTACTCTAAAAACATGAAAGGTTTGAAAGTAGTTTCGGTTTATGGCGGCGCAGCCATTTACAATCAAATTAAAGAGCTTGAAAAAAAGCCTCAAATTGTAGTAGGAACTCCGGGCAGAATGCTCGATTTAATTAAACGTAAAAAATTAAATATCAACAACATAAAGTGGGTTGTTCTCGATGAAGCCGACGAAATGCTTTCGATGGGTTTCAAAGAAGATATGAACTCTATTTTGGCTGAAACGCCTGCCGAGCGCAGTACTTTCCTTTTTTCAGCTACTATGCCTCGCGAAATAGAGCAAATAGCTAAAAACTATATGCAAAATGCCGAATATATTTCTGCCGGACAGCGAAATGTAGGCGCAAAAACCGTAAAACATTACTATTATGTAGTTAGCGCAAAAGATAGATACAGTGCCTTGAAACGTATTGCCGACATCAACCCCGATATTTACGGTATCGTTTTCTGTCGTACTCGTATGGAAACCAAAGAAGTAGCAGATAGTTTAATGACCGATGGTTACAATGCCGACGCTTTGCATGGCGACCTTTCGCAAGCGCAACGCGACCACGTAATGCAACGTTTCAGAAATGGCAATTTGCAAATTTTGGTAGCTACCGATGTAGCTGCTCGTGGCTTGGACGTGAACGACTTAACCCACGTAATCAACTACAACTTGCCCGACGAACTCGAAGCGTACATTCACCGAAGCGGTCGTACAGGTAGAGCCGGAAAAGAAGGTATTTCAATTACCATTATTCACTCGCGCGAAACCCACAAAATAAAAGAACTAGAAAAGAAAATAGGCAAATCATTTGAACACAAACAAGTTCCGGGTGGAAAAGAAATTTGCACCAAACAGTTGTTTCACATGGTGGACAAAGTGAAAAACGTAGAAGTAAATACCGAAGAAATAAAGCCATTTTTGCCCGAAGTGTATGAAAAATTTGAAGGCTTAACTCGCGAAGAATTGATTCAACATTTTGTTTCTGCCGAATTTAGCCGTTTCTTAGATTATTACAAAAACGCACGCGATTTGAATTTCATAAAACCCGATTCAGGTAGCGACCGCAAATCGCGCACCCGCGATAGAGGCGAAAGAAGCGAAAGCAGCAGCTTTGGTCGTGGCGAACGCGCCGAGCGTAGCGAACGCAGCGAACGTTCTCCTCGCAAAGAGTCGGCTGATTTTACCCGTTTTTATATCAATTTGGGTAAAAACAACAACATCACTCCAGGCGCATTGATGGGTATTGTAAATAAATACACCAAACTAAACGATGCACAATTTGGCGGTATTGATATTATGAAAAAATTCACATTCTTCGATTTCGATTCAAGATACAAAAGCGAGTTAATCAAAGCATTGCATGGAAATGTAGTTGACGATGTAACCGTAGTTTTGGAACAAACAAAAATGGATACAGGCGGTTTTGAAAAATCATCAAAAAGCGACGATAGCCCTAAAAAAAGAGCAAGCCGTTCGAGCAATCGTGGCGATTATAGAGAAAGAAGCGATAGAGGATTTTCGGGAGGTGGCAACTTTAGAGGCAACGACCGCAAAAAATCGACCCGCAGAAAAAGCATGTAGTTAATGATTAATGTTTAACGATTAATGTTTAATGTTTTTTTGTTATAATGATTAATCGTTAAACATTTATCGCTAAACATTAATCGTTAATCGTTAATCGTTAAACATTAATCTCGAAATATGAATTTCAGCGATTTGAATATTAACACTCCGTTGTTTAATGTGCTTGATGAATTGGGTTACGTAAATCCTACTCCTATCCAAATCAAAGCTTTTCCGGCTATCATGTCGGGCAAAGATTTGGTTGGAATTGCACAAACCGGAACCGGAAAAACCTTTGCTTACTTGTTGCCTATTTTGAGGCAAATGACGTATTCCGACCAAAAACACCCACGTGTTTTGATTGTTGTACCCACAAGAGAGCTTGTTTTGCAAGTAGTTAGCGAAATAGAAAAACTAACAAAATACATCAACGTCCGCTTTGCAGGCGTGTATGGAGGCACAAACATAAACACACAAAAACAATTGGTTTACAACGGTTTGGATATTTTAGTAGCCACACCCGGACGACTTATTGACTTAAACTTGAGTGGTGTGCTTAGACTAAAAAATATTCAACGTTTTGTAATCGACGAGGTTGATGAAATGTTGAACTTAGGATTTCGGTCGGTTTTAGTTAGTATTATGGAAATGTTGCCCGAAAGAAGGCAAAACCTAATGTTTTCGGCTACACTTACTACCGAAGTTGCAGGCATTATTCGCGATTTCTTCGACCTTGCCCAAACCATTGAAATAGCACCACACGGAACTCCGCTCGACCAAATTGTGCAAAGAGCTTACCATGTGCCCAACTATTTTACCAAACTCAACTTAATGAATTATTTGCTCGAAAATGATTCGGAAATGAACAAAGTTTTGGTTTTTGTGGCAACAAAGAAGCTTGCTGATAGGCTTTTTGAGGATTTAAGCACCAAAACAAGCAAACCTATTGGCGTGATTCACTCCAATAAATCGCAAAACAACCGTATCAATACCATTAATGGTTTTGAAAGTGGAAGCATTCAATTGCTTATTGCTACTGATTTGATTTCGCGTGGTTTAGATATTTCAGACGTTACGCACGTAGTCAATTTTGATACGCCCGAAGTTCCCTCTGATTACATTCACCGAATAGGAAGAACCGGAAGAGCCGATAAAACAGGCGTTTCCGTTACTTTTATCAACGAAACTGAGCGCAAATATCAAGCAGAAATAGAGGCTTTGATGAAAAAAACAATTCCAATGTTTTCGCTACCCGAAACCATTGAAATATCAAGCGTTTTTACTGAAGACGAGCGTCCTTTGCTTTACGACAAAGAGTATTTAAAAGTAGTTTCGATTAAAAACTCAAAAGGAGCTTTTCATGAAAAACTTGAAAAAAATAAAAAGGTAAATTCTGGCGGATTGGCTAAAAAGAAAAAAAAGTTAAAAGGTTTTTAAATACAATTAAATTGTTCAAAAATAAGTTTAAAAACATATAATTGAAATTTCTCAAAAAAAAATGCGAAAATAAAAATTATTTATTTATTTTTGAGAAGAATTTCAAAATAGAAAACTCGTTTTAGTTAATTATAAATCAGAATAATAAAATAAAAGGAACAATGAATATTCCACAAAATTTGAAATACACAAAAGACCATGAGTGGTTAAAAGTAGAAGGTTCGGAAGCTTATGTTGGTATTACTGACTTTGCACAAGGCGAATTGGGCGACATCGTATTTGTAGAAATAGAAACCGAAGGCGAAACGCTCGAGAAAGAAGCTACCTTTGGAACTATTGAAGCCGTAAAAACGGTTTCGGACTTATTCATGCCAGTTTCAGGTAAAATTATAGAAGTAAATCCACTTCTTGCCGACAAACCCGAAGCTGTAAACAAAGACGCTTATGGCGAAGGCTGGATGGTAAAAATTGAATTGACCGACGAGTCGCAATTAGACGAACTGCTTACTGCCGAGCAATATGAAGCTCTTTTGTAGTTTTTTTTAGGAACGAATGAAAAACAACTTATAACGGCGTTGCAAGTTCAATTTTGCATTCTCACTTACAAGAGTAAGCTCGAAAGCAAAGCCGAACTTGCGCCTTGTTCTAAATTATTTTTGATTCGTTCCTTAATACAAAAAAACAATGCAATTTTCCAAAAAAACAAAGGTTTTAGGAAAATTGCATTTTTTTTGATATTTCAAAATACTAAAAAACAACTACGTTTTTTTTATTTACTTACTTCAACTACTCCTTTTATCTCTGGAATATAAGCTTTTAGAGTGCGTTCTACTCCTGCATGAATTGTTTGGGTTTTGTGAGGGCAGCCATTGCAAGCACCTTCGAGCTCTACACAAACTTCCATATCGTCAGTTAGTCCCACTAAACTAATATCACCTCCATCGGCTTGTAAATAAGGACGAATCTGCTCAAGAACTACATTTATTTTTCTGAGAATTTCTTGTTTGTTTTCCATTTGCTTTTCTTTATAAATTTGATGGCGTAACTTGATAGTAACTGAAATTGAATAATTTTAGCGAGCTTTTTGAAAAAGCTATCTATTTGTTACGCCATCAAATAATTGAATGTTAATGAGTGCCGCAGCCGGCAGTATCTGTTATTTCTACCTTTTTGGTAGGCGCAAGCTTTGCATTTCGCTCTTCGATACGCTGAATTAAGTTCTCTGTTAGTTTTTCAAATTCTTCGGCAATAATCGATTTCGACAAAATAGCAGGTTGCCCATCGTCAGAACCTTCTCTAATGCTTTGAACCAAAGGAATTTGTCCCAACAAAGGCAAATCATATCTAAAAGCCAAATCTTTCACGCCATTTTTGCCGAAAATATAATATTTGTTTTCGGGAAGCTCTTCGGGCGTAAACCAAGCCATATTTTCGATAAGCCCTAAAATAGGAACTTCTATCTTATTGGCTCTAAACATGCTAATTCCCTTAATTGCATCAGCAACAGCTACATCTTGTGGAGTGCTTACGATTACGGCTCCCGTAACAGGAACTGCCTGAACCATAGTTAAGTGAATGTCGCCAGTTCCGGGTGGAAGGTCGATTAACAAATAATCTAATTCGCCCCAAAGCCCTTCGCTAATTAATTGATTAAGAGCACTTGTAGCCATTGCACCACGCCAAATCAATGCGTCTTCGGGTTTTACAAAAAAGCCAATAGAAAGCATTTTTACGCCAAACTTTTCGATAGGAACGATAAAGTCCTTGTTGTCAATACGTTCTATAACAGGTCTTGCACCTTCTACACCAAACATTTTGGGCATTGAAGGACCATAAACGTCTGCATCGATTAAACCAACTTTAGCACCGGTTTTTGCCAAACCAATAGCTAAATTGGTAGTCATAGTTGATTTTCCTACACCACCTTTACCCGAAGCAATGGCAATAATATTCTTAACACCGGGCAAAACTGTTTTTTGTTCGGGTTTTTGGTCTATTCTACCTACACTAACTTTGGAAGTGGCAAGAACATCAACTAAAATGTCCGTTTTCAAATACAATTCGATAGCTTCTTTGCAAGCTTTCTTCATCGATTTTTTGAAAGGATTGTTAAACTGAGGAAAAAGAAGGCTAAAGCTTATTTTCTCGTCAGTTATTTGAATATTTTCTACCATGCCAAGTGATACAATATCCTGCTTTTTCTCAGGAAAGCTCACTTGTTTCAAGGCTTCCAATACTTGTTCTTTACTGAATGCCATATTGTTTGTTTATTTGGAGTTTATTTAAAACGAATTTAGTTAAACCTATTTTAATGCAAAATAAACGGTTTCTGTTTTGTTCTTTGATTGAAAAAAAAGAGTTTAACCCCCATTAAAATATGTATTTTATCAAAATCGCCTTATTTTTATTTAGTTTAAATAAAGTACAAATATACAAACTTTTTATAAAATCAAAAGAATATTTTATTATTTTTATAAAAAAAATAAAATGAAGTTTTATTGGGATTAATAATCAAACAAAAAAGTCAACTAGCAAAGAAAAAAAGCATCAAATCAAAAAAAAAAATGTATATTTGCAGTACTAAAACGAAACAAAAAAAATAAACAAATGTATCTTGCCCCGCTTAATTACGATCGCTATTTTAAAAAAGTTTTTTCGGATTTGAAAATTGCGAAACGCTTTTTAGAAGATTTCTTGGATATTGAAATTCAAGAGATTGAGCTCTTGCCTGTAAAAAAAGCAATAACCGACCAAGCACGGTTTGTAGAATTTGATTTCAGGTGCAAAATAGATGATAACTACGTGATTATAGATATGCAACAGTGGTACAAAGCCGATGTTGTGAAGCGCTTTTATTTATACAATTCACTCAATACCTCTTTGCAATTAGAAAATTTATCGACCAAATTCATAGAACTTCCAGAGCAAAAGGTCAAAGAAGTAAAGGATTACAGCACACTTACTCCAGTTATTACGCTTATTTGGTTTGTTCAAGAAACATTCAATTTTACCGACGATTATATTTCGTACACATTAACACCCGAAAATATATCAGCCTTTATGCGCGATATTAAACTTTGGGGAAATCCTGAAATTGAAAAAATATTACAAGAACGCGAGAAACTTTTGGCTATTTTAGATAACAATACTAAAAATTTACGTTGGTTTCAAGAAAATAAGTTGATTTATGTATTTCAAAAAAATGTAGTAAAGAATCCAAATTTCTCGAAATACAAAGATTGGTTTGAATTTGCAGATAAAACATTGAATAAGTTAAATGATAAATTTGCTTATAATAAATTTGAAAACGATGCTATTTTTAAAGAAATCATTAACCGACTAAAAACAGAAATAGAAAGCGACGAAGAAATCCGCTACATCAACGACTACGACGAATATATGCAAAAAGTGTTTCGCTACGAGGACGCAATTCGCAACGAAGGCATTGCCGAAGGCACAAGCAAAGGAAGAAAAGAAGCCGAAGACGAGCTAAAACCCATGATAGAAGCGGAACGCCAACAAAAAGAACAAGCCGAACTGCAAGCTCTGCAAGAAAAGCAAAAATTAATACAAACTGTTGTATTTTTAAAAAGCTTAGGCATTGATAATAAAATAATAAGTCAAAAAACTGGGCTTTTGATAGATGAGATAGAAAAATTATAAGGGAAATGACATTTCAAAGAAAGCTAGAAAGTGTTTTGCTATTTAAAATAACCTTTTTTTTTAAGTTTCTAGTTTATCAACAATTTAACGGTAGGTATTTAATTTGTATTTTTTTTGCTCATTTTTGTTTTGAAATTTAGATTTTTAGTTGTATTTTTGAAAATGTTTTAATTGGACTCTTTCTCTATGCAAATTCTAATTACTCATTACTAAAGATTTATGTGCTAATAAACAAAAAATCGTTTGCAATTGATGACAAAATATTCTCTCTATATAGTACTTCTATTCGTTTTGCACTTTTTTTTAGGTTCAACTAAATATATTAATACAATTGATAGTAAACCATTTGAAGATACTATTCGGCAAAAAGTGCAGTTCGTTATGGAAGAAAAACAATTGAGCTTCACTCTCAATATGGAAAAAGAAACTTTTTTGCTAAAAACCTATTCAAAACAAAACAAAACAGCACAACTTTTTTATACCGACACTATTGTTAATAAGATTACAACTTTTGAGGTAAACAATGTTTCTTTTGTGGTGGAATTGTACAAAGACAAAACCAAAATTTTTTCGGGAAAGCTAGACAAGGCTTCGGATTTGAAACCGTTTTACTCGCACAACTATTCGTACATAACAAGTAGCAATGCGCCGGTTTTAAAAAAATACTTGCCACAACATAATTTGTACGTATTCGATTTAGATT
Source organism: Bacteroidota bacterium (assembly GCA_020047755.1). Lineage (GTDB taxonomy): Bacteria > Bacteroidota > Bacteroidia > Bacteroidales > JAIFNL01 > JAIFNL01. The sequence continues at coordinate 19,969 of JAIFNL010000249.1, forward strand.
TAGGCAACCAAATTATTTATTTTGTGATGAATGCGCAAGGAAAAGTGGCTCACATTGGAAAAGGAGCTTTCTTGACTCAAAAAAACAATTTTATAGCCTCACTTCACGAAATATACAGCATAAAAAAGGGTAGTGTATTAAATTTTCACGACTATTACCTTTCTAAGTTCAAAAACACGGACTATGAGCTGGAGTCTTATTTTGAAATACTTACCGATTCTACTTTTATGCTTACCTATTTCTACGAAACCAATTTTTACAATGATTTACGCAACAACTTGCTCATTTTAAACGATAAATTTGAAATAATAAAACAAACAACCATTCAAAAATGCCCTGATACTAATTTTGAGTTTAAGCTTTTTGACAATTTCCTTACTTTTTTTAGTGCTAAATTTGAAAGAATTTGGCTTTATTCCATTAGAGAAAACAAATTTAACATTATTATTCCCGATTGCGATTGTGTGCACACCGAGTCGGGCAATGTAATGCCTGAAAATAAAGAGCAGAATGAAACAAACTTAATGCTTATTCGTGAAGAACAAAAAAAACATCAGAATACCATTTTATTTATTTCATATTGCCCCAAGCATACGACCTATTCTTTCCAGATAGACACCTTGAATAAAAAAATAATGAGCTGCCAGGTAAATCAATTTAGGCAATAATAAATTTACTTTTATTGGTGTAAAAATTTCCTTTATTTTATTACAAAGGGTTATCGGGCTTTAGCTCAAACTAGTTACATTTAGCTAAAGTCCGTCTTTTTTATTATTTCTACTATTCTATCTCTTTTTATTTATAGCTAAAAGTGCTTCCGCTCAAAAATTCGCGAAGAATAGAAGTAGGCGGAATTTCGTTTTGCTTCTTTACTATGGGTTTGAAGTACGAAAGAAATTTCAACAACCTTTGAGCTTCAGAGTATTCAGCTTCTTTTTCGGGAATTGCTTTCAAAAGAGGTTCGGCATAAGACTTTAAAACGCCAAGCTCGTAAATCAGAGCGGAGTTGAAAATAATATCGGCTTCTTCTTGAAAAGGGAAGATGTATTTATCCTCGCCACGTCTTACGCTGCTCCAGCGTTTGATGGTTTCGATGGCAGAGTAATTTCTATATTGAGCATCGCGAATCATGCGGCGTAGCAATCGGTTGTCGGTTGTGGGGATTCTATTGTGCGAGTCAATTCCTAGTTGTGTAAGTGCCGAAATGTAAATCTTAAACTTGTAATTGCTATCTATTTTTTCCGACAGTTTAGGGTTCAAGGCATGAATACCTTCTACAATTACAATATGTTCGTCGCTAATTTTAAGTTTTTTGCCATCGTAAAAACGCTCTCCGGTTTCAAACGAAAAAGAAGGAAGCGAAACCTCTTTGCCATTAATCAAATCGTTGAAGTTTTGAGTAAAAAGTTCTACATCTAAGGCTTCTAAGGCTTCAAAATCGTATTCGCCATGCTCATCTTTGGGCGTGTCCACACGGTTTACAAAATAATTGTCGAGCGAAATTTGAATAGGCTTAAAGCCTTCAATCATAAGTTGGATAGCCAAACGCTTGGCAAAGGTAGTTTTTCCCGACGAGGAAGGTCCTGCAATCAGAATCATCTTCTTGGGGTGTTTTGAGTCCTTAATCATGTCGGCAATGCGTGCCAATTTTTTTTCGTGTAGCGATTCGGCTATTTTTATTAGTTCCCCTTCTTTTCCGTTGGTAACAATTTCATTCATCTTGCCAATATCTTCAACATCAATTATTTTGCACCAAATTTTGTACTCTTGAAAAATATCAAACAGCTTGCGTTCTTCTCTAATGGGTTGCAAAACATTAGGATTGGCTTGCTGTGGTAAGCGAAGCAACATGCCATCGTAATATTTCACAAGGTCAAACACTTTCAAATACCCTGTGGAAGGAACCAAATAACCATAAAAATAATCTACCTGATTGTCGAGAAAATAAACCGAAGTATATAAAGTAGGACAATACTGAAAAAGTTTTTCTTTTTCTAAGAAATTATTTTCTCTAAACAGCTTCAAAACTTCTGTTACCGGAAGCTCTCTATTCTCGAAAGGAATATCTAATTCTATTATTTGCCGCATTCGTGTTTCAATATCCGAAACTACCTGCAAATTAAATTCGCCACCTAGATTATCTATTTCGCAATAAAAACCCTTTGATATAGAATGTTGAATGCGCAAACTAGCATCGGGATATAAGTCCTTAACTGCTTTCATTAGTACAAACGACAGGCTGCGTTTGTACATACGCATACCATCGATGTTGGTTATGTCAAAAAATTCAACTATCTTAGGTTTAAATATTTCATAGTTCAACTCTTCTATTTCGTTGTTTACGCGTGCACCAATGATAGGAAATCGAAGTTTAATATCTTGGTCTTTAATTATTTCGTGCAAACTAGTGCCCAATGGATATTGTTTAGCAATACCAGTTGTCAAACAATGTATTTCTTTTTGTTTTTTAGACATAATTTATTCCTTTTAATTACAACGTAATGCTTTATTGATTGGTTGTTTGATTGATACAATGACCCCAAGTCATCAAAAAATGGTAGTTGGCGTTGCTTTTTTGCTGGGTTCAAGGCACAATTGTTTCAAAACCACACATGTTCTTTTTTTTACACAAAGTTTCAATTTCGCACATTTGCCCACAAAAAAAGCAATGAACAATCTATGCGATAAGCCTTATTAAATTTATTCATTATCATTATTTAGTAATTCTTCATCTAGTTCTGATACTAAAAATTGAAGTTCGTTATCCGAAATATTTTCATATTCGGATTTATCGTAAATTGTTAGCATTCCAACAATTTTTGTATTTTCTTCTTTTTGTTTTATTCTTACTACAACATTTGTTATTATTCTAACTCCACCGCTTTTACCTTTTCCTTTACTTTTTACTGCTATTTTAATTTTATAACAATCATTTCCTAATGAAATTCCAAGTTCTGGATTTTCGTATAATTGCCTTTCTAAATCTTGTAACTCAGATTTTAAAGAATTATATTTTTTCAACAATCGTTTAGCCTTATTACGAAAGTTTTTTGAAGTTAAGACTTTAATATTCATTTAAAAACTCTGATAAAGTTACTTCTTTTGATTTTCCTTTTTCAACATCAATTAAATCTAAAAAACCAAGTTTTAATTCGCTTTTAAGTGCCAATAATTCTTTAAGTTTGGAATATTCTGATATTAAATTATTCCATTCGTTATAAGGAATTTGAACGGCAGTTTTTATTCCTTTTTCGTTTGTTAAGTATTGAATATTATACGGTATAAGCATCGTTTTAAATTTTATGTAAAGATACAAAAATAGTTTAAATTATTTTTATTAAGTAATTGTTTGAATTTAGTTTATATTATTTGGGTTTGTTTATAAACTCAATATAACTAGCACCGTCCTTTAGGGCGGTGAAAAGAAACAGTTGAAGATTTGGGCTTTAGCCCTTACTCTAAGATTTTGGGCTAAAGCCCAGATATACATTTGTTTATTTACTACGGCATAAATGCCGTAGCTAGTTATAAAAGCTAGTTCTGACAGAAAATTTTATGCTGATTAATATAAACTAATTTCAAACATTTACTTATTGTTTGAATTTAGTTTATATTAATTAGTGTTTAAAAGAAAACTACGCAAAAATCGGTTCAACTGGCTTGTCCGGTTTTATAGATAAACCCTTAATCTAAAATAGAAATCACTTAATGCTATATTGATACGATGACTTAAAGTCATCGTATCAATTAGCATCAGTTTCGTTTAGTTTCCAAAATAAGGCGCACCCATTTGAGTCATTTTTGTTTTCAGTGGGTTTAGCTTATCGGTTACTAGCGTATTGAATAAAGCAACTTGCTTAGCGTAAAGCTTCTCTACTATTGCCAACTGTTCTTTTTGTGTAGTAGTAACATCTGAGGTCGAATTTGAATTAGCCCACATTGCTACATCTAATCTATCAAAGATAGAAGGCTCTTGATTCTCTTGTCGAGTGCTTAGTGTTGCGTTTCCTCTGAAAGCTTCGCTTATGAGTGCGAGCTGTTGCTCTATTTCTTTGGCGGCTTGGTGCATTTCATTGGTAGCACTTGGCATTTGCATCAAGGCTTGGCGCATTTTGCGTATTAGCTGCAAACTTGAACCTACTTCGCTATTGGTAGCCATTACCTTGCGCGAAAGTTCGGCAGTATTTTGATTGAATGCCACTACTGCATTGATGTCTTTAGCCGGAAGGCTTGTATTGTGAAGTTGTTTTATTTCAAAACTTTCTTTCACACCTAAATCGGTTATTATACCTTCTACTACTTTGGCTATGCTTACTGAGTATGTACCCGGAGCAACTCTAATGCCCGAAGTGTAAGCGGGCTTGTCCCATTTCCTTATTTCGTTTATAGGGCGAGTAGAAGCATAAGTAGCGTCCCAGTTTAGTTGTTGAATGCCTTTGCTTGCATCAGCGGTAAGGTTTTTCTTCTTTGTCTTCGGCTACCAAATCGTCAAGCTTTGGATATACAATATCTACTTTGTCTTTTTCGGCTTTCTTTTCGGCATCTTTTCTTTTTTCGCGCTTGGTTTTAATCTCCTCGTTGAAGTAAAAAGTTATCTTTGCACCTATTGCGGGGTTCTTTACTCTATAATAATCGGCACCTTGTCCGTATTTAGAATCGCGCTGATTGAAAACCAAAGCATCTTTTACAGGAAACAGGAATACATTCTTTTTCAAATTCTCGTCGGAAAGCATACGAAGCGGCGAATAATTTTCTAAAATATAAATACCTCTACCAAAAGTAGCAATAACCAAATCGGTTTCTCTTTTTTGGATTTTAATATCCATTACCGGAATGGTTGGCAAGCCCGATTTCATTTGTATCCATTCTTTGCCGCCGTTGTTGGTAAAGAAAATACCAAACTCTGTACCTACAAACAATAGGTTTGGGTCTTTGAAATCTTCGGCAATGGTATAAACCGAACCATTTTGTGGTAGGTTGGCAACTAAATTCTTCCAAGTCTTGCCTTTGTCGTCCGATTTTAGAAGCATAGGTTTTAGATTGTTTAATTTGCGACCATCGAAAGCAGCATACACCACATTTTCGTTGTGTTGCGAAGCCAAAAGGCACGAAACGTAAGTCATTTCGGGCACTCCAGCAAAAGAACTGTATTTAGTCCACGATTCGCCGCCGTTTTCGCTTATTTGTATCAAACCATCATCGGTGCCAGCATAGAGCAAGCCTTCTTTGAGTGGCGACTCGTCGAGCGAAACGATAGCTCCGAAAAGAGAAGTAGAACCATTTTTAGCCACAGCATCGGGAAACTGCACTTTGCCCATAACTTTGAGGTTGTTGCGGTCTATTTGAGCCGAAAGGTCGGGGCTTACTACTTTCCAAGAGTTGCCTCTGTCGTCGCTTCTAAATAACTTGTTGGCAGCAAAATACAAACGTGTGTTTGAATGTGGGCTAATGATGAGTGGAGAGTTCCAATTCCAGCGATACGCTTCGCCTTCGGGTTCGGCAGGTTTTATTTGCATGGTTTCGCCGCTAAGTTTGTCGTAGCGCACGGCGTAACCGTATTGTGCTTCGGCATACACTATGTTTGGGTTTTTGGGGTCTATTTGCGAAAAGAAACCATCGCCTCCGTTGGTTGGAAACCAATCGGCATTGGTTACACCATCGGCATCAATGGTTTGCGAAGGTCCTCCCATTGAGTTATTGTCTTGCGTGCCACCATAAACAAAATAAAATGGCTCGGCATTATCTACCGCTACTCTGTAAAACTGTGTTACAGGCAAGTTGGGAATGTGTCGCCAAGTTTGCCCAAGGTCGTAACTTTCGTAAATACCACCATCGCCACCAATGAGCAAATGCTGCGTATCGTTGGGGTTTATCCAAAGAGCGTGGTCATCAACGTGTCTGTCGCCAAGTGCAAGGTTAGTCCATGTTTTGCCACCGTCAGAAGAATAACGTGAATAAGTATCTACCGAAAAGATTTTGTTTTCGTCTTTGGGGTCGGCAAATAAGCGGTTGTAATATTGCGGACTCGACGAAACGTAATCGCTCATCTTTGACCAACTAGCTCCGTGGTCGGTAGAACGGTAAGTTCCGCCTTTGTATTCGGGAAGTTCTATGATAGCAAACACGTTGGCAGGATTAACCGGCGAAAGCGTAAGCCCAATGCGTCCTACATCGCCCGAAGGCAAACCGTTGGTAAGTTTGTTCCATGTTTTTCCGGCATCGGTACTTTTGTAAATAGCTGAGCCAGGTCCACCGTCTATGAGCGTGAAAACGTGTCGGCGGCGTTGGTAACTAGCCGCATAAAGCACATCGGGGTTGTTTGGGTCGATTAGAATATCGGTAACTCCCGTATTTTCGTCTATTTTCAATATCTGTTCCCATGTTTCGCCGTTGTTGGTGCTTTTGTAAAGCCCTCTTTCGCCGCCTTCGCCCCAAAGTGGACCTTGTGCAGCTACATAAATGTGCGAGTTGCGTGGGTCAATGGCTATTCTACCAATGTGTTCGGTATTTTTAAGCCCCATATTTTTGAAAGTTTTGCCACCATCGTCGGAACGATAAACGCCATCGCCGTAGCCAATAGCCCGTTGGCTGTTGTATTCGCCCGTTGCTACCCAAACAGTGTTTGAGTTGCGTGGGTCAAGTTCCACATCGGCAATGGAGTACGAACCATAGTTGTCGAATATAGGCGACCAAGTAATGCCATGGTTTGTGGTTTTCCATACATTGCCCGAAGCTACGGCAACATAATACTCGCTGTGGTTGTTGGGATTAACTGCAAAATCGGCAATCCTGCCCGATGCCATTGCTGGACCTATGCTTCTGAATTTTAACGCGCTAATGGTAGAGGAATTTAGCAGTTTTTCTTCTTTGGTTTCGTTCTTTGCCTCTGTTTTCTTATCTTTTTGTGCCCAAAGCAGTTGAAGGCTGCACAAATAAACAAGTAGCAATAAGAGAGTTACTTTTTTCATACGAATTTGTTTTAAGCTCGGTTTTGTAGTAAATAGTCTGGTTTGGTTTTGT
>JAIFNL010000145.1:0-14406 GCA_020047755.1 Bacteroidota bacterium
CCATAATTTCGGTTTTGTTGTTGGTGCACAAGAATATACGCTTTGAAGTTGCCCGCTGTTCCATTTATTTTCAAGTTCGGATTCATTTGGTTAAATTTATCCTCTATTTCTTCTATCAATTCTCTGTCGTTTAGGTGTTTCCAATAGGTTCGCACACGTTTGTAATATTCGGGGTAATTGTAGCGACCTGCATAACCATAAATAGCCGTTTGTACCGGTGTGGGCTGTGTTTGTGTGCCTTTAATGTAAAAAGCAAGCATACGTCCGGCAGCATCGAGATTCAAAATGGGGTGAAAACGGTCGTCGAATTGGAGCAACAATTTTTTGTTCATGTTGTTGTTATTGATGAGCTTGCGCAATGCTACACCGTGTTCTTTGCTCACCATTTGGTCGCAATCTTGATAAGTTTTCAAGCCAAAAAGCTTTGCCATGTAAGGCTGCATGTGGCACAAACCCAAGCCTCCATCGTCAGAGCTATTGGGCAGCAAATCTACGCCGCCGGTCTCCTGCATAATCATTGCTAGAAGCAAATTTTCGGGTAGTCCGTAACGTGCTTCCACGCGGTTGGTTATGTTCTTGAAGCGTAAACTTCTCAAAATCATTCCATAAAGTCGCTCATCGGTTGTTCTTCCACTTACTCCAATTATTTCCACAGAGCCTATCATGTTCAAATTCTCAAAACTGGGCTCAGGATAAAGCTCGCTGTATGTCAAATTTTCGGGTATTAGCGTTTTGTATCCTTCGCGGTTTTCCAATTCTATTTCGGCTTTTTGTCCAAGCGGAATCTCCTCTTCATAGCCTAGTATATAAAGACCTAATGCTATGATTTCTATTAATAAACCTATAAGAAGTACTGTAATTGTTTTTTTACTTATCATGTCTGTTTTTTTTTGAAGAAAATCCCTTTTTACCAGTACAAAAATAATCTATTTATTCATATTTGAAAAAAATATACTTTTCTAAATTAGGCAAAATACTAATTTATCAATAATTTTGTCCTGTTTTTATAATTCTTTTGGTGGTTGCATTGGGTTAGAACTTCCTTTTAATGGTGAGTAAATCGTGCAAAGGATTCGTTTTCTGTCAAACTTTTGTAAAGCCAACACCCCAAAGATATTCTTCCTTAATTTTGTGTTCAATTAAAACTCTTAGCAATGAAAAAAATAACGTTAATATTCCTATTCTTCCTTTCTTTTTTGGCATGTACCAACAATGAAAAATTGATTGAAATTGTAGATAAAGATACAACCCTTTCAAAACCCAACAACGACTATATGGTGCTGGCAACCAATTGGTATCAGCAATCTGCCGAAATGCGTGCCTTGTATTATCAATCCTACAATCTGGCTAAAGCTATGATTTTGCTCAACAAAAAACAAGTAAAGCAAGGCAAGAAACCCGCCGTAGTGCTCGACATCGACGAAACGGTTTTGAACAACAGTCCTTTTGAAGCAAAAGCCATACAAACAGGCATCAACTACACTTCCGAAACATGGAAGGAGTGGACTGATTTGGCTAAAGCCGAAGCCTTACCTGGGGCACTCGACTTTATCAACTTTGCGAAACAACAAGGAGTAGAAGTTTTTTACATCTCAAACCGAAAAAGCAGCGAACTCACCACCACCATCAAAAACCTCAGCGACAAAGGATTTCCGAATGCCGACTCAAGCTTCATTTTGTTGCGCACCGAAACGTCAGACAAAACCGCACGCCGAGACCAAGTGAGCCAAAATTACGAAATCATTCTATTAGTAGGCGACAACCTGACCGATTTCTCCGAAGTTTTTGCCAAGCGTGGCGACGACATGGGCTTTGCAGTAGTGGATAAATACAAAGAAGACTTTGGTACAAAATTCATCGTGCTTCCCAACCCAATGTACGGCGAATGGGAAAGCGCCATTTACAAAAACTCCCACAATTGGTCTGAAACACAAAAAGATTCTCTACGCAAAAGCAAACTTATAATAGGCTATTAGCGTTGGGTTTAGCGGCTCCGATAGCTTGTTTTTATTAAGGTGAGGCAGTTTCTGCCTCACTTGATTGCATGATTAGCACTTTATTTATTATCATTCAATAGTTTACGTAATTCATTAATTCTTTCATCTGACAATCCAGTGTATTTTTTTATTTGTATATTTGTTTCACTTTCTTTAACCCACATTGCAGTTGAATTATTAATAAAAGTTAACTGCAATGTGGATTAAAAACAAGTAAATTAAGAGTAATTGGACGGGAATAGTGCGTACCATGAACACTCAAAAAGCCGTTACTACCATTTTGGAAAATGATAAAGAAGATACTATTTACCTGCGCAATGTTCCGAACCAACGGCTAAAGTTATTCAAATTTATGATGCTTTAAAATACAAACATCAGCCTTTTAAACGAAAAAAATATGTAGTACACAAACCCGAACTCAAAAAAAATGATATGCAAGAAAATCAGTCCTTTAAAACTGGATAGCTGCAATGTGGGTTAAAGAAGAATAAAAAAACAACACGAAAGAATTTGCAAAAACTGGTTACTGGAAAATGCTAACTGATGGTAATTTTGAAATTTAATTTACACTGCTGCTTGATAAATCCAAAATTTAAAAAAAAATGATACGATGACTCGTAAATCATCGTATCAATAATGCGCACATATAAATTCCTAATTAAAAAGAACTATCCGTGTTTTATTTTGTGCTTGGCTCTTGTGGCTTTTATTTTTCCGGTTACAATTAAGAAATACATAACGGGAATCATAATAAGCGTTAAGAAAGTAGCAAAAGTAAGTCCGAAAATGATAGTCCAAGCCAATGGGCTGAAGAATGCGGTAATGTCGCCACCAAATCCGATGTGCGGATTGAGGTGCGTGAAAAGGGTTTCAAAATTAATCTTCAAACCTATTGCAAGCGGGAGAAGCCCCAAAATGGTAGCGGTAGCTGTTAGAAGTACGGGCGTAATACGTGTTTTGCCTGCTTGAATAATTGCCTCACGTGTGCGGTAGCCACGCTCACGCAACACATCGGTAAACTCAACGAGCAAAATACCGTTTCTTACCACAATTCCTGCTAAAGCTACAATTCCTAATCCTGTCATTACAATCGAAATATCCATTTTGAATATCACAAACCCGAGCAATACCCCAATGATACTGAAAACTACTTCTGCCAAAATGATAAGTGGCTTGCTGGTAGAATTGAATTGGGCAATCAAAATGAATAAAATTAAGAACAAAGCGAGCAACATGGCAGTGGATAAAAACTGCATTACTTCTTTTTGATCTTCTTGCTCACCAGTTAATTTAATATCAACGGTTTCCGATTTCTCGAAATTAGGAATGGCTGCAATGATTTGTTGGTTAATTTCATTGGCATTGTATCCCGAAAGCACGTTCGAAGCCAGAGTAATCACACGTTTGAGGTTTTTACGCTTTATAGCACCGTAAGTATTTACGTATTTGATTTTAGCCACTGCCGAAAGCGGAATCTGACGAAGCAATCCTGAGGTCATATCTCTGTAAGTAATCTTAGTATCAAGCAATTTGTTTATGTTCTTGCGTACATCGTCAGAGTATTTGAGCTGAATAGGATATTGCTCTTCGCCTTCGCGATATTTCGATATTTCTTTGCCTAGTACGGCAGTTCGTATTTCCATACCTACTTGAGCCGAGGTTATACCTTCGCGGTTTGCTCTTTCTCTATCTACTTCGATTACAATTTCGGGTTTTGTAGCATCAAAATCAGATTTTAATTGCTCTATTCCTTTAATTCCTAATCCTTCTACAAAGGTTTTGAATTGCGTGGTAACTTCTACTAATTCTTCTATATTGTCGCCACTGATTTCGATATTGATGGGTTTACCACCTGCTGGCGGTCCCATTTGGTTTTGATCCACTGTAATTTGAGCACCTTTTATACCTTTAACGGCTTCTCTAATTTTATCGAGATACACCACCGTAGAAATTCCAACTCTTTCTGAGAAGGGAACAAACGCAATAGAAACTTTTCCCTTGTGCGAAGTAAGCGAGCGGTCGAATGTTGAGTTTTCTGATGCGCCCAAAGCTACGTTCGAAATAACTGATTCAACATCGGGGTTAGTAACTCCTACTACTTCTACTATTTTCTCTTCAGCCAAGCGAGTGAGAGAATCGGTAATCTTTACATCGGTACCAATGGGCGCAGTTATGTAAGTATAAATGTATTGAGGGTCGGAATTAGGGAAAAACACCACTTTTAGTTTTGCTGCTCCTGTAAGCATTACGCTTATTACCAAAAGAACAAACATACCACCAAAGAGCCATTGCGGACGGCGTCCTGCTAAGCTCCAACGCAAAATGTTTTCGTATTTATTCATCAAAGCCGGAATGAATCTCTTTTGGAACATCAACAGTATTTTAGTACCGTAGAAGTTGTGCAAGATAACGGAGAATGAAAAGAATACAAGGAAATTGGCTATTCCAATCATTTCGGTTGCATAAAAGACAAGCGAAAGAAGACCAATAAGTCCTGAGGCAATAAATACTTTCTTTTTATTCACAGGCTTTCCTTCTTCTTCGTGTTCCATGAACGAAACAGCAAATATAGGGTTGATAATATACGCTACAATCAAGGAAGCAAAGAGCGTGATAATCAGTACCACCGGAATGAAGTGCATAAATTTACCTGTAACACCAGGCCAAAAAACAAGCGGAAAGAAAGGCGCAAGCGTGGTTAATGTACCCGATAAAATCGGTAGGAACACTTCGCCTGCTGCAATTTTAGAAGCTTGTATGATATTCATCTTGCCGTGATGCTGGTTGTAGATACGGTGAATGTTTTCGATAACCACAATGGCATCATCAACCACAATTCCCAGGGCAAAGATAAAAGAGAACATTACCAACATATTCATGGTATAACCCAAAGCCGGCATTACAATATAAGCCAATGCCATAGAAAGCGGCACCGAAAAGGCAACGAAAACAGCATTGGTCAATCCCATGAAGAACATCAACACGATAGTAACCAAAATAAAACCAATAATAATGGTATTGTTCAACTCTTCGAGGGTAGAACGTGTGTATTTTGATTGGTCGCCATTGATAGTAATGTTCATGTTTTTAGGAAACTTGGTGGCTTCCAGTTCTGTAAGCACGTCTTTTATTTTATCGGAAGCATTTAATAAGTTTTGTCCACTTTTTTTAACTACATTGAGCGTTATTACATTCTTGCCGTTTTCGCGAGCAAAACTTTCACGTTCTTTGTTAGTATCAATTACTTCGGCTATTTCTTTGAGTTTAACGACAGCTCCGCTCGATGATTTGAAGATGATGTTTTCGATAGTTTCGATATCTTTAAACTCACCTGTAATTTTAATCGAACGTTTCATGCCTTTAATGTCCATACTTCCACCGGAAATAGTAACATTTTCGCGCGTAATTGCGCCTTCGATGTCGTTGAAAGTAACGCTTGCGGCTTGCATTTTGTACATGTCGGCATTAATATGAATCTCTCTATCGAGCGAGCCGATAATGTCCACGCGTGTAATTTCAGGGAAAGCTTCAATCTTATCTTGAGCAATTTCAGCATAGTTCTTTAATTTCTTCAAATCCAAATCGCCCGATAAGTTAATTTGCATAATGGGAATTTCGGAAATATCAATTTCCATAACCTGAGGCTCTTGCGGAAGGTTGTTTGGCAAGTCGCCTTTGGTTTTGTCCACGGCATCTTTTACTTTTCGTTTGGCATCGGCTACGTCCACATTGGTAGCAAATTCAACTGCAATGCTCGAAAAATCTTGAACCGAGCTACTTGTAATCTTTTTTACACCACTGATAGATTTCAAATTCTTTTCGAGTGGGCGAGTAACTAAGTTTTCAATATCGCTAGGCGACGAGCCAGGATACACCGTATTAACCAAAACTGTTGGAATTACAATATCCGGAAATTGCTCCTTAGGTATATTATTGTAACTAATAATACCAAACACTGAAATAGCGATAGTTAGAAAAAATATAGCAATCTTGTTATCTATCGACCAACTGGTTGGTTTAAATTCTTTGACTTTATTTTCCATTTTCTTTTTTTGTAAAGAATTAGTACAATTTTTTAATTCTTAATGATTATACCATCGTACACATCTTGAAAATTGCTGGTAATTATTTTTTCACCAACCGAAACGCCTTCTGTAATTTCTGTTACGCCATTGTATTCAAAACCTACTTTTACGGCGCGTTTTTTAGCTACAATGTTGTTTCCCTCTTGCTCGGCTATGTACAAAAACTTGGAATCGTTCTCAGTTTGTATGTAGTTGATTGGTACAGTAATGGCTTTGTCGGAATGATAATCGTTTATCTTCACAACCGAAATCATATTGGCTCTATACTCGTTGTTGTCGGGCGTAAATTGAACAATGATTTGGAATGTTCTGTTGATTGGGTTAATGAACTTACTCGAAAACTCTATTTTTTTCACCAATTCGATATTTAAGTCGGGGAAGAACAAAATAGCATCGTTTCCTTTTTTGATAGTAGCAGCATACGACTCCGAAACTTCGGCTACTACTTTAACGGTAGAAAAATTGATTACTTTGAAGATTGGGATTCCGGGTGAAGCGCCTTGTCCTACTTTCACAGCAATTTCTTCGATAGTACCATTGATAGGCGATTTAACTTTGTACATATCCAATTGCTCTTTGAGTGTATTGATTTGGTTTTCGAGCGATTCTTTGTTGTTTTTTGCCGATAAGTATTGAACTTCGGTTCCTACTTTTTGTTCCCAAAGAGCTTTTTGACGATTGTAAATATCGGTAACAAATTCGAGTTGAGCTTGAAGTTGCTTTAAGCTTTGTTGTACCATATCATCGTCGAGGTAAGCCAAAACTTGACCTTTTTTAACTGCATCACCTTCTTTTACTGTAACAGATTTTACAATACCCATAGTTTGAGCAGTAGCCGCTACGTTATCAACACCATCAAGTTTTCCTTGTACTTCGATGTAATGGTCGAATGGTTTTTGGGCTAATGTTTCAATTTGTGCCGCTACGAAATCAAGTTTTTTCTTGGTTGTATCGGTTTTAGCTATTTCTAGTTCTAGCTTTTCTATTTCGGCATTCAATTTTTCTCTTTCTTTGAGCAAGCTTTGAAGTTTGGCTTTATTGTCGGGCTGACACGAAAAGGCAAACAAAAGAGTAAACAATAGGATTGATATTTTTTTCATGTTTCTTGATATATTATTGATTTTACGTTACTTTAGTTTTGTGTTGTTGAATTTAAAAGCCTGTCGAGTTTTGCTTTTGCATTGAGCAATTCTACAATAGCCTGAAAATAATTTGATTGCGCACTAAAAAACTGGTTCTGAACTTGCGTTAAATCTAAGCTCGACGAAGTTCCTGTATTGTATTTGATAAGCGTTTTATCGTAAATGCTTTTCGATAATTTATAGTTTTCTTTTTGATTGTTGTATTTATCTTGTGCGGCTAAGAAATCGTTCTTTGCACGTTCAAATTCAATGGTTAATGCATCGTGAACCTGAATTTTAGTATTTTCTATCTTCTGAAGTTCCATTTTAGCTTGCTTCAAACGAGCATTTCTCATACCACTCGAAAAAACGGGTATTTCAATCGAAAGCCCAATAATATCGGGTGGGCTAAAGTTAAATTCGGGCGCATTAATTTGCTCTTGGTGGCGATAAAATGCTGCAATAGAAGGCAAATATTTCGATTTTTCGCGTTGCATCATCAAATAGCTTGCACGTTCTTGCACGTTAATCAATTGGTAATCGATGTTGTTGTCTATTGAAAATTCTGTCAAAGCAAGAGCAGCAAATTCAGCATCATTCAAAAAGCTTTCGAGTTTGTCTGTCAATTCTATTTTAGACTCGTAGTCTAATCCCATTTGCATTTTCAACAGATTCAAAATCACTTCTTTTTGACGGTTAATGGAAATAAGTCCGTTTTTAACATTGAGCGAAGTAAGCGATATTTGGCTGTAATCGGTTTCTTCCACAAATCCTTGTTTGAACATCTTTTCCATGTCTGTGGTAATCTTTTGCATATTTTGGAAGCTCGAATCTAAAATTTCGGCATTCCTGCTAAGCACTAAGGCTAAGTAATAGGTTTGAGCAATTTGTTCTTTGGTTTCGATTACCGACTTTTCTAAGGCTTTTTCCGAAAGCGACATAAAAACTCTCGATGCCTGAAGTCCAACTAAATACTCGCCACTAAATACCAATTGCGAAACAGTGAAATCTATATTAAACGACTGCTGGCTACCAAGTTGTAATTCCGAAAACATCATTTCGTGAGTATGGTCATACTGGTCGGGAGTAGATTCGACAGGAATAGGCACAAGCGTTCCCATTTTGAGGGTTGGAACAGAGAATTGATACTGAAAAGTTCCTTTTACGCTAAATTGTGGCAAACCAATAGCGGTGGTTTCCCACACTTTTTGTTTAGCAATAGCTATGTCTATTTGTTTGTTTTTCATAGTAGCGTTATTCTCAATGGCAAAAGTTTGAGCCTCCAAAAGCGAAAACTTTTGTACGCCCAATGTTTCATCTGCCTGCTCTGTTTGTGCATTGCCCACACTATAAAGCAATATCAGAGAGCTAATTAATAGAATTACTTTTGTTTTAATCATTTTTACTGTTTGTTAATTTATCTAATTTTTCTTCTAAAATAGCTATGCCTTTGTGGCTGCAAATTCCTCGCATGTGATAGAAAAACAGTTCGCTAAAGGCTTTTTTGTATTCTTCCGCCGTAAAATACTCTTCGTTGAGCATAAAATTTAAACGCAAAATATGGAGCTTTGCAATAATATTAATATCAAAATCTTGCCGATAAACGCCTTCTTCTTTGCCTTTTTTTAAGTTTTCTCTTACCGTTTCTTGAATCTGCTCGGCTCTAAAGTCCGACATTTTTTTGTGTAACTTGGGGTAATATTTGCGCAAGTCGTATTCTACTACCGGCGTTATTTCTTTCACATATTCATTCATTATTTTATACACCTCTAGCGATTCTTCCACAGCATTCATTCCTTTGTTTTTGAAACTGTTAAAAACACATTTCTTTCTTTCCGATTCTACTTGTATAATAGTCTGAATCAGTTCTTCTTTGTCTTTAAAATATTGATACAATGTTTTTTTAGACATAGACAATTCTCTGGCTATATCGTCCATCGAAACGCTTTTTATCCCAAACTTGAGGAATAATTTTGCGACCTTTTCTACTATGCTTTTAATTTCGTTTTCCATGCTGCAAAGGTTCGGAAACTTTTTGCACTTAGAAAACTTTTTTATATAAAAAGTTTCCAAAGTATTGAACGTTTTCTTTATTTTTCTCTAAAAAAACAGGTGTTTGTTTTTATTATTAATTAATTATGAATGTGTTAGTTAAAAAATAGATTGAAAATATAAATAGTGTTAAAACAAAAAAGAATTGTTAATAATTTCTAAAAAATGACTAGAAGAAAAAACATTAATCGCTAAACATTATTAGAAGCATTCTATTTTTCATAAAATAAAATAGAATTACTACATACTTTTTAGGTATATTATTCGTTTTAAAGCAATCAAAAGTAAAATTCATTAAATTATTTTAATCATTAGTACTAAATTTATTATCAAACTTAATTTCAGTAAAAAAATGAAAAACAGATTTCTAACATTATTTGTTATTTTTGGAGTATTAGCCTTCAGTTCATGTAAAGATGACAAAGAATTGAGTACCGAAGAGGCAAAACAAGAAATTGCCCAAGTTTCGCAAGAAATGTCCGCCATGATAAATGCACTGCAAGAAGGTGAAGCTATGAATGCCATGAATGAATTTATGGGAGTAGCAAAAAAATCAATTGTTAAAACAGAAGACGAAGAGTGGTTCGATGCTATGTTTGAGGCTTTAGATTCGCAAATAAATTTTGAAAATTTAGACTCAGAACTTTCCAACCAACATCGTTTTATGTATTCTAGCTATCTTGGGCGTTATACATGGAATTTTGAAACTCACTTATGGGTTAAAACGTCTGCAAATTCTATCATTTTAGAGTTTCCTGCCAGCAAAACTTCTACTACAAATAACGCGACTATTAGTATCGAATCTTTTTCCGATATGCAAGTAACCGTTGATGGAGAAACCGCTTGGTTGCCTACAAAAGTGAATGTAAAAGTGGCAAAAGATGGCACAAAATTGATGTCAATTGATTTGAATGAAGCAAGTTATAGCAATTCGTTTCCTTACGTGAACAAATTTGATGTAACCATTTTTGTAGCTCCTGTTACCGAGCATTTTGTGTATGAAAAGAAGACAAACAGACAAATTTATGCTTCGCAAACACTTTCCGACAACCTTAGCTCGCTTGGAGCCGAAGGAACTCTTAATTTGACTAAAGATTTTGATCAAAATTTTGATGAAACCTATTTCAACACATTAGTTGGAAAAGTTTTTTTTAACGACCTTACGGCTAAATTTAATTTGAATTTAGCAAGCATTGTTAACTACACCGAAGACCCTACCGAAGCGCAAGTAAACAACGACATAAAAGTAGATTTTTATGTGGGCGAAGAAAAATTTGGTTATTTATATGCTGAAAACGAACGTTTCTATATTGTTTACAACAATGGCGACAAAGAAGCTATTGAAGTAGCTTTTGCTGATGTTATTACAGCTCTTGAAAATGCATTTAGTGGCAACGAGGTAATGAAAAAAATGTCGTTGAAAAAGAAATTGGCATTACGCAAAAAGGCTCAAAAATTTGAAAAAACAATTAAATTTGTAAAATATTTGAAAAAATAATCAATTCCAAAATCAAGCTTTGAGGTGATTTCTAAATTTTGAGGCTGTTTAAAATGCGAACTTTGCCAAAGTTAAAACTTTGGCAGAGTTCATAATCAATCAGTTACATTTTTATTTTGAAAAAACTTACAAACTCTAAATACAAATTATAAAAACCTCGAATTTGACATTTTGGGAAACACATTACTACGAATGCCTAAATTGATAAAGTTGTAGGAATAATTGCTCGTATTTTTAATTATCAAACTCGAAACCTGAAAAACACCTTGCATATTCCATTTGGGGTTTACCAGAAAACAAATACTCAATTCATTTGAAAATAGCTGATTTTTTTCACCTTGAGCTATATCATTGCCAAATGTATTTTCGTGTAACGAGTACGACCTGAAAATATCTTGCCCAACCGAAAATTCGGCATTGGAATCTAAGCCCACAATGGCAACGTTCGACTTCAAATTCAGGCTCCAGCGTTTCTTAAAATCGTAACGAACAACAGCCAAGGCTTCGTAAAAATTAGCTCCGTAAACGTGCGCAAGTGCCTGATAATAATGACCGTAATTTGTAGTCGTGTAACTGTGCGAGTAAGTGTAAGGACGCACAGTATTTATTTCGCCTTGAAGAAATAAATTGGGTATTTTGAACGCATCAAAGGCTTTGAATCCGGCTTGAACACCAATTTTATTCGCCCAAAAACCGTTGCGTTTTTTTAATTGCTTAAAGTCAAACTCGTCGAGAATGAATTGAGAATACAAATGCAAATTTTTGAAAACAAGCAATTTAGCCGACAAACCTAAAAGTACATTATCTGGCGAACCCAAATTGTATTCCATTGGGCGGAAAAAAATTAGAGGATTCAAATAGTTCACTTCAAAACCCCGATTGGCAATGCTATCTTTAGGGTTTGAAATTACAGTTTCAAAAAAGCCAAAATGAATACGCCGTGTCAAATTCAGATTAATAGAATGAATTACAGCCCATTTCGGGTTCAAATCGAAGTTATTTTCAAAACCATCGACGTGCTTCAAAGCGGCTTGCAAAAAGTGATAATCTATTTTCCAAAAGTGGGCACTCGCTTTGAAAAACGGATACGAATTGGCATTATCCGAAAGAAAAAGCGACCGATAACCCGAACCTATAAAGTTTTTTCCATAACCGGTTTGCAAATTGAAATACTTACTAGGCGAATACGAAATTCGTACATCAAATTGAGCATAAGATAGAGTATTACCACTGGTTTTCAATGCTTTGCCATAATGCGGAACAATTCCATTTTCCACTAGCTCGCGTGCATTGAAATCCAAAAACGATTGCTGGTTGAGCGAAAAATTGCTTTGAAAAGCCAACTTATTTTTATAACTAGCAACTAAGCTCAAACCACCTTCGAGCAGATAAGCACTTTGTGCATTGCTAAAGGTTTGAGTATAAAGTGTTGAAATAATAGGATTTAACTCAAAGCTGAGGTCTTTGTTCTTCTTTTGAAATAGATTTTGATTCAACAAATAAGAAATGGTTTTGTTGTTGCTCGAAATGGCTAGCAAACTATCTATTTTTTGCTCATTTAAGAAGGCATGTAAAATAGGTCGAACTTCTGTTTCTAAATAATTGCTATCGGATTGAATAAATTTTTCGTAATAAAATGCGCTTTCTTGCGAAATGAAAAGCGTAGTTGTTTGAGCATTTGCACTTAAAACAAAAAATAGAATACTTGCTAAAATGTAGTATTTTTTCATAGCTTATGATTTTAGAGAAGTAGGGTTTTTAAAACTAGAATTGCTTAACCGTTTTTATAACGGTTTATATTTTTTTTGATGCTATGTTCAGCAAAAAGAGTAGCAATGTAACTCAAAACCATTGATATAAGTAATAAAAGCAACATCAAACGCAAAATCTCGAACCTGCTAGCAGCCAAAAATACAAACACAATGTAAATTGCATTTACCAAAACTAAAATGCAAGTTGCTTGTAAATGCGAAAAACCAATGTCTAACAAACGATGGTGAATGTGATTTCTGTCGGGCATGAAAGGCGATTTTCGTTGCACAATACGAACAAACATAATGCGCAAAGTGTCGAAAAGCGGTATAATTAAAATGCCAAATGAAACCGCAGGTGCTGCATTTATTGAGTAAAAAGAGCTAGTTACTTTATTAAATTCATTAAACTCGATTGTTAAAACCGACATAATTAAGCCCAAAAGCAGCGAACCAGTGTCGCCCATGAAAATTTTATTTGTTTTTCCGAACACATTGTAAATAAAAAATGCAAGCAAAGCACCTACTAGCGAAAACGAAATATTACTCCATTGCGCCTTTTCAAACAAATAAAACCAAACACCATAAGTAGAGGCAGTTAGAATACCAACGCCAGAACTAAGCCCATCGATACCATCTATTAAATTAAAGGCATTGATAATAACCACAATAAGAAAAATAGAAAGCAAAATACTTGGTATATACTCTATTTGGGTTATTCCGTAAAAACCATGCAAGCTCGAAATTCGTATGTTGCCAATAATCACTAATATAACAGCAGCCACAATTTGCCCGCTCATTTTGGTTAACGGTGCAGTAACTAAAATATCGTCTTTTAAGCCAATAAAAAATATAATAATAGAAGCAGCCACTAAAATACTTTCCTCTGGCATACGATTTATATTGGGCACAAGCGAAATGCTTAAAATAAAGCCAGCAAAAATAGCCAAGCCACCAAGCGTAGGTATAGCATGTGTATGCGAAGTACGATGGTCGGGTAGGTCGAATAAATGCTTTTTCTCTGCTACTTTCACTATCGAGGGAATTGATACAAATACTACAATAAAAGCAGCAACAAAGCTAGCTGCAATATACAAAACCTCTTGGGTTACCATAAAAGTATTGAGTAATTAATAAAATTTAGATTCAATTAAAGAACAAAGTTATTAATTTTTTATCTATTTTAAAAAATAAAAACATAATTAAAACAAGGTTAAGGGTTATTAAAAAAAGTAATTACTTACTAATAATGAGCAAAATACTTATTTAAAGCTACTTGCTTTCTTTTTTATTAAATCAACATTACCTCATTTCTAGGAATATTTTCTGTTAAAATTTATTTCAATGCTCTAAAATTAGTCTAAAGTTGCAGTTAAGTTATTAATTGTTGTTTAAATTTTATACTTTTGCCACAACAAATAGGTTTCTTTTTTGCAAAAAAGAAGCAACTAATTTTATTATTTTCAGCATGTTATTGAATATATTCAAAAGTAAAAATCCGATTGTTTTAAGCTTTATTTTGCTTATAAGCATGAGTTTCTGGATTAAAGGTTTTCTTTCGCCGTTTCAGAACCTTGAAAATAGTTCGCCAATGCCTTTGTATCAATTGGCAATGACCATATTAAACAATATGCGCTTGCAATATTTTTTTGGATTGATTTTATTTATTTTGCAAATGCTATATTTATTGGTAATAAGCAATAATTTCAAAATTTTCAACGAAAATTTCTTTTTGCATTTATTCATTTTTACATTGCTTGTTCACTCTCAAACGGCACTTCACCAGCTTTATCCTGTGTATTTTTCCAATTTATTGCTTATGATGGGGGTTTTTAGAATTTTCAAATCTACAAATTCAGACAATGCAATTCACGACTACTTCGAAGCCGCTTTTTTAATTAG
>JAIFNL010000145.1:14414-20288 GCA_020047755.1 Bacteroidota bacterium
GTTATCAGACCACTTATTTGGCGCGAATGGGTTGCCTCTGTCATTGGAGCATTTATACCATATTTATTTGTATCTTCTTATTATTTTATAGTTGTCGATATTCAATATTTTTGGTTGTTTGAATTACTCAAGCATATAAAATTTGGTTTTACACCATTAAAATTAGACCTTGTTTTTGTTTTTACCTTTGGCTTTTCTGTTTTTTTTATTTTTATACAATCGGTCAAAAATAAAAATTTAACCATTTCCACCAGAAAAATTAAAGTCCTATTGCAGTGGATTTTATTCATTGCATTATTGGTTTTCTTGTTTATTGATAGAAATATAATTCAATTTGTGTTTATTTTTGCATTTGTAGCCAGTTTTATTTTACCAAACTTTTTGGTTGATATCAAGCGAAAATGGATTGCAAATCTTTTGCTTTTTGCTTTGATTGTAGTAAGCGTCTATCAACAATTTTTTTCGTGAAATAAAAATAATTAATCCGTTAAACAAACAAAAAGTTAAGAAATTTTGGAGCTAGATAATGTACTATTTGCTTTTGGGCTAACCCTTTTCGCAGGGCTTTCTACCGGAATAGGTAGTGCTATGGCATTTTTGACCAAGCAAACAAGTAAAACTTTTTTAGCATTTTCGCTTGGTTTTTCGGCAGGTGTAATGATTTACGTTTCATTTGTCGAAATATTCCAAAAAGCACGCATTACACTTACCACAATTTATGGCGAAGAGCAAGGCACTTGGATTACCGTAATTTCATTTTTTGCGGGAATCGCCATCATCGCCATCATCGACAAGCTCATTCCTGAATATGAAAACCCACACGAAGTTAGAAAAGTAGAGGAGCTAGACCAAAATAGCAACATAAAAGACAAAAAACTACTACGAATGGGGCTTTTTTCGGCACTCATCATTGCTATACACAATTTCCCCGAAGGATTAGCCACTTTTGCAGCCGGATTGAGCGACCCCAAAATTGCATTACCCATAGCAATTGCGGTAGCCATTCACAATATACCCGAAGGCATAGCTGTTTCCGTGCCACTTTATTTTGCCACTGGAAGCCGAAAAAAAGCCTTTTTACTTTCTTTTTTATCTGGATTAGCAGAGCCATTGGGAGCTTTGATTGGATATTTTTTCTTGTATGCTTTTTTTAGTGATACCGTATTTGGAGTTTTGTTTGCAGGTGTTGCCGGAATTATGGTGTACATTTCGCTCGACGAGCTTTTACCTACTGCCGAAGAATACGGCAAGCATCACATTGCCATTTATGGTCTCATTTTGGGCATGATGGTCATGGCATTTAGCTTGCTTATGTTTTTATAATCTAAAAAAAATAGAGAATCCTTTGGTTTTATATACAACTCTAAATCAATACTTTATTGTTTTTGAATTTGCTCACATTGTCAATTAGTCAGATTGTTTTAAAAAAACATGACATTATGACTTGAAAAAAGCAATGGCATTTTGTTTGAATAGAACTAATCAAAACGAATCAATTTTGATTTTTTGAAGTTTCGTTAAAAACAAAATAGTAAACAATAAATTTAAAAAAAACAGAATTTCTAAGAAATCTACTTTTTAGAAATTCCCAAAAATTAGAGGAGGATAAAACCATGTTAGTAAAAACTAGAAACAACGTAATTCTGCCAAGTTTTGTTGATGCATTTTTTGGAACAGATGTATTAAATGGTTTCAATGATACAACAAAATACAGCCAACCCGCAATAAATATTGCCGAAGGCGAAACATTTTACAAAGTAGAAATAGCTTTCCCGGGCGTAGATAAAGACAAATTTGAGCTTGATGTAAACGACAAAGTTCTAAGTATTTCGGTAAAACAAGAAAATAAGACCGAAACAACAGAAAACACAGCCGATGAGCCAAAAATAATTTACAAAAAGCGCGAATTTATTTTTGCTACATTTGTAAAGCAATTCACACTACCCGAAATGGCTGATGTTGAAGCAATTTCGGCAGAACATAAAAACGGAATCTTAACCGTTACAATTCCTAAAAAAGTGGAAACAAAAGTAGAAGCTCGCAAAATAAGCGTCAACTAATTAGCTACTAATCAAAAATTAGTTTAAACAATAAGCCGAATTGCCGAAGCAATTCGGCTTTTGTTTTATTTTTTATCAACTGATTTAATCCAATAGCAACTAAAAAATATAATTATCAATTAGCATTTATATTTTACTAATTCGATTTACCATTTCCATCAATTTAGCATTGTTGCGTGCTCTGTAAAGATTGTATCTAGCTTGTAAATTAAGCCAATAGTCGGCATCAATTTCAAGTGATTTTTCTAAAAGTAATGCGAAATCAGCTTTAACAGGTCGGTTACCATTAATGAATTTATTGAGCATGGTATAAGGAATTTCTATTTTTTTTGCAAAATCTTTTTGCTTTATTCCTCTATCTTTTAATTCAATTCTTAGCCTTTCGCCCGGAGATATTACTGTTTTTGAACTCATAACTAGTATTTTTTATGTTTATAGTTTTTCAATTTATTCTATCAAGTAAGCCTACTTTTGTTAAATTTCAATATATTTATATCTTTTTTTTAGAAAAATAGCATTTTGAAATTCTATTTTTTTCAAACTTTTCAGAAAGCTTAAGGTTTTCATTTTTTATCAAAAAATAAATTCATCAATAAAAAACTAATGTAAAGTTAGGTAAAATTTACTTTTTAGTCAATAGTTTAGCAAAAAAAAATTGTTCTTTTTTGATTTTTCTTGAAAACTTCTGTTTATTTGATTGATTTATAGTTAATTAAATATGTTTGTTTTTTACGAAAAATTGACTTATTTCTTTAATTGAGTCTTCAATTTTTAAAAAATTATGTTCAATTGTACGCTTTATTTTGTTATTTGAATAGCTTTTTGTGTTATTTGCAGCCAAAATTGTCTCTTTTGTGAGTACTGGTTTTGTGCCTAGCAAAAAACTAAAAAGACCTGCTGCACGCCAAGCAATTCCACTTAAAAAAGGACTTGCATAATATTGAGCTTTTGGCTTTTGCAAATTTTCGGCTATCAAATCAAATACTTTACGATACGCTAAGTTTTCGGAATTAATCACAAATCGTTGGTTCGAGACTTCACTTTTCATTAGTTTTATCATGCTTTGCGCTACATCTGAGGCATCTACAAAGCCAGTTCCGCCTTTGGTGTAAAATTTAAAGCCCTTGTTTACTTGTCCAAACATAGAGGAGCTGCCATTTTTCCAGTCGCCAATGCCCAAAATAACCGACGGATTTACAATTACAGCCTCCAAACCTTCGTTGATGGCTCTCCAAACTTCCATTTCCGACAAATATTTGCTCCTCGAATAGTTGGAGTGTAGTTGGCTGCTAGTGCGCTTGCTTTCTTCATTTACTTCTTCGTTATCAACACTTTCGCCAAGTGAAGCAATCGAACTAACGTGGCAAAATTTCTTTATTTTTGTGTGCAAAGCAGCCGTTACCACGTTGGCGGTGCCGTTGATATTGTTGTGCAACATGCGCTCCTTGTCGCGTGCATCAAACGAAACAATTGCGGCAGTATGATAAACCCATTGGCAACCTGCCATAGCATCAACGATGGACAGATAATCGGTTATGTCGGCTATTTTCCAATTTATTTTGGCAAGTTGCTCTGCTGGATTTTTGCTCAAGGCTTCAAATACATTTTCGAGCACTTTCATACTGCTGCTTTCACGCTTAATAGCAACAACTTGCTCTTCTTGGAGTGTAAGATAATACAATAAATAGGCTCCGAGCATTCCCGTTCCGCCGGTTACAAATACCATGTTTTCTATATTTTATTTAAAATTTAAACAAAAATAAACAAATTTTGATAAAACGGTGTAAAGCAATAAAAAAAACCTGCAATTCTTTTTAGAATACTGCAGGTTTTTTGTTTTTAGCTCTCAAAAAAAAAGAGCGTATTATTGATTTAATTTTTCAATCGGTAATTTTTGTGTGCAGAAAAACCAATCGTAGCAAGTAACATCTTCCGATTTACTTTCCATGCGCTCTTTTGCCATTCCGCACGAGCCAGCCGGAGGAACAATTACATCTTCGCCCGGAACCCAATCGGCTGGAGTTGCTATTTGAAATTTATCGGCTGTTTGCATTGCTTTTAAGGCTCTTAGCAATTCATCGAAGTTGCGACCTAGCGAAAGTGGGTAGTAAATAATGGCTCTTATTGTGCCTTTGGGGTCAATAAAAAACACAGCTCTTACTGCTTTTGTACTACTTTCGCCTGGTTGTATCATGCCGTATTTTTTGGCTACTTCCATGGTAATATCTTCAATTAGAGGGAATTTAACTTCTACGTTTTTCATTCCTTTGTACTCAATTTTTTCTTTGATGGTGCGCAACCAGGCTATGTGGCTAAACAATCCATCTACCGAAAGACCTACTAATTTGCAATTCAATGCGTTAAATTCGCTTTCGAGTTTTGCAAACGTCATAAATTCAGAGGTACAAACCGGTGTAAAATCGGCTGGGTGGCTGAAAAGTATTACCCAACTGCCCTCATAATCGGCAGGAAAATTGATGTTTCCTTGTGTAGTAACTGCCTTAAATTGAGGCGCTTTGTCGCCAATACGTGGCATTGCTATTATTTCGTTTTCCATGTTGTAATTTATTTAACAATTAATAAATGAGTAGCTTTTATTCATGTTTTAGCTACTTTGAAAAAAATTTGTTTGTTAGTTTTTATGCTTATTTTTTTAAAATTTTACTCCATCGGTGGGCGACCTGTCGAGCGGCTTTTACTGCGTTCTATCGATTGAAGAGCCAAGTAGTTATCTCCAAATTTGATTAAATTCTCCATTTCTGTGTCGAATTGGTCAAAATGGCGTTCTTCGTCTTCTACTAATAGCTCAAACAATTTTTTTGAAACGCTATCTGCATTTTTCGAGCATTCGTTTGCCCAAAGATTGTAATCGTTTTGGCTGCTTTGTTCCATTTGGGTTGCAAGCAGAAGCATTTCCTTCACGTCGTGTATTTTTTTCACTTCTTCGGCTGGCTTCATTTCCACTTCGCCTTTGAGAAACAAAATGCGGTCGGCTAACTTTTCAACGTGTAGCATTTCTTGAATTGCTGTCATTTTGAATAAGTTAGAAATCAAATCGTAGCCCAAATTGTCGCAGTGAAAATGAAAATACATATACTGATGAACTGCCGAAAGTTCGTCGGCTACTGCTTTGTTTAATAGTTCAATACTTTTTTCTTTCATGTTGTTTTCGTTTGAATTTTAGTTATTATAAATCACTTATTGCTCAAATTTGCCAATAAGCTGAAGTTTTATGTCCTCGAGTTTAAAATTTGGAATTGCTTTGTTTGCAAAATAGTTTTGAAGCAATACATTTAATTCTTCATCAAAATAATCCTCAATTTTTTCCGACTCATTGCTGTACAAATGATGGTGTTGTTCTGTGATAGCATCATAACGCATGCTTCCGTCGCTGGTTTCTATTTTTTTTACAATTCCATTGTTCACAAAGGTTTCCAGAGTTTTGTACACTGTGCCTACTGCTATGTTGGGGTTATTTTTTCTAATTAACTCAATAATATTCTCTGCCGTAGGATGATTTTTAGATTTGCTTACAGCATTTAACACCTCCAAACGTTGAGGAGTTATTTTTAATTTTTTACTATTGAGTATTTTACGAGCGTTAAGCATAATTATTACTTGTTAAGAATTATTCTTATTTGAGAACAAATGTAAGTTATTGTTTTTAATCAACCAAATTTTTATTCAATTTTTTTCTGTTTTTTTTCTGTGCTTATATAACCTTCGAATTTTTAACTCTTTAATGTGTGTGTGTTTTTTTTGAAAAGAAAAAAATGGCAGTAGATTGTGAAATTAGTCAAAAATAGTTGTGAGC
>JAIFNL010000123.1 GCA_020047755.1 Bacteroidota bacterium
GGAGAAACGAATGAAAAAATAAAAAAATATACTGGCTTATCAGATGAAAGAATTAATGAATTGCGTAAATTATTGAAAGACAAATAAAAAAGTGCTAACAGATGGTAGAGTGTTCATCGCTTTTTTTGTGGGCAATCAAACATTTGTGCCTTAAAATCGCAAAAAAAACAGCCGCATGGCTGTTTTTTTTTGCTTTGTGCTGATTGATACAGGTGGCTTGGAGTCATCGTATCAATAATGTATTTCACTTTATTTTTTTAGGTCTTCCTCGTCTAATTGGGTAATGTCTAAGATAAAACCTTCCATTCCCATAATTTGAGTTCCTTCGTAAAAAGGATTTGCCGAAAGTATGTGTTTGCCCAAAGTTCCGTCTTTGCATTGGCGGCGAGCAACTTCGCTGGTTATGGTTGTTCCGTTTTGTATAACGCTGGCAAAAATCTCATCGAAACGTTTCAAATCTTCTTGATTGCTGCTAAGAGAGTAGTGTTTTCCGATAATATTGTCGCGGTTGTCGCATTTGTACATTTCTAGCCATGCGTCGTTTACGTCTATGTAGTAGCCTTTGTTGTTGAGCTTGTAATAGCCTGCGTTGCTGTTGCGCACGGTGTGGTACATTTGATTTTGGAGGTTGTCTATTGCCGTAATGTCGATGATAAAACCTTCTACACCTATAATTTCGGTGCCTTCAAATACCGGATTCATCGAAAGAATGTGCTTGCCGATGGTGTCGTCTTTACATTTGCGCACTACCGGAATACCAATAACGGTTTCGCCTTGCATACAACGTTTGAAAATATTCGACAACTCTTGTTGGTGCTTGGGTTCGCGAGTCAATGACATGTGTTTGCCTATGATGTTTTCGCGGTCGTGGCATTTGTACATTTTTAACCACGCATCGTTTACATCAACAAATTTTCCAAGTTTATCGAGTCTATAATAACCGGCAATACTTTTTTCAACGGCTGTTTGCATGTGTTTTTGATGTTCTTCAGCGGGGTCGGTCGAAACTTCTTCCCAGCCCGTAATCATAGCAGCTACACTGGCAGCGGGTTCTTCGTTGGTAGTGAGCAAATATAAGTGAGCAATTAAAAAAGCTATCAAAACAAAAGCTCCAAGTGTGTGAATAACAGCTACTACTCCTACACCACCTATTTGCGAATACACGCTCGGAAACATATAAATTAATCCGGTTATTATCTGTGCCGGAATAATTATGGCTTTGAATCCAAAGTAAGTAAGCCTTTGCAGCGGATTGAATTTGTTGTAAGCCGTTTTCTTGGTAGGGTGTGGTGCACCTTGAAAAATTCCGGTGATGTAATATTTTACTTGGTCTTTCACCAGCTTGGTAGATGGAAGATATTGTTTCCATTCGCCCACCGAAAAATGCCAGAAAATAGTAAACACAATGAGTATCAATAGCGACCAAGCAGCAATGTCGTGCAAGCGAACGGCTTGCTCGTAGCCAAATAGTTCGTAACTAGCGTGTATTTCAAATCCTGTGATGGTCAAAAACATAATTAAGAAGGCTTGTGTCCAATGCCAAAACCTTTCAAAACGTCGATATATATAAGTTCTTTTTTTCATTTCGTCTTTATTTTATATGTCTTAGAATTTAATTCTAAAAACGATTTTTTTTAAAATTCAAAGTTGTACAAGTTGAGCCCTTCAATGGATTTAAACCCTTGAAGGGCTTGCTTTTGGCAACATTGATTCCTGATTCCTAATTCTTAATACTTATTTTATTCGCAAGCAATGCAATCTCTTTTGATGTAACGGATTAGCGCATGAACAGCCACTCCCATTACCGAGAAAGAAATCATAAGTACTCCAATAATATCGAAAAGAATGCTTCTATCTCTTCCGGGCATATAGAAACCGGCAAGGTTTTTCAGCCTTCCGTTGCGCGAGTGGCACTCTTTGCAAGTCAAGGCTTTGTCCGATTCGGCTACCATGTGGTTTATACGCCAGTACATTTCGGTTTCTATGGGTTCGTACTTTCCGCTGTAAGGCAATCCAGCTTCTTTCATACCTACTTGCGCCGATAAATTCCAGTCAAGTCCGGTTTTGTAAGCCGTAGAATCGTGTCCGTAAATGTGAGGAACGATTAAAATTTTGTTCACTGGGTCAAAGAATTGTTTTCCTCTGTGAATTTTTACCGGAACTATTTTTGCTTTCGGGTCGTTGTAATCGCCAAAGAATATGTTCATTTGTAGAATTTTAGAAGGGTCTTTGATTACATCGCCATATACATAATGTTCGGCAGTTCCGTTGAACCATACATATTCGGGTTCTACATTTGTTTTCCATTCAAAGCTACCTTTTTCGGAGCTGTACGTGTGGTGTCCTTCTTTGTCGTGTTCGTTTATTTTTTTTCCGTCAGCATCAAGCTTTCCGGCAGTTGACCAGTCCCAACGCATTTTAGTTGCAACACCTTTGGCATATACCGGAATGTGGCAAGTTTGGCAAGCTACTTTGGCAGTGTGGTTGTTCAAAGTACTGTTGTTGTGAGGAGCTTCGGAATGGCATTTTTCGCATTCCATTCTGCCTTCGTTGGCACTCGAAACGCTGTATGCTTTGCCCATAATTTTGTGTCGGTCAGCTTCGTGGCAAGCTACGCAAGCCATGTTGTTGCCTTCGGTGTCCATGTGCACGTCCATTTGCTTGTTGGGTTTGAACAAATCGCTCGAAAGGTCGCCGTGTTTCACGTTATCGCCGCCGCCGCCAAAAAAGTGACATTTACCGCAGTTGTTGCGGGTAGGTTTTGCAACACTTTGAGCAATGTAATTCAAATCGGGCGGAAAAAGAGTTTTGCCTTCAAATACTTCCTTTTTCGTAACCGGATAGCCCGAACCAAGGGGTTGTTTCTCGTAAGAGTTTGTATTGTCGTGGCAAACAATACAATCTACTTTCGAGGGGTTTTTGAAATCGAATGTTTTATCTTTATAACCAAAACCTATGTGGCAACTACTGCATTTCCATGTGTTTGTGTTAGTAGCTATGCAATAATTGTTTACAATGTTGCGCTTTCCTATTTTTGTTTTTGTGCCGTCTGTTCTAGTTACTTCTCTGTCCCAGTTCCAGTGGGCAGTTTGCATTATTTCGTGTTGCCTTTCGTTGTGGCAAGTTAAGCAAGCTTCTGTAACTTGTTCGGGCGAAGTAAATTGTTGTTTTAGAACTTCAAACTTTGAGTGGTCGGCTTGTTTGGATAGCGTGTCTTTCTCAAAATTCACATTTCTGGTGCCGTCGGGTAAATTATCGGCTGTAATTTTATCGTTGATAGCAAAGATAATTATCCAAGGAACAATGATAACCACAAGAGAAATTATCAGCCCAATAGATTTTTTCTTTATTGAATTGTTTTGCATAATCGTATGATGTTTTTAATAATTAATAGTCTTAAATTTGACTCAAAAGAAGTTGTTTTTTGCAGAACAAAGGTTCTTTTTTATTAACAACCACCTTGTTTTGGACCTTCTTCGGGTATGTATTCCGATGTTTCGAGCGGAAAATTATTAACCTCAGCTTTGGTAAAAACCGTTCCTATTTGTGGGTTTTTGAGCATAAAAGAATGTGCAAAAGCATTGGTTCCGTATTTTAATGATTTGGCATTGTAGCCCAACATGCGCAAGTGTGCCGCCACAAAAGCACTTTTGTGCCCAGAGTAACAATAAATTAGAACAACTTTGTTGGTGGGCAAAGTGAGCAAATCGGTTTGCAAGCTAAACGATTTTTGCGGAGTATATTGAATGGCATTGGGTAAATGTCCCAAATCGTAAAGTTCTTTTTCCCAATAATTTATCAAATAAAACTTATTTTTTTTGGCTACATAATCTTCCAAAGCCACTGAGCCAAAGGCAAAGCCTTCGGATAAAACCAAAGCGGCTCTTTCGAGCAAAATATCGTCAATGTTTGCTTTTTTTGTTTCAAACTCGGGCAATTTCCCTTTTGCTTTTTTGCTTTTTGTTTTTGTGGTTAGTTCTTTTTCCAAATTATCGCTCAAAACGTGCTCCCATTTGTCGCTTAGTTTGGTGTTCCAAGCCGCCATTCCCCATTGCATTGCATACGCTTTTTTGTAGCCAATGGTTTGTAGCACCGAGGTAGAATACGAGGCTATTTGTCCTGAATAACAAACTAATACTATTTTTTCGTATTTGCTCATATCCACCATTTTTATGTAGTCGAGCAGTTCGTTGGGTTTTACGTTTATGGCTCCTTTTATATGTCCTTTTGAGTAAGCCTCGCCATCACGCAAGTCGAGAATGTGCAAACTGCCTTGTGGTGCGGCGTTCACTTCTTTGGCTGTAATAATTGGCAATCCTTTTTCGCTGTTGATAAAATCGCCGTTAGCCACAATTTTTGCCAATATAAGTTCACTTGTTGGTTTTGTGGCAACAGCAAGCGAATCGTGTTGCTCAGTTTTTGCCGACTCGGTGGCGCAACTGCTTATCAAAAAGCTAATAAATAAGGCAAAGTATAGTAAATATAACTTTTTCATGTTTGTCTGTCTGTTTTTCAAATATGTTTGAGAAAATAAATGATGTTTTATGTTGCAAAAAAAAAGAAACACTCAGCCTTCGTAGCTTTTTTTATGATTCTTCCAATTTAATAGAACCGAAAGCTGAGTGATTTTAATTTTGTTGGTCATT
The DNA here is from genome assembly GCA_020047755.1 of Bacteroidota bacterium. GTDB lineage: Bacteria > Bacteroidota > Bacteroidia > Bacteroidales > JAIFNL01 > JAIFNL01. The sequence goes on from JAIFNL010000123.1 coordinate 4,647, forward strand.
CTCTCTTTTTTTATGGGTTAATACGATACAGCAAAACTGTATTTTTTCAAATTACAGTGTGGTTTCAAATCACACACAAAAGAAAATCTTTCGATAAAAAAATGATTTTTAAAAATTCTCATTCTGCTTCAATGGCAATTTGTGCAATCCGTTAATAGCTTATTATTATTAAAAACTTGGGAATAGATTTTTTTTTTTGAATATTCAAATAAAGGCAAATATCACTTATATTCTATCTTTCAAACCTCTTATTCCCGGGCAGTCGTCGTCTTGTGGTTTGCAGCAGCAACCATACCAAAACACTAGACCTGTAGCAGCACTCACTAGCAATACAGCCCATTTAACTATTTGAAAACACTCACAAGTAAAACCGATTGCGCTCATTATAAATCCTATGGCAAGAATACCTACAAATGCAACAAATGCTAGTACTCCAAATATAATTGCGCCTTTTAATATTGTTTTTTGCATGACTTTAATTATTAGAATTCGTTAAATTAATTTGATACAAAATTAAAGAGTAATATGTTGTCGCACAATATTTTTACCGTGATGCTTACAACACAATATGTGGAGTATATATCAAAAAATGTGGTGGTCTATTCTATTAAAATGTGTGATTTATTTCGCTTCAAATGTGTATTTGTTCGTTTTAAAAATGCGGTTTATATCACATTTTAATTCTACTTAGTTCGATTAATTTATTTACCTTTGTCAATCTTTTTAAAACAAAAAAAGACTATACATTTAGAACTTAAATTTATGATAGAAATTCAGGCATGTTTGATTTGCCCTTTTAAATCAACTGCGGCAAAAGTACTTAGCGACGATGAGCTTACTTTGATGGGAGATAATTGCGCACAAGCAACTTTTAAAAAAAGTAATACCATTTTTAAACAAGGAATTTTTTCGTCTAACATTGTTTATTTGAAACAAGGAATTGTGCAATTGCACATCGAAGGTCCAACCAATGAACAAATTATAAAAATAGCCAAAGGACCTACTTATTTAGGCATTCCTACCACGCTCGACGAAAAATACAATCGCTACTCAGCCACAGCACTCACCGAAGTACACGCTTGCTTCATAAATATTAGTACATTCAAAACGTTTGTGCAGGAAAATGGTCAGTTTGCATACGAAATAATACTCGACCTTTGCAAAAATGAAGTAAATTTGTTCAATAAGTGTGTAAATAGAGTTCAAAAACACATCAGAGGACGTGTGGCAGAAGCTATTTTGTTTTTTGCCCACGAGATTTACGAAACCGATAGTTTCGATTTGCCTTTGACCCGAAGCGAATTTGGCAACTTTGTGGCTTCCACGCGCGAAACCATAAGCCGAATTATGACCGAACTACATTCCGAAAAAATTATATTGCTCAAAGGAAAGCACATTACTATACTCGATTCCAAACGCTTACATTTGATTAGTCGCTCTGGCTAATAGGTGTCGTTTTAGGTTTTTTCACAAAGAACACAATGAATTTAACGCTTTGTGTTCTTTGTGTTCTTCTTTGGTCTTTGTGGTAACTATTTTCTTTCGATTAGACCGTTTAATTTAGTCTAATTTACTGAATCTCAATGTGCATCAAGTCTATTAAATATTTTGTTTTGCCAAGTGCTTAAAAATAAACAAATAGCAAAGGATTTGCTCAAAAATAAAATAGCTCTGCTGCTTAAATTATTCCAAATCCTAATAAAACAGCAACAATAATAAGTAAAACACCCATAAGTAGTTGCATTGATTTGAAGGTTACTTTTTTCAACAGTTTCATTCCTACAAACGAACCTAAAAATGCCGAAACAGTTCCTAAAATGATGAGTAAAACAATGGTTTGGTCATGAAATAATTCAACATCGTTATTCATAAAATACAATCCATAAACCAAAAGCCTCGAAATATCGACTAAAACAGAACTCACAACCGACGTACCTACAAATTGCTCTTTCTCTAAGCCTACTTTAGATAAAAAGGCTGATCGCAAAGCACCTTGTTGCCCCGACAAACCTCCAAAAAATCCCGATAATGAGCCACCCAAAGCTAGAAATTTACGACCAAAAGTCATTTCTCGAAATTTAGGAATCAACTCGAAAAATGAAAATATAATTAGTAAAAAAGCAATCACTACTTTTATAATCTCAATTTTGTAAATCTTCTCTCCAAAATTGTATTGATAAATGGGTTGAATATCCGATAAATAATTCAACAAAACAGCTCCTAGTAGCGAAAATAAAACCGCCGGAAGTCCAAAAACAAGTACAGTTTTTAAATGTGCTTTTTTACCAACCAAAAACACTTTGAACAGATTATTAGCCAAATGCACAATGGCAGTAGCAGCTACCGCCACATCGAGCGGAAAAAACAATGCGAAAACGGGCATTAATAGTGTTCCCAAACCAAAACCCGAAAAAAAAGTTAAGGTTGAGACAAACAATGCAGCTAAAATAATCAAAAAATAGCTCATGCTCAAAACTTAAAATTTGTCAATTCCATTTTTTCCACAATTTCGATTACTATCAAAATTATACTATCAATATCTAGCCGAAATTTTGTCCATCGAAATGCCGAGCGAATGCTCAATAAAACGGAGCGTTTTCATTTCGGGCGGCGTTACAAACATAAGCGAAATGCCTGTTTTTCCGGCACGAGCCGTGCGTCCGCTTCGGTGCGTGTAATATTCCAATTTGTCGGGCACATTGAAATGCACCACATACGCCATGTCTTGAATATCAATGCCACGAGCTGTTAAATCGGTAGCAATAAGTATTTTAACCTTCTTGTTTTTGAAAGCACGCATCACTTTGTCGCGCTCTTTTTGAAGCAAATCGCCATGAATTACGCCCACTTGATAGTTTTTTTCGAGCATATCGGCATAAATTTGCTCGGCAAGCACTTTGGTTTTGGTAAATATCATGCCTTGCGAGCTGCCTTGTGTTTTCAAAAACTGACGTAGAGCAAACATCTTTTGGTCATCGGTGCAAGCTAAATATTGATGCTGTATTTTATTGTTAATCACCTTCAACCTACCAACTTCTATTTTGTAAGCATCGGGCGAAAGGTATTCATCAATCATTTTTTTAATCTCCAACGGCATGGTTGCCGAAAAAAGCCAAGTGCTTCTATGCCCTTTGGTATATTGCAGAATTTCAGTCAGTTGTTCTTTAAAACCCATACTAAGCATTTCGTCGGCTTCGTCGAGCACCAACGTTTTAATTTTGCTAATATCCAAAGCTTTGCGCTTCAATAAATCGACCAACCTGCCGGGTGTAGCCACCAAAATTTGCGTAGGTCGGCTCAAAGCCGCAACCTGCCTATCAATGTCAGCACCACCATAAATAGCTTCGGTAAATATCTTTTCGGAATATTTAGTAAACTTAAAAAATTGCTTTGAAATTTGCAAAGCCAACTCGCGAGTAGGCGAAAGCACAAGCGCTTGAATGTGATTTTTGTTGGCATCAATCTTTTGCAAAATAGGTAAACCATAAGCAGCCGTTTTGCCGGTTCCAGTTTGTGCTTGCCCAATAAAATCGCCACCATTGCTAATCAAATACGGAATAGCTTCCGCTTGAATTTGGGTAGGTTCTACTATTTTCATTTCGTTCAAAGCTTTCACAAAAGCCTCTGAAATGCCTAAATCATTAAATGTTTTCAATTGTTGTAGTTATTTTTTTTAAGAAATGGTATTTATTGTTTTACACAAAACATCTTAAAACAATAAAAATGAGCGGGCAAAGATATTATTTTTTGTTTGATTTTGCAACTATTCATCTGTTTCCAATTCGCTGTTGCCTGTTTCGTTTTTGTGATATTTGTAAGCGAGCATCGAAAGTAAGTTGCTAAAACTGCCAACTGCTGCTTGCGTGCCCTGGGTAATGCTTTTATTTTTGAATTTCAACAGCAAAACCGCATAAAGTGCACTAAACATGGTTTCTATCTCGTTTTCGTAAAAATATTTGCCTTTCATTTGAAAATTAGCAATATCGGGAGCCGCTATTTGGTACAGTTCGCGGTATTTGCTCTCTTCGGGGCGTTTGAGCAACTCTAAGTGAAAGCTAAACATATCATTAACCGTATTGCGAATAAATTGAGTATGTCCGGCTTGCTCCAGTTTTTCAGATTTCATTATTGCCACAAAATTTTCGTACCAAAGGCTAATTTCTTTCATCGTTTCAGTATCTTGGTTAAATTTTGAAACAATATTTGCTTGCACTTTATCAAAATCCAAACCGTTTGCCCTAAGCAAATCTTCGAGTTGCCAAATGTACAAAACATACTCAGCTATGTTGTTTTCTTTCTTATCTCTTGCTATTAACACGTTTCTTTTTGTTGCTTTATTGATTTTTATCCAAATTTTAGATTCAGCAAAATTAGAACTTTTTTACTAATAAATTGTTAAATTGTTAATTTGTTAATTTGTTAATTTGTTAATTTGTTAATTTGTTAATTTTTAAATTTTAATTTTTAATCCTTTTTTTTTCATTTTTCATTTTTTATTTTTTATTTTTTATTTTTTATTTTTTATTTTTTATTTTTTATTTTTCATTTTTCATTTTTCATTTTTCATTTTTCATTTTTCATAAAAAAAGTATAATTTAGTTGTTATTAGAATATTGGTTGAGGTATCAAAATAAAATTTGCAAAATGGATTTTTCACGAAAACAGTTAGCACTCAGCAGTGTAGAATTAGCACAAATGCGCAAAGATTTTTGGCAAGCATGGATTGGCATTGGTTTGGTTTTGCTTATTGGCGCTGGTTTTACGTTTATGTTTTACTCCAATGTGCCTCATGCGGGAGTTTTTCAATTATTGTTTGCATTTAGTCCTTTAATTGCTTGTATTTCAGTTGTTTTGTATCTTATTTACCACCTTATTAAAAATTGGCGCGACATTCAGGTTGGCTATAAAATCCTCGAAGTTGGCAAAATTACCGACAAGTTTATAAAAGCTAATTCGCGCTCTTCTCAAAGCAGTTTTACATCGTCCACAGAATATATTCGCCATTATATTCGAGTAAATGGCAAGCATTTTCTCATAAAAGTTGCTGATTATGACCGCTGTAAGATTGGACACACTGCCTACATGTATATTACGCCTTACGCCTTGGAAGTAATGAATATTGAATTTCGATTGTAATTTCCTATTTTTTTCTCCTTTTTTCGTAAAATTAATCTCTAAAAAAAGCAATTCTTTTAGCTTGTTTTATTGCAATAGCTAATAATAGATATTTTTATCAGAAAAATAAAATATTTTTTCAAAATAAATTTTATTAAATATCAGTATTGATTTACAATATATTACATAATATTTTTACTAACTTTCTTTATTGTTTTTAATGAGTCTAAATAAAAGAAAGAGAAAAATATTTTGCAGTTAAATTTTAAATGCGTTTTTTTGAAATATATGTTACAACAAATAATTTGTATTTGAATTCTTATTTTGGGTTTCAAAAAAAAATATCAAAAAGAATTCGGAATGCAATAAATTAAAATACAGAATGATGAAACAATTTAATTCATCAGGAAGTTGTATAAAAAAAAATAAAAACAATTTAAAAAAAATAAATACAATGAAAAAATTATTCGTAATTGCATTAGCACTCGTTTTATCAATCAATTTAAGTGCACAAACTGAAACAAAAACAGTAAAAACAGACAAAAGCAAAATAGTGTGGAAAGGCTACAAAGTACTAGGCTCGCACGAAGGTACTATTCAAGTAAAAAGCGGAACTCTCGATTTTAAAGACGGCAAACTTACCGCTGCTGAATTTACAGTTGACATGACAACGCTCAAAAGCACTGACTTAGAAGGCGAAATGGCAGCCAAATTGAACGGACATTTGAAGTCAGACGATTTTTTTGGCGTAGAAACATATAAAACATCTACCCTCAAAACAACCAAAGTAGTTTCAAAAAGCAAAAATTCTTATACTGTAACTGCTGATTTAACCATCAAAGGCAAGAAAAATCCTATCACTTTCGAGGCAGCAGTTTACGGAAGCAAAGCAAATGCTACGCTAAAAGTGGACAGAACTTTGTACGACATCAAATACGGCTCAACAGGTTTTTTCGATGGCTTAGGCGACAAAGCTATTTACGATGAGTTTGACTTAGTAGTTGATTTACAGTTCTAAACAATAAAAAGACAACAAACAAAAAGCAGTAAGCATAGTCTTACTGCTTTTTTTTGTTTGAAACCAAAACTGCTACTAAATTAATTGGCTTTGCATAAAAAATAAAAAAACAATAAAAATTGCAAATATTTATATTTTATTGTATTTTTGAAAATCTTTTTTTTAAGAAGTTTTACTCCTATTAAAATAACTTTTATCATTGAAAATTATTGCTTTAGAACAGTCTTTGCATAAAAACGACTTTATAACTATTTGAAAAATTTAAACAAATAGTCTCTTCTGTTTGACAAACAATTAATTATCTCTTTTTCATTGGGCATTAATGATAATAAATTTTATAGCAAAATATGGAATATTTTAAATACATAACTCCTTTTATATATATTGTCCTTTCGATAATATGGTCTTATGTATTCTTTTTTTACATTCACAAGATAGTAAAAAATACGATAAGCGATAAACTTTTAAAAACACTACTTGCTATTTTGGCTATCGATTCGTTCCGAACATTGTTTGAGAGTTTGTATTTTGGATTGAAAAATAGCTCACAATATGAAATTTTACCTATCCAAATTTTTCACTTTTTGAATCGCCCCGAAATTGTATTTATCCCGAAAGCTGTAAATCTGATTGTGGCATTCATTGTGCTGAGTATTTTGCTCAAAAAATGGATTCCTGCCGAAACTAGCCGCGTGCAAAGCATTGATACTCTTATCAAAATGCAAAATAGTTATATGCAAGAGGTTATCAATAATTTGAACACAACAAAAGAAGAACTAAATAAAAGCAAGGAAGACTATGAAAACCGGTTTATTTATTTTCCTTTTCCAGTATTTATTTGGCAGAAAAAAGAGGACGATTTTGAAATGGTTACCGCTAACAATGCTGCCTTCCACGATTCCAATGGAAAAATTAAGAATGTGTTTGGTATAAAGTCGAGAATTCTTTGGAAAGACGAACCCGAATTAACAGCGTTTTTGAATCGTGCTTTCGACAATAAATCAACTTTTAGCATCGTGCGTGAATACCGTTTTCGTGCCACAGATATTTCAAAGTTTGTTTCGGCTACTTACAGTTATTTACCACCATCTAGTGTTCAGATAGTTACAGTTGATATTAGCGAACAGAAAAAGGCAGAAAATAATTTGATAGAGCAAAAATTGCTTTTTGAAACCATGTTCAATACCATTTCCGATGGCGTAATAATTACCAATGTAGAGCGGGAAATTATTTTGGCAAACAAAGCAATGACGTCCATTTTTGGCTACACAAATCAAGAGCTTGTGGGAAAAAGTGCCGAAGTTATTTATTCCGATAAATTCAATTTTACCGAAGCCGGTAGAAATATTTTCAACAAAGATTCGCTAAATAGCGGCAAACTTTTTACTACTACGTACAAAGATAAAAATAATGAACCGTTTCAAGGGGAAACCTTTGGCGCAAAACTATTTGATAATCATAGCAATTGGATAGGCAATTTGGCAGTTATTCGTAATATTACTGAGCGAGTTCATTTTATCGACGAAATAAAAAAAGCCAAAGAAAAAGCAGAAGAAAGTAATATGCTCAAATCTGAATTTATGAGCAATATGTCCCACGAAATTAGAACTCCGATGAACGGAATTTTAGGCTTTTCGTCCTTATTGAGCAAACCTAATTTATCCGATGAGAAGCAACAAGCGTTTATTGAAATAATACAAAGAAGTGGTAACCAACTACTTCGTATTATTGATGACATTTTAGAAATTTCGGAATTGGTTACAAAACAAATTGAAATAAATGAAAATGAAATTTGCCTAAATACGCTTTTATCCGAACTTTTTACTAACTTTGCAGACAAAGCTAAAGAAAATAATATGCCATTTTTTCTGCGAAAAGCAGTCAAAAGAAATAACTGTTTAATTTGTGCCGACGACAAAAAAATAATACGAATTATTTCAATTCTTCTCGAAAATGCTTTGAAGTTTACAAAAACAGGTTTTGTGAAATTTGGTTATTATTTTATTGATATTCAAACAAATGAACAAGTTGATTTGAGCAAAGCAACGCACATAGAGTTTTATGTTGAAGACACAGGCATAGGAATTGCGGCGGCGAAACAAGAAATTATTTTCGAGCGTTTTTCGCAAGCTGAAAAAAATATAACGGATAAAGTAGGCGGCTTAGGCTTAGGACTTTCTATTGCAAAGGAATACACTCTTTTGCTGGGTGGAAAAATCTTTCTAAGCTCAGAACTAGGAAAAGGCTCTACCTTTTATGTGCAAATTCCGTACAAATCGGCATTAAAACATACTAATATAAAAGAACTAAGCAAAATGGAAAAGAAAAAACATTTGATTTTGGTAGCTGAAGATGAAGAAATTAATTATCTTTACATAGAAACTTTACTTGAAGATGAGCTAGATTTGGATTTTGAAATCCTCCGCGCAAAAAATGGGTTAGAAGCCGTGAAAGTATGTGAAAATAACGAGGCTATTGAATTGGTTTTGATGGACATTAAGATGCCTAAAATGAATGGAAATCAGGCTACTCAGTTAATTCGTAATTTCCGACCACATTTACCTATTGTTGCTCAAACGGCTTTTACGACCGATGAAGACAGACAAAATGCTTTTGCTGCAGGTTGCAGCGATTTTATCGCAAAACCAATAGGAAAAGAGATGCTTTTTGATATTATTTCAAAGTATCTAAACCAATAAAAAAAATATTAAGTATAAATTTATAAATTATAAGTAAAAATGAAGTTAAAAAAAGGAAATAACGCAATTGATTTTACGATTCAAGATATTTTTGGAAATAACATAAAACTTTCTGACTACAAAGGCAAAAAAATTTATTTAACGTTTATGCGACACGTTAAATGCCCATTTTGCAATGTGCGCGTGCATCGATTGATGGGTAAACGTCTTGCCTTAGAGCAATCTGGGGTAAAAGTAATTTCGTTTTTTGAAAGTTCGCCAGAAGTGATTAAATCGAGTGTACTGCATCAAGGTTTGATGCCTTGGCCCCTAATTGGCGATTTGGAAAAGAAAATTTACAAAATATATGGGGTAGAAGAATCGGTAATCAAAATGATGAAAACCATTTTTGCTGCCAAAAATATGGGCGAAACTTCTTCTTTGGCTAAAAAACTTGACACTGCAAAGCAAGAAGACAAAACGCACTCGCACACGCTCATTCCTGCCGACTTTTTTATCAACGAGGATTTTACAATAGAGCGTGCTTATTACGGTGCACATTCCGACGACCATATCGAAATTGATGAAATTCTTAAATTTGCAGGTGTAAAAATTTATTGATAGCGTAACTTGATAGTAACCAAAATTCTAAGAGGTTGTTTAAATTTTATTTTAATTAGCCCCGACCTGAGAGGTTGTTTAAAATTTACATTTTACGCTTATTAGCAACATAGTTGCGAAATCTTTGTAGAAATAGAAAAACAATTGCTTTTTTCAAGGTGCGTAGCACCGAAATAGTTGGTGTATAGATATTTCGCAGCTACGCTGCTTTAAATTTATACTTATTTATTT
>JAIFNL010000120.1 GCA_020047755.1 Bacteroidota bacterium
CTTTTTTGTAAATAATAACTTCTACTCTTCTATTTTGAGCACGTTTGTCGGTATTTGTAGAACTCGTTTTTGGGCGAGTATCGGCATAACCAACAGCATTGATGCGTTTTTCGCTTAGCTTGTGGTGCTCAATAAGATATTTTTTTACGGCATTAGCTCTATCTTGCGATAATTTTTTATCCGAATGTCCTATTTCTGTATGCCCTCCCACTTCAATTACAATGAGTGGGTCTTGCAGCAAAATGTTTGCTAATTTGTCTAATTCAGGAAACGACTCAGGCTTTAATTCACTTTTACCAACATCAAAGAAAATATTATTCAATTCCATCACTTGTCCTTGTTTGAAAGGTGTTAATAAAAGAGTAATGGTTTTTTCTTCATAAATTTCAAGGCTTTTTAAATCTATATTTTCATGCTTCCCGTAATAATTTTCGGCTTCGGCAAAAAAGCCGTAAATATGTCCGGCAGTAAGCGCAATTTGGTATTTTCCTGTAAGCGGGTTTGTCTTTGCCGTTCCATTTATAGCTGTATCATTCAGCGACATATAACGGATTGTAGCAGCAATAGCTTCGTTCGTTTCAGCCGAAAGCACTTCGCCTGAAACAATGATAGTTGGTTCAGGTTTTACGGTATTTCTTAAATCAATTTTGAAAATATCCATCTTCCCGTAAGTTGATTTTCGCGATCCTACATACGCAAAATCGCCCGCTGCCGAAACCGTAAAATATGATTCCCAATCTTCGGTATTAACTTCTTCACCTATATTTTCGGGTCGCGACCAATTTTGCCAAGTTTCATCTAATCTTTTAGTTACGTAAATATCCTGGCTTCCATAGCCGCCATGCCCATTGGTGGAAAAGTATAGCGTTTTTCCGTCGGCAGCTAAAAACGGAGAAGTTTCGTATTGCGTCGAGTTTATATCGGGTCCCATGTTGCGAGGTACTGTCCAAGTACCGTCAGACTTTTCAAATGTAATGTACAAATCCATGGTTCCGTAAAATTCACCATCGATATTGAAATAGCTCGAAAAGATAATCACTTTTCCATCTGGACTTAGTGTACCAGACTGAGTATCTTCTTGTTCTGGGAATTTTTCAATCTCCAATGGGCGTGGGTGGCTCCAGCCGTATTTGGTCAAATATGCTTTTGAAAAGCCTCCACCTAGCATGCCGTCAGAGTTATATTTTCCGGTAAGAAGCACCATATTTCCGTCGGGCGTGATGCCACAAACAATGTTCCAGCCATTGTTATTTAAGCTTTTACCTGCATTTTGCGCCGATTGCCAATTTCCGCTGCCATCTAAATTAGCAACAAAAATATCTCGGTTCAAATTTTTCCAATCAGAAGCCAAACTTCTCGAGAAATATAAGGTTTTTCCATCGGGCGAAATTAATGGCGCCATTTCCGAAAGCTCTGAATTTACTGAAGTTCCTAAGTTTTCGAGTTTTATAGCTTTTCCGGTTGGTGTTAAATTCAACGGAATTACGTTGCTTATATATTTTTTTGCTTCTCCTGTTGCTACATTTTCAGCATCTAAAATTATAGCTTCTTTTTTTTCAACAATTTCCGGCTTTATTTCTTTTTTTTCCTCAAAATTTGAATTCTCGTCTATATTTTCTTCTTTTAAAATATTTGTCTCTTCTTTTATCTCAACTTTTTGAGCAACAACTATATAATTTGCTTTTGGCTTTATCATTCCTTCATAATAAAAGGCAAGCAAACCATCGTCAAGTGGTTTTTGTTCTGGTTTTAATTCTACTTTAAAAATATCCATTTTACCCATTGAATTATTGGTAGAACCAACATAAGCATATTTACCCGAAGCAGTTACCGAAATATATGATTCCCAATTTGTGGTATTTACTACCGCGCCTAGATTTTCGGGTGTACTCCAATTTGTCCAAGTAGAATCTAAACTACGGCTTACAAAAATATCGTTTCCTCCCAGCGTTTTGTGCCCATCTGACGAAAAATAAAGGGTTTTCATGTCGGCAGCTAAAAAAGGAGCCGTTTCGTAAGCTGTTGAATTTATGCTTTTTCCAAGATTTTTTGGATACGACCATTCGCCATTTTGTTGTTTAAAACTGATGTATAAATCAAACAAACCGTAAAATTCTTTTCCAAAAGGCATGTTACTTGCAAAAATAATTACATTTCCATCGGCACTGATGCTTGCCGTTTGGGTTTCGTAATCAATTGTCATTCCTTTCATTATGATGGGAGAGGGCGTTTGCCAATTACCATTTTCATCTTTGGTGGAGGTCGAAAATCCGCCTTTGAGCGTTCCGTCGGGCATATATTTTCCAGCTAGTAGCATGGTTTTTCCATCGGCAGTGAAGCCGCAAACTGCATTCCAGCCGTCGTTATTTAGCTCACCTTTAAGTAGTTTTGCAGGAGAAGCTATTCCTGATTTTGAAATTTTGGAAACATAAATATCTCTGTCTTCGTCGTCGCGGCTATTATTCTGGCTTTTAGTGAAGTACAGTTCTTTCCCATCGGGAGAAATGATAGGTTGTGTTTCGCTAAATTTTGAATTTATATTATTTCCTAAATTTTGTAACTTGTTTTGTGAAAATAAATTAACACTATAAAAAAAGAAAAATACAATAAATAAATAATTAAATTTCATTACTTAATTGTTAAAACTGTTAATTTGATAAAAGAGTTGATTGTTGATTATTTTGATATTCAATGTGTTTTCTAAAAATCGATGATACTGCATTTAATTAATGGCTAAAACAGTTACTTCGTAATTTTTGTAATTTACCAAGTTTAATTTATCTATGCCAAAAGTTCTATCGTAAATTCTTACATCGCCGCGTTTTATTGGAGCGTATGAATCAGTAACTACGTAAAACTCTTCCGATTTTGCCAGATTATTTTTTTTATCAAACCATTCTATTTGAAATAAAAGCATTTTGATATTTGAATTGCCCGTGTTTTGAATTTCTAAGGTTATTTCGTGAAAAATTCCGGTAGAAAATTGTTTTGTAGTAGTGTTAATACGTTCTTTTACACTAATATCATAATTTGCAGGTTTTTCTATTGCCCAATTGATGGGTTTTGATTTTGATTCGGCATATTTAAAGTTGCCTTCTTGTTTTACAATGTAGCTTACCGCTAGCCTGAGTGCTTTGAATTTAGGTAATGAGCTGTTATCTTGATAGTTACTAAATTCAAAAGGCAATAAATCACCATTACGCAACGCATTTTCAGAGTCGCTAACCAATTCTATTATTTTTGTACTAACTACCTTATCTTCAGTATTTAATAAATCTGCTTTTATTTTTAGTTCGTTAATTTCAATATTTTCTAACTTAAAATAACCTTTTGCTCCTACATTGTATGAAGTGGTGTAATCATCGGCTTCTATTTTTTCCAAAATAAATTTCAAGCCTTTTGATTGCTCATTTTCTATAAAAATTACAGGTATTTCTGGTTCTACAACCTCTTCGGTTGGAACTGTGGTCGTAATTTCGGTTTGCTCTGGAATAGAATTACTTGGCTCTTGCAAAACGATGTTGCTTGACTGCGTGGTGTACAGTATAAAACCAATAAATAGGATAGCTACAAAAATTGAAATTATCAAAATTACAATAAGCTTTTGGTTTTTAGTGTTCGTTACTTGCGTGGTTTGGTTTGTAATTATTTGCTGCGCATTAGTGGAAGCAATATGCTGATTTTTAGGTTGTTTTATCTCCGAAATAAGTGCGATTGCTTCTTTGTATTTGGGATTGATGTTGATGCACATTTTGGCATAGCGTTCGGCATTTGCTTTGTGTGTGGACATATTTGTTTGATGCCATAAATTTTTGTGAGACAAAGCAAGACCATACAAAATATCTGTGTTATAAGGATTTAGCGTATGAGCTTGCTCAAATTCCTTAATTGCATCTTCCCAGTTTTTGTATTCCAAAAAACCTTTTCCACGCAGGGCATGTCCGTTGAATGTTTCAGAAATTAACTGCCAATCGGATTCCGTCATTCCCATTTCTAAAACGATGTTTTTCAGGTCATTCGTTTTCAAAATAGGAGATTTTTCTTTATTTTGAATTTCTAATATTTGGCGAATAAATTGTTCTAATTTTTGTTGTTTTTCGTCCATTTTTTTGAAAAATAAATGCTTTTATAATTTTTTTTTTGACTATTTTAGAAATATAAAGTTTTGATAAACAGCTAAGAATAACAAATAAAAGAAATTAACCATTACTTTATATCAAAATAATGAGTAAAATTAAACATTTTATTTTAATTTTAAAATTATTTGTTAGAAAATTTTATTCTTCTGCAGTTTAGTTTGTTTATAAAAATATATAGTGTCTGAAAGAAAACGCATCTTTTGCGTTATTTTGAAATTTTAAAATCCTCATTTACAAGGGTAAACTGCGGTTTTAAAATTTCACAATGCTTTAAATCTGCTGTTTTCTTTCAAACACTATATTAAAATAATAGTATAATAATGCTAGATGTTTATACTGGATTAGGTGCTTTGGCATTTGTTGTTGGCGTTTTTGCTTTAAGTGAAATGATTTCGATTAAAACCAAAGGAACATTGTCGATTATGTTGGTTTCGAGCATTTTTTTTATTGTTGCTTTTGCTAATGGCTTATCGCCTTCCATTTTTATTAGCTCAAATCTTTATCAATTAGGCAGTTTGTTTGTGGCGGTTTTAATTGTTCATTTGGGTACTACTCTAAATATGAGCGTATTGATACAACAATGGAAAGTGGTGCTTGTGGCAGTAAGTGCCGAAATAGGAATTATTCTGTTTGTGCTGGGTTTTGGTAGCTTTTTTTACGATTCTGCGGTTGTTTTTTCGGCTATTCCACCTATTGGCGGAGGAATTGTTGCTACTTTGATGGTGCATGAAGCTGCCCAAATTCAGGGTTTGGAAGATATTATTATTTTTACCACTTTACTTTTGTCGGCATCAAGTTTTGTGGGCTATCCTATTGCTTCGTTTTTATTAAAGAAAGAGGCTAAAAATAGAATGAAATATTTTAAAATAGTACAAAATGTGGTCGAATCAGAATCTAATAATTCTTTTTTTGAACTAAAATTAGTTAAGAATTACTTTGAAAAATATACTTCGCCTACTATTATTTTGGGTAAAATAATAGGTGTTGCATTTTTGAGTTTTTGGGTGGTTAAACTTACTGAGAATATTATAAATGAATATGTTGTTTGCCTATTTTTTGGCTTTTTGTTCAAAGAGTTGGGTTTTTTAGAATTTGATAGTTTAAACAGAGCAAATTCTTATGGTTTTACAGTCGTTTCTGTGTTGTCTGTTATTTTTCATTCGTTCAATTCAATTTCGGTAGATGATATTTTAATAGCACTTGTTCCGCTTACTTTTTTTTTATTTTTAGGTATTTTAGGCATGCTAGTTATGTCGTTTTGGGTAGGTAAAAAACTCAAATTTTCGAGCTATTTGTCTATTAGTATTGGTATTTCTTGCATGTTTGGTTTTCCAGGAACCTACATTATTCCTCACGAAGTAGCCCGAAGTATAGGTAAAACAGCTGAAGAACAACAATTCATTTTAGATGGTATTTATCCACAAATGTTAATTGCCGGTTTTGTTAATGTTACCATTGCATCGGTGCTTATTGCGAGCGTACTCATTCGGTTTATTTGAAAGTTTATACATCTATTTTTCGTATTTTCAATGTTGGAACCGTTCTGTTTATTTAAAAAACGTTTTTTTTTAGGTAGAATCGGCTTTATTTAATTTAATTAAAATTCTTTTTGCATATAAAGTAGGAAATATATATATTTTTTTTGATTGATTTGTTTATGTATTCAAAATTATAATACATTTATTTATAGATTTTTATGTTGTTTTTTGTTTGAATCATAAATAAAAAATTAGGTGTTTTAATTTATTATTTTGCTTTGTTTAACAATATTTAATGCCTTTTAACTTTGAAAAAACAGATAAAATGACTACTTTTGAATTTATTCTCAAACGGTAGATATAGCTTAAAAAAATTTTGTAAAAGAAACAAAAAAAACAAGGTAAATGTCGAAAAACGTAGATACAATTAGAGTTTTTTTATCGGAAGTGTCGGAAGAAATGAAGCCAACAAAAGATTTTTTGAGTAAAATTTTAGTTCGCGCTGGCATGGAGCTAATTTTTCTAGGTCCAAACTACGAAGAAATTGACGATGAAATCTTGACTAACAAAATTTTAGACCAAGTAAAAAAAGCCGATTGTACAATTCATATTTTGGGGCATTCGTATGGAAAACGTATTAAAAACCAGAAACATACTTCCCTAAGCGAATTTCAGTTTTATGTTGCACAAAATTATCAAAAAGAAAACGTTATTTCCAAAATATTTATCTGGTATCCAGAAGATTTGATTGATAAACCGATTGATGCTTCGCAAGAAGATTTTATTAACTCGGTGCGCAACAATATTTCTGCCAACATGGTGTATTCCAACCACGAATCGCCCGTCGTTTTTGTTGAAGATGTTCGTTCGATTATGCTTTCCGACAAAAAGGAAATAAAAGACATCAAAAATACAGATATATTCTTTATTTATAATGAGTTAGACGAAGACGAAGCCAATGAAATAGTTGAATTGGTTAGCGACATAGCCGATGTTACAAAATTAGGAATTGTTCAAAACTCTCCCGATGATTACATGACTTTTATTTCTAACCAAATGACTAAGACCAAGTTGCTTGTAATTTATTTCAACCGAACTTCTGCTTGGGCTACCCATTTTGTGCAACAAGTTTGGAATAAAACAGGAGGAGCTTCTTCTCAAACCCCTATTTTATTCTTAGGCGATTTGCAGACTGAAAGCAATGAAAATAAGAATATTACAATTCCAAATGTGAGTTCTATGATGTTGGAGGCTGATTTGATGCCTTTAGAAATAAAAGTTCATTTGGATACAATTAAAATTGAAAAAATATAAATAATTATACTTTATAATGGAACAAATTAAGTGTTTTTTTTATTTGAAGTATAAAATTTAAAAGCTCAAAAGCAATTTTTTAAAGTAGCGATAAATTAATTTTAAAAAGTGGAAAAGAAAATTTGTCCATATCCGGGTTTGCGCCCTTTTACCGAAAATGAATCCATTTTCTTTAAAGGAAGAGAAGTGCATATAAGGCAAATTATTCGCCAACTGGAAGAGAAAAAATTTGTGATGATAACCGGAGCCTCGGGCGATGGAAAATCCTCGTTGGTTTATGCCGGTGTAATTCCCAATGCAAGAGCCGGTTTTTTTAGAGCTAAATTCAACAACTGGCTTATCACCGATTTTCGCCCCGAACGGAGCCCTTTGCAAAATTTGGCACGCACTATTTCGCAACATTTAGAGCTTGATTTGGCATTTGTTGAAGAAGAATTGGGCTATGGTTTTTCGGCTTTAATTTCGCTTTACAAACAATCGAAGTTTTATATTGATTATACTTCAGAAAAATGGCTTACTGCTAGCAAAGACGACCAAAAAAAGATGAAGCAAGAAGCTTCAAATTTGTTTATTTTGGCTGACCAATTTGAGGAGTTTTTTACCAATTCCGAAAATTTTAGCAATAACAAACCTTCGGCTAATGCCTACACTACCATTAACTTACTGCTCGAAACTGCGCGAATTGCCGACCAAGATGATTTGCCTATTTACATTGCATTTACAATGCGCTCCGACTATATTAGTCAGAGTGTTGCCTTTAAGGGATTGCCCGAATTTATTGGCTTTAGCCAGTTTTTTGTACCTCGACTCAAGCGAAACGAACTTCAACAAATTATAGAAGAACCTGCCATTTTGTCGGGCGGAAAAGTATCGAAAAGCCTTTCCGAAAAATTAATTAATGATTTACCAAATGGATTCGACCAACTTCCTTTGCTTCAGCATATTATGAACAGACTTTGGAAGGTTGCCGATGATGGAAATCAAGAACTAGGTTTGTTGCATTTAGCCAAAATAGCCGGAATGCCTAGTAAAATTTTGAAAACCGGCGATAGAGAAAACTTCGATGCTTGGCTTTTGCAAATTGAAGACTTTAGGCAAGTTTACTATGATAAACCAATGCTTACCAATGTGTTAAATACACATGCCAATATTTTGTACGAAAAAGCATTTGATTATTTTTCGGAAAATATTGATTGGGCAAAACAAAACATAACTAAAGCCGATGCTCAATTAATTATTAAAATTGCATTCAAATCTCTTACAAAAATAGATGAAGGAAGAGCTGTAAGAAACCGAATGACTTTGCGCGAAATTACACAAATAATAAATCTACCACACATTACTTACGAAACCGTTTGTGGAGTAATGAATATTTACCGCTTGCAAGATAGCACGTTTGTAAGACCCTTTATAAACGACCAAGACATTGCTACACAATATCTTTCGGCAGACGATACTTTTGATATTACACACGAAGCACTCATCAGAAACTGGAAATACCTGCAAGAATGGGAAGCGGAAGAAATGGATAATCTTTCTAATTTGAAAGACTTCCAAATTCAATTAAACAGGTGGAAAGATAATAATAAAAGTGATGCTTTTTTATTGGCTGCCGGTGCACTTGCCTATTTTGAAGATTGGTACAACAAAAGCAAACCCAATAAATATTGGATTGCTAAATACGATAGTAATTCTTTTTCTAAAGAAGAAAAATTAGAAAATGCCGAAATACTTTCTAATGAAATTGTCGATTTTTTGCAAGCCAGCCGAAAATATTTGCTTGCCATCAAAAGAAAACAGCAGCGTTTGCGCACTATATTATTAATTGCAGCATTAATAATTATCGTAATCCTTTCGGGAGTTGCTTTTTTGGCAAATTCAGCCAGAAAATACGCCGAAACGCAAGCTGTTTTAATCGAAAAAGAAAAAAAGCAAGCTGAAAAACAAAAAGAAATAGCTGAAAGTCAGAAAGAAATTGCAATAAAAGCAACCGAGCTTGCCGAAGAAGAAAAAAAACGAGCCGAACTAAATGCTTACGAAGCCTTAGTAGCAAAAATACTTTCGGATAGTGCAAAAACCGAAGCTCAAAAAATGCGTGCCCTTGCCGAATTAAGCTCAGAATATGCTAAAAAAGAAGCTGAAAATGCAAAACTCGCTCGCGATAAAGCTGAAGAAATGCGCGTACTTTCCGAAAATGAACGGAAAATAGCCGAAACCGAACGCGAAAGAGCAAATGTTTTGTCATATTTAGCTATGGCACAGTCGCTTGCCTTAAAATCGAAACAAAATTACAACGACAAACAAGTCAATTTGCTTTTGGCTTACCAAGCCTACAAATTTAATAGCGATTATGGTGGTTCTGAGCAAGATCCCGAAATTTATAAAGCATTAAACTATGCAATACTTAATTCGGGTGAAAAAAATAGCATTCCTCTGGAGAAAGAAAATTTCACAAGCCTAAGCATTAATGGAGCTATATCCTTGATTTCTAAAGAAGGAAAGTTTCAAAAATACGCATTTGCAGGAGGCAAACCTACTTGGTCGAAGTCATTACAATTGAAAACGCCTGTAAATTCAGCCTTTATTATTGATGCCAACTATGCAATAATTGGCTACGAAGACAGAACCGCTTACCTTTGGAATTACGAAAGTAATCAGGTAGAAAAATTTTCCGATTACAATGATTACATTCGCGGTGCTATAAAACTGAGTAACTCAACTATTGCCATTTCCGATAGAAGTCCAGCTCTGAAAATCTGGAATTTTGAACAAAAGAAGCCAAAATTAGTAATTGAAATAACTTTTGAAGCACGAGTAAATAACTTTGTATTTGTTCCCAAACAAAATATGATTGTAGCTGCGTGCAATGATGGAAATATACTTGGCATTGATTTAGAAAATTACGAGAAAAAACTCCTTTCGGTAAAGAAAAATAGAGCAACTTCGATAGCTCTTTCGCCCGACCAAAATTTATTGGCTGTTGGCTATTCGAGTGGAGTGATTGATATTTTTTCTGTTTCTGATAAAATAATCTTAAAATCAACTATTTACGCTAGTAGTGCTGGCGTTAGTAACATCGCTTTTAGCGAAAATTCACAAATTGTGGCTATTGCAACTGACGATAAACGTATCAATTTATATAAAGTCAATTATTTGGAAATGAGTCCTGTAACAATAAGCGACCATGAACAAAATGTGAAAGAACTTTCGATTAAAAACAACAGACTTTACGCGTTGTGTTACGACAGTAGTTTGCGCTTTTGGGAACTTTCGGTAAAAACCTATTCGGATAAGGTAAAGTCTTTATTAACTAGGGATTTAACAACTGAGGAATGGAACAAATACATTGGCGAAGAAATAAAACGCGAGCAATAGAATAGACTATAAATATTGAAAAAAGTTTAATATGCAACGATTAAATTATATCTTATTAATTTTATTTTCAGCTATTAGTTTTTCCGCATTTCCGCAGACCACCTGTCGCGAAGATTTGGGAAAAGCCATAGAACTATACAATGCTGGCTTGTTCGAGCAAACCATTCAGTTACTCGAAGATAAAATGAAATCGTGCAAATACAGAGGTAGCGAAAGAACGCAAGCTTACAAATATCTGGCATCGGCTCATTATGAGATAGATAACATAGAGCAAGCTGATAGATTAACCTATCGTTTTTTGAAAAAAGAACCTCTTTACGAAGCACAAACTACCGACCCTGTTTTGTTTTCGGAAGCTCTTTCCAAGTTTGAGCGTTATCCGAGCTTAACAATTGGTTTTTCGGCAGGTAAAGCTATTTTAACACCTATAATTCTCAAAAGATATACTATTTGGGACAAGGCAGACTATGCTCAAGATTATATTATAAAAAATTCTAACTTTTTTGAATTGGATTTGGGCAAAAATATATTTAGATTTTTGTATTTTAATATGGGTGTTTCTACTGCAAAATACTCATATTCAAGGAAAATTCCATTTTCTGATACTACTTATCTTTATTTTAATGAGCTTTTTTCTGAATTGAAATTTCCTATTGAATTAAGTTCTTCCATTAAATTATATAAAAAATTTTATGTATCTATTTATGCCGGAGTTTCTTATACTCGCATACGAAATCTTGAGGCATATTTTAATCAAAGTATTCTTTCAAATTCGATGAGTGAATTTCTTAAAGTTGAATATCGAACTACAAATTATAGATATACTGATAATGTGGGCGCGAGCTTCGGACTGGGAATTGATTACAGGCACGAACGGTTTACTTTTTCATTAAAAATGAATAATTCGATTAATGCCTTGCCTTTTGCAAAAAAAGAAATAGGCACAAGCTCAATTTATGAATTTAGCTCGTATTATACCGACGATTTATTTCATTTTAAAACAAGAACTTATTCTTTTGGCTTAAAATATACTTTTTTGTATAAAATTAAAGAAAAATACTAATTTTTTGTTCAAAAACATTAGGTATTTTAGCAAACGAATACAATTTTTTATTATTATAAAGACGTTGTAAAAATTATTATACATGAAAAAAATATTCATTTTGCTTGTACTTGCAATTTCGATAGGAGCTTGTCAAAAACAGGAAATCATATTAGCAAGTGCCGAGGATCATACTTTTCTGGTATATAACCAAAAAATAATAGAATCCCCTATTGTAGTTAATGACGGATTTGTGATGATTACCGAAAGTGAAAAATTAAGATATTTGACCAAAATAAGTGCTGCCGGTGAAATAATTTGGCAAAATAAATTGGCTGACTTATTTAATTTTTCTTCAAAAGTAGAAATTGTAAGCCTTAAATTAGATAAAACGATTGATAATCGTTACTTTTTAATCGTTGTACATTCCGATTCGATTAAATATAAAGATGAAATTCAGCATGTACAGTTTATTAAATTTGATGAAACCGGAAATAGTGTTTATAATTTTCAAAAAGCCATAATTGACGGCATCGATGGAGAAGATGATTCAAATTTATTCTCATTTTTTTCGGCTTATGAAGACGAACAAGGAAATATTGTGTGCTTGAGTAAAAATGTAAAGTGGAGCAGCGTGCTTGAGCAAAATGTTGTTTCCTTGCAAATTTCAAAATACTCAAATTCAGGCGAATTGCTTTCCAATGAGCGACTTGTAATTCCTGAAATATATGAAATGTGGAGAATTTTGAAGCATGGCAATAATCAATTTTCCCTCATTGCCGATTCACGAGACTATCTTATTTCGGGTTACAAAGCCTATGTTTGCACAATTGACGACACCGGAAATTTACTTGATACTTTTGCCGTATATTTAAGTGGTTACTTAGCTAATTCGTTTGTTTTCAATGACGATTATTACTTTATTACCAATAGTTATGTGAATGATGGAAGCCATATATCTCAATATGATAAAGATGGAAACAGTATAAATAATTATGATATAAATGTAGGAAACAAACAATTTGTTTGCAACTCGGTTACTTTGACGGATAATGAAGTTTACTTAGTTGGAGTTATGGCAAATAATATTGTTGAAATAAACCGACCTGCTATGTCGTGGGCAAAATTATCGAATAATACTTATACTAACTTAGGCGAAATTCATAGTATTGATGCAACTACAGGCGTAGGCATATTTTTTAATCCTAATGGTTCGCTCACTTTGCTTGGAAAGAAAAATAGCTTTGGCGATGAAAATATATTTGTATTGAAAACCAAAACTGATGGAACTGTTTTGATAGAATAATATAATTTTTTATAGTATTTATTAAATTAAAGAATAAAAAATGTTTGCTTTTTTTGAAAATATCTATTTTTATGCCACGCTCTTAATTATGTTAAGCGTGTTTGGATTGCTTATATATTGGTTTTTGAAGAGAAAATACAACAAGCCAACTGAAAAATATGAGAAATTAGAAAAAAAGCATCTTGAACTTAAAAAAGATTCGGAGAAGGAAATTAATCGATTGAATTATATATTAGAAGATTATAGAAAAAAATTGGCTATTATTTCGTCCGAAAAAGTAGGCGATTTTGCATCTTCAGCACAAAATAAAAGTGATGAAACACAATTGCAATTGAAAAGTTTAATCTCCGAAAAGGAAGAGCTTGAAATAGAGAAGGAAAAATTTACCGAAAAAAATAAAAAACTTTGGCAGCAAAGTTTAGCCATTCACAAAGAAAAAGAGCGAATAGATAAGCTTAAAAGAGAAATTGAACGCCGACACAATGAAGTAACCGACAGTATTAGGTACGCTCAAAAAATACAAACAGCCCTTTTACCATCGAAAGAAATTTTGAACCAAAAAATACCAAATTATTTTATTTTCTGGCGACCAAGAGATATTGTTTCTGGTGATTTTTATTGGGTGCGACAAATAGAAAACTCCTTGGTTATAGTTGCTGCCGATTGCACTGGACACGGAGTTCCAGGTGCGTTTATGAGTATGTTGGGTATTTCGTTTTTGAATGAAACCGTAAAACCAAACAACCTAGATGCCGCGCAAATTCTCGAAAATATGAGAATTTTGGTGAAGCAATCGCTCTCTCAATCCAAAGAATCTACCTCTAAAGATGGAATGGATATGGCACTTTGCATAGTAGATTTAAAAGAAAGGAAAA
The DNA here is from genome assembly GCA_020047755.1 of Bacteroidota bacterium. Classification (GTDB taxonomy): domain Bacteria; phylum Bacteroidota; class Bacteroidia; order Bacteroidales; family JAIFNL01; genus JAIFNL01. Next base: position 13,530 of record JAIFNL010000120.1, read on the forward strand.
TACAATTTTCAGGAGCAAACAACCCTCTTTATAGATTACGCAATGGTGAACTTGAAGTAACTAAACCGGTAAAAAATCCCATAGGAATATATGCTAAAGAGCGTAATTTTGAAAATACAGACATGGAAATTCAAGAAGGTGATGTTTTTTATATTTTTTCCGATGGTTTTGCCGACCAATTTGGTGGAAAAGACAACAGAAAATTTGGTTATACTGCCTTCAAAGAGATGGTTTTAACACTTAATCAGCAAAAAGTGCCCTTACCAGAACAAGCTGATAAGTTTAACGAGGCTTTTGTAGCTTGGCGAGATGCCGAAACAGTAAGCGGCAAAAAAGCAAAGCAAGTTGATGATATTTTGGTTATTGGCTTTCAATTGTAAAAATAATATTGCCAAAGTTATATTATTTATCTGCATAATTAAATATTAGTTTTGTCTGTTGATATTTTATTTTATTAACGTTTTATCCATTTTCAACTATCCATTTTTTTTGAAAAAAGAGACCTCTAAAATTTCATTTTACTCATTTTTTTACACTTTTTATGTAAATAGTCATACTCACCAATCTTTACTTTTTTCACTTTTTTTTAAAAAATGTTATTCAGCATAATTCGTATTTTGTATTAAATTAATTCATACATTTGCCACCGAAAGTTTAAGCTTGTTGTAGTAAAAATTTC
>JAIFNL010000081.1 GCA_020047755.1 Bacteroidota bacterium
AAAAAGCCGTAACTTTGTAAAAGCAAGCAATCAAACCATGAAAATAGTAAACCCCTTATACGACAAAGCTTTTAAGTACCTTATGCAAAACGAAAGCCTAGCAAATAGTTTATCGTTTGCCCTTTATTCTGACGATGCAAAAATAGGCAATTAGAGAATTGTGTTGTTTCGTATTTGAAAAAAGAGTTTAGAGGAGAATCAAATATTCTAAAGAAACTCAGAATTGTTAAATAATGTTTAAACAATTAATTTTCCGCTCGTTTATTCATTTGTTAGTATTACTTTCGCACGCAAATGCTATGCTTTTTTTACTACTGAAAAGGTAATTTTAAAAAGGTAAGAGAATCTTTAATTTTGGGGTATAATTAAGCATATCTTTCTGAAAATAAACTTCATAAAATAAATAAAATGAAAATTAAAAATAAAGTATTACTTATGATTCTCGATGGTTGGGGAATTGGAAACGGTACTGAATCTGATGCCATTCAAAAAGGCAACACTCCCAATATCGATAAATTATTGTCTAAATATCCTAATTCACAATTACTTACCGATGGCGAGAATGTGGGATTGCCCGAAGGACAAATGGGAAATTCGGAAGTAGGACATCTGAATATTGGTGCAGGACGAATTGTTTTTCAAGATTTGGGCAAAATCAATAACGAAATTAAAACAAACAATATAGCTAAAAATCAAACCATTGTAGAAGCATTCAATTATGCCAAAACCAATAACAAAGCGGTTCATTTCATTGGATTGATTTCTGACGGTGGCGTACATTCATTGGACACGCATTTGTACAAATTGTGCGATATTACAAAGGATTTTGGGCTCGAAAAAGTATTTATTCATGCCATAACCGATGGACGCGATACCGACCCCAAAAGTGGCTTGGGATATATGCAAAATTTAGTGAAGCACTTAGAAACCTCTAATGGCAAAATAGCAAGCTTAATAGGTCGATTTTACACCATGGACAGAGACAAACGTTGGGAAAGAGTGAAAATCGGCTACGACCTTATGGTGAATGCTAAAGGAACGCCTTCGCAAAATGTGTTGGAAGCCATTCAAAATTCATACAGCAACAACATTACCGATGAATTTATCAAACCAATTGTAATGACCGACGAAAACGGAAGCCCACTTACCAAAATACAAGAAGGCGATGTGGTTTTTTGTTTTAATTACCGCACCGACCGTTTGCGCGAAATTACAACCGTTCTTACGCAAGAAGACAAAAGCGAGTATTCGATGAAGACTATGCCGCTTTATTACCTCACCATGACTCGTTACGACGAGAAATTTAAAAACATAAAAGTTGTTTACGACAAGCTAGACCTTAAAAATACACTTGGCGAGGTTGTTTCGCAACTAGGTTTGAAACAACTTAGAATTGCAGAAACTGAAAAATATGCTCACGTAACTTTCTTCATGTCGGGTGGGAGAGAGGCTATTTTTGAAGGCGAAGAACGCATTTTGAAAAATTCGCCCAAAGTTGCAACTTACGACTTGCAACCCGAAATGAGTGCCTACGAAGTGAAAAATGCTTTGGTAGCTGAATTGAATAAAAATACCCACGATTTAATTATTTTGAACTTTGCAAATGGCGACATGGTAGGGCATACCGGAATTTACGAAGCCATTTTGAAGGCAGTAAATGCTGTTGATACCTGTGTGGGTGAAGTTGTAGAAACTGCAAAAGCAAATAATTACTCGGTAGTTATTATTGCCGACCACGGCAATGCCGACTATGCAACAAACCCCGATGGAACACCAAACACAGCGCATTCGCTCAATCCTGTACCTTGTATTTTGATAAACGATGAATACAAGCAAATTAAAAATGGAAAACTAGCCGATGTTGCGCCCACTATTCTTACTTTAATGGGAATTGAAATTCCAAAAGAAATGACGGGTGAAATTTTGGTTAATTAGAATAAATTTCAAGGTGTTTTTTTTTTGAAAACTTTATGTTGAATGATTTTAATCACCTTATAAAAACAAAAAGCTCGCTTTTCACAAAGTGAGCTTTTTTTATTGTTTTATTTAATCTAAACTTTAAACTATGAAAAAACCTTTTTCTTTTTATTCGTTCACAAATTTAGATAATCTTTTAGTTAATAAGCTTTAATGCCTGTTAATTAGAGTTAAATCTTAAATTGTTATTTTTTGGAAATAGTTTTCTCGTATTTCATTCGTTCTTTAGTGCATTAAAAATTCCATTTGCAGCACGCTTAGATGCGCCTGCGCCGCCTAGTTTCTTAAAAAGTTCGGCATAATTTGAAATCATATATTGCCTATATTCTTCATTATTAAGCATCTTATCTAATTCTAAAATCAAATTTTCTACCGTCAAATTGTGCTGCAAAAGTTCCACATTTACTACTTTGTCCATAATGATATTTACAAGCGAAACGTATTTTACGTTTATTAACATTTTGGCTAGTAAATAATTAAGCTTGCTTGTGAGAAAACAAACTACATGTGGTACATTAAACAAAGCCGTTTCGAGTGTAGCCGTACCCGAAGTTACAAGAGCAGCTTGGGAGTGTTGCAAAATTTCGTAAGTTTGGTCAAAAAGCAGCTTTATATTTTCATTTCCAATGAATTGAGCATAGTATTCTTTGCCAAAAGAAGGCGCACCTGCTATCACAAACTGATAATCGGGAAACTTTTTTGCCGCTTCGAGCATTAAAGGCAATTTGGTCGAAATTTCGGCTTTCCTGCTTCCTGGTAGTAAAGCTACTATGGGTTTGTTTTCTAACTTATTTTGCTCTATAAAAGCATCAAAGCTTGGAATTAACGCTTTTTTCTTTTCAAATTCATCTAAAATTGGGTGTCCCACATAAGTAACATCGTAGCCCCAAGGTTTGTAAAAGTCTTGCTCAAAAGGCAAAATGACAAACATCTTGTCAATGAGCTGTTTGATTTTTTTCACACGCCACTGACGAGATGCCCACACTTGAGGTGCGATATAATAAAATAGCTTATAACCAAAGGGTTTCATAATTCTAGCCATGCGCAAGTTAAAGCCCGAATAGTCGATAAAAAGAACTACATGCGGATTAAATTCAAGAATATTCAATTTACAAAAACTAAAGTTTTCTTGTATTTTTTTGTAATTTTTGACAACCTCGCTCACGCCCATAATGGCATGGTGTCTGTAATGTTTTACCAACTCTGCGCCTTTAGCTTGCATTAAATCACCGCCCCAAACTCGAAATTCTGCTTCAATATCAAGCTTTTTAAGCTCGGTTATTAAATTGGCTCCATGCAAATCGCCTGAAGCTTCGCCTGCTATAATATAATATCGCATTTTTTTATTTGTTTGTTTTTCTGTTTAAAATGTGTATCCTAAATTGAAAGTCATTGGAATCATAACTCCTTCATTTTTAGGAAAAAGATTACCATTTGAATAGTGAGCAATTCGTACTTCGCTATTAAATTGTCGGTTTTTTCCGAAATAAAATCCAGCTCCCATAAAATCTTGGAACGTGAACTTAGGACCAGTTTCAACTTCATCTATCATTAGTTTTGAGATAAAAGTAGGACCCGCAAGCGAGTAATTTAGATAAAAATCGATAGGTTTGGTACGAATCAAATTGAATCGAAATACTGGAAATGCTGAGAGTGTGAAAAATTTATCGTCGTCGATATTTGAAACCCAATACGACAGGCTTGTTCCCCAATCGAGCATAAATACTTTTCTGCCATGAAAAACATTACGTTGATAATGTAAAGTAATACCGGATTTTACTTGAGCCACTCCACCCCAAAAAATAGGTATTTTTCTACCCGACACAAACGAATTAACCTCGTATCCGAAAGCATTGGTTGAGTAACCAACCTGAATCATATGTTTTGGAAAAAGATAGTCGCTTTGTGCTTTTTCTTCTACTTTTTCTTGTGGTAGCGGAGTCATGTTGAATGTAAACCCGCCACTCAAAAAAGTGGTTTGAGGCTGATTAGCTGTCTCATTTGCAGGCGAATATGCCGAAGTTATTTGAAAAGCCCATTTTGCACTGTGTTGGTATTTTATTCCACCTGCAAATAAAAATGTTCCATAGCTCACATCTTTTACAACTACTTCATTGGCATCGTTGCTAAAGCCGCTGCGAGTTATCACGCCAAGTCCAGCTTCTGCAAAAAGCTTGATTTTGGGAGTTATCGGAGCTTGACCTTTTAACGTAAAACCGCCAACATTCATATAAACAGGGTGGTTGTGTCCGTCGCCGTTTACGTTTTTGTAGCGAACCCATAAAACGGGGCGCATGTAGCTTATTTGTGCCGATAAAAACTCGTTGAAATTGTAACCAATTGGTATTATGCGTACTGCCCAATGCGGAACAGTTACTTCGTCAACAGTATATCCGGGCTCTAATTCTTTAGCCGAAAAAGGATAGTTTATGGAACCAATATTGATTTCAAAATACGATTTTGTTAAAAAAGAAGGGTATTGAGTTCGTTTTTCTTGTCCAAAAACGGTGGAAATAGAAAATACTGAAACTAAAAAAAGCGTATAAATGATAGTTTTTTTCATATTTTTTGCTCTATTTTTATTTGTTTTGTTAAGTGAAGAATGAAAAAAGTATTCTTACTTAATATTAAATGTTTGATTATTAATGAATTTAATCGAAATACTTATTCGTTTTTCAAAGTTTAAAATTAAAAAAAATACTTAGAACAAATAAAAATATTATTGACTTCAATAAAGATAGCTTCAACCAAATTAAACAAAAAAGTATTGCTAAATTAAAAATTTTTCTGTTAATTCGATTTTTAATATGAATACAGTAAATCTTAAAAATTTAATAATTTGAAAAAATAGATGATGAAAAAAATTAGCTTTATTTTATTTAGTTTTTGTTTGCTTACTTTTAGCTTGCAGGCTCAAGAAAATGCCGAACAAGTTGCAAGGCACAAATTTGGTTTTGTTACGGGATATGCAAATCAATCTTTTTTGGGAGTTTCTTATACATACAATGTTATGTTCTTTCAATTGCAGCATTACTTTAGCTTATCGGATAAGGAGAAATGGGACATAGAACTCATTACTCAGCCTCAATTTAATACTGTTCGCTACAAGGAAATTGATTTTGAGTCAGAAATAAGCTCAGGTTTTGAGTTTGGGGTAAACATCGGATTTCTTTTCAGGCGCAAGATTGCAACCGATAACGTGCACATTTACACATTTATTAGCACAGGACCTCACTATGTTTCGGGCACTCCCGACAGACAAGTTCCTGGCTTTATTTTTTCCGACAATCTTTTTTTAGGATTTGACGTAAAGCTTACCGACAAACTTTCGTTCGATATTCGTTCGGGCATACGACATATAAGCAATGCAAGTATAAAACAACCTAATAGAGGAGTCAATTCTTCGGTTGTAAATGCAGGTGTTTTGTTGAAATTATAACGTAATTTTTTCACTATTTTATTTGAATAAAATAATCAAGTGAACTTTGTTTAAATGCTCAAAATTAAGATATTCTAAAAATATTTATTTTATTGGTTTAAAAAAACAGATTGTTGATATTTGCTTTTATACACAAACATCAATAATCTGTTTTTTTATTTTTTTTATTTAGTTTAATTACTTGTTGAATTGATATTTACACAATTTATTGAAAGTCTTAGTTTAGCCAAATGTTAAGGCTTCACTACTTTTCCCATAAACAGAATCGATTTATTTTGATTTTCGGTTAAAACAAATATAAAAGGTCGGTCAGCTTTAAATTCGACATTTTCTAAATCATTGATTATAGATGATTTGCGTACCATAACTACCGCCGTAGCAGCAGCAGCTTCAGTTCCTTCTTCGTCGATGCCTATTTTTGCTTTGTGAATTACTTTGTCTATTTTTAGGTCATCGTTTTTGCCCATTCCTGTGAAGTTTGCGTTATTAGTAAAGGCTATTTTCATGCCCATTGCCGAAAGTACTTCGCTGAGTTCAAATTCCGATTCTATCTCAAACTTTGGCATAGAAAGTTGAACTTTAGCTTCTTGCATGTTTTTTGTCCATTCTATATAGGTTTTGTAATCCAATGTTCGTTGCAAATTGTCAAAACCTCCTATATTTTTGGGCATAAATAAATACAGTGCGGCGGCATTGCCTTTGTATGGAATTTCTACTGCTTTAAAAAGTTCATTTTCAAAATAATAGAGTGTCTTGTTGGTATTCATAAAATCCGTTTCCATCGAATCCGTTTCGCTCAAAAAGAAGTTTGATTTTTTGGTAAGCTCTTTATCAAAAGCTTTAGACCACCCGCCGTAAAAGTATATGGCATTGGTTAATACGAGTCGTGTATTTGCTGAAAGTACATTATCGGGAATCAACTTTTTTATCTTGTCTTTAGTTTTCTTTTCTACCCATTCATTAATTTCTTTTTGGCATTTTTCATGTTCGTTGATGAAACTTACTAGATTAAATGGAGCATTAAATTTTGTATTGAGCAGTTTAATGTACTCTTTACTAAATGGATATGATTTTTCAGCCCAAATAGAATTAGCATTGAATAGTTCTATATTGTCGGTAATAAAACTAGAATTCAAACTACGATGAAAATCGGAGTAACTATCTGACACTAAGCCCACACTGTCAGGCAAATACAATACTTCGCCCATGCTTTTTTTCGTTTGAACTTTTGCACCGCAATACGTCATGCTAAGTGCCGAGGAGATGCTAAAAGGCGAAAAAATAACATTTTTTGCACTATTTCCTGCTGTATTGAACACATCGAAACCAAATTGGTTTATACTTCGGCTGTATAAGAAGTCCGTTTCTTGTGCTAAACTTGTGAGTACTAATAAACTCATTATTAAAGTTGTTAATGTTTTCATACTGTTTGTATATTTAATGAGAAATTGAGTTTTATTTTTTAGAAGCTATTTTAGTAAAAATTAAATTATGTTCTATTTTATTGAGTATTTTATTTAATTTTGTTCAAAATGTGCTTATTCAAAGCTAGAGACACCTTACAATTATTGCAATTTAATTTAATATTTTGTTTAATAAATAGTTAAACTACTTTAATTAAATTTAACTTTAATTGTTTTTGTTTGGAAAATACATTTGCTTGTATAAAATTATCACAAGTTACAACAAAAAAATAGTTTTAAAAAGTAATAAACGAAAAAAAATGATTGGTACAATAGTAAACGTAATTACTGTAATAATTGGTACATTTATAGGTGTATTATTTAAGTCGAAGTTGCCCGAAAAACTTGTGAAAATTATTTTTCAATCCTTGGGCTTGTTCACTTTGTTTTTTGGCATTGCTATGTCGCTCAAATCCGATAATTATTTAGTGATTATCTTTAGTTTAGTTTTGGGAGCTATTATTGGGCAATTAATTGATATCGAGAAACATTTGAATAATTTTAGCGAGAAAGTAAAGCAAAAAGCCAAGCTGAATTCTTCAACGTTTAATGAAGGTTTGATTACCGCATTTTTGCTTTTTTGCACCGGACCTATGACTATTTTGGGTGCAATTGACGAAGGTTTGCGCTCTAATTCAGACCTGCTGCTTATGAAAGCTGTTCTTGATGGTTTTGCTGCTATTGCGCTCACTTCGGCTTTGGGGATTGGTGTTGGTTTTTCTATTGTTCCGTTATTTTTATATCAAGGAGCACTTACTTTGGCGGCTATGTTTTTAGGAGATTTTTTGCCTGAAAATATTATAACCGAAATTTCGGCTATTGGCGGTATTTTGCTTATTGGAATGGGGATTACTATGCTCGAAATCAAAAATATAAAGGTAATTAATATTTTGCCTGCAATAATAATTATGCCTATTTTAGCTTATTTGGTTTCATTTTTGTAACTTTACATTTCTATTTTAACTTAATTTTCAACTCATTAAAAAGAATTTATTAAAACAAATTAGATTTGATTAATACTTTAATCTAATCTTTTAATTCATTAAAAAACATTTAGTTAATTTAAGAAATATTTTATAAATTTACTTTATTATGAAAAAAATATTCTCACTCCTGTTGCTTGTTTTTGCTTTTATCGTAACCAATGCGCAAAACAATATTAATTTGATAGAAAATTCAAAAAATGGTTACAAAAAAGAAAGTCTTGGCGACTCCGTCAATTCTACCGATGGTGAATTATTGCCAGTTATTTCAGCCGATGGTAAAACGCTTATCTTTTGTATCAACGGACACCCCGAAAATGTTGGCGGTTATGGCGAAGATATTTGGGCATCGAAGTGGAATGCAAAAGGCTATTGGCAAAAGGCTAAAAACTTAGGCAAACCGCTCAACAATGATTCAAATAATTCGGTTTTTGGCTTTTCGCCCGATGGAAACTCCATTTTTGTGATGGGCGAATACAACGACGATGGTTCGCACAAAGCCGGAGGTGTTTCGGTAAGTACGGCTACCGCTAATGGTTGGAGCGTGCCGCAACGACTTGAAATTGAAGATTATTACAATGATAGTCATTTTGCAAATTACTGTCTTTCGCCTGCACAAAACGTAATTATTATGGCTGTGCAACGAAAAGAATCCACTGGCTTGAGCGACCTTTGGGTTAGTTTTAGAGAAACCGAATTTAAGTGGTCGAAGCCTTTGAACATGGGAGCTGTTCTTAATTCAACACAACACGAAGCAAGCCCGTTTTTGGCTGCCGACAACAAAACGCTTTATTTTGCTTCAAACGGGCACCCTGGATACGGTTCGTTCGACCTTTTTGTGTCGAAACGCTTGGACGACACATGGACTAATTGGTCGGTGCCTCAAAATTTGGGTTCGGAAATCAATACCACCAAGCTCGAAGCTTTTTATACAATTCCCGCTTCGGGCGAGTACGCTTACCTTGTGTCGGAAGACAATTCGATAGGTGGAACCGATATTTTTAAAATAAAATTACCCCAATCGGCTAAGCCAGACCCTGTTATTTTGGTTTACGGAAAAGTTTCTTATACCGATGGAACGCCTATTGATGCCGACATTATTTACAAAGAAGAAGGCTCTACTCAAGAAGGAATTGCCAAATCAAATTCTTCTACCGGCGAATACAAAATTGTTCTTTTGAGTGGTAAAAAATACCAAATTACTTTTACAGGTGCTACCATTGTAGAAAAAACAGAAAAAATTGATGCAACGGCTTACAAAGAATATACCGAAATAGAAAAAAATTACATTTTGGCTAAGAAAAAGGTAAGTTCGGTAGCTGACAACTCATCTGAAATTACTTCAAACACAAACTCTTCTACCGAAACGAATGCTTCGGGCGGAATAGATAATTACAAACCCACAGCTGTTTATTTTGACTACAAACTTGCCGAACTTACGACCAAAGCAAAGGCGGAACTCGACAAATTGAGTGATTTTTTGCTTAAAAATGCCACTAAAAAAGTTTCTCTTTTTGGGCATACCGACAGCAAAGGCGAAAATGAAGCCAACATAACACTCTCAAACGAGCGCACCCAAGCCGTTAAATCGTACTTAGAAGCCAAAGGAATAGGAGCCAATCGAATTTCGATTCAAAGTTTTGGCGAAGAAAAACCGGCTAAAAGCAACGATTCGGATAAAGGTAGAGCTTTGAATAGACGTGTAGAAATTAATTTGGCAGAGTGATTTGAGAGTGAATTAGTTAGCGAAGAAGGACTTTTAAAAAAGAAAAGTACGCAATAATAATTTATAATTTTCAAAAATTGTTTATGAAAATTAATTTTTGAATAGAGTATAAATTTAAAACCGAATTACTTTCTTTGCGAACTATTTTTATTTGGTATTGCAACTAAAAATAATTTTATACATTAAATAAAATACTTCCCGAATGTTTTTACTTTCGGGAAGTTTGCATTGATAAGTTAATTATAAAAACTCATGAAATTACTCACACACTTTGGTAGATATTATATGTTGATGGCTAAAACATTTGCTAAGCCACAAAAAAATAGTATTTATTTCAAACAAACCATTAAAGAAATAGACAAGTTGGGCATTAATTCAATCGGAATTGTGTTTATTATTTCGGTATTTATGGGAGCAGTTATAACGCTTCAAACGCGTTATAATTTAGAAAATCCACTTATTCCGCTGTATTTGGTGGGTTTAACGGCACGCGATACCATGATTTTAGAGTTCTCTTCCACTATCGTGGGCTTGATTTTAGCCGGAAAAGTTGGCTCTAATATTGCCTCCGAAATAGGAACTATGCGAGTTACCGAACAAATTGATGCGCTTGAAATTATGGGAATTAACTCGGCTAGCTATCTTATTTTTCCTAAAATTATTGCCGCTATTTTTATCAATCCGTTTCTCAATATTTTGAGTATGTTCGTGGGCATTGCCGGCGGTTGGGTGGCTGCGGTTTCGTCGGGTGCGCTTTCTACTGCCGATTATCTTTATGGTATTCATTATGCTTTTATTCCCTATTACATTGTGTATTCGATGGTTAAGACGGTTGTGTTTGCCTTTATTATAACTTCTGTGCCGGCTTATCATGGGTTTTATGTCAAAGGCGGTGCGCTCGAAGTAGGAAAAGCAAGCACCAAAGGCGTGGTGTATAGCAGTATTTTAATTTTGCTTTTCAATGTAATAATAACTCAACTAATGCTTGCCAAATGATAGAACTTAAAAACGTGCGAAAAGCATTTTCGGGTAGAGAGGTTCTCAAAGGAATAAACATCGTTTTTGAGAAAGGAAAAACCAACTTAATTATTGGGCAAAGTGGTTCGGGAAAAACCGTTTTACTTAAATCAATTATTGGATTGCACGAAATTGACGACGGACAAATTCTTTTCGACAACCGCGACTTTACACACATGCGAAACCGCGACAGAAAAAAAATACGACAAGAGTTTGGAATGGTTTTTCAGGGAGGTGCTCTTTTCGATTCGGCTACGGTGGAAGAAAACGTGATGTTTTCACTCAACATGTTTACCGACAAAACTTACGAAGAAAAGCTCGACAGAGTCAATTTTGTGCTTAAACGTGTCAATTTGGTGAATGTAAACCACCTTTTTCCGTCGGAAATTAGTGGAGGAATGCAAAAGCGGGTTGCCATAGCACGTGCCATTGCGCTAAATCCGCGCTACTTATTTTGCGACGAACCAAATTCGGGATTAGACCCCAAAACCGGTATTGTTATCGACAATTTAATTCGAGAAATTACCGAAGAATATAATATTACAACCATAGTAAATACGCACGATATGAACTCGGTAACTGAAATTGGCGACAAAATTTTATACCTTTATTTAGGTGAGCAAAATTGGGTAGGCAATAAAGATGAAATTTTCAATTCTGGTAGCGAACAGCTTGATAATTTTGTTTTTGCAACTACTTTGATGCGTAAAATTAAGAATAATTTTAAATGAAAATTTGATAGCGTATAGAGTAACCGAAATTTTAAAGAATGTAAAATTAGCCAATTTATAAAAATCATGTTATGAAATAGGCTTATTGTGGCAAGTCGCCAACTTTGAAAATGGCAAAAGGCACGGCTCGTGCATTCGATACAATAGAAAAGACCAAATAAAATACAACCAAACATTTGTTAATGACAGAGTTGTGAAGAAAATAAAAAATTCAAAAAAATAATAATAATGAAAAAATTAATTACCGCAAGCTTAATGTTTCTTGTTTTTGCATCATGCTCAAATACAGAGACTTCAACTCAAAGCGATGAAACTCAATACACAAAACTCGAAGGAACAGTTATGGGAACTTTCTTTCACATAACGTATTTACACCCACAGCAAAGGGATTTTTCCAAAGAAATAGATAGTATTTTTGTTGCTTTCAACGCTAGTCTTTCTACTTACCAAGAAAATTCGGTTATTTCAAAAGTAAATAGAAATCAAGATGTTGAGCTCGATGCGTATTTCGTAACTTGTTTCAACAAATCGCGCGAGGTGTATGAAAAAACAAACGGTGCTTTTGATATTACCATTGCTCCTATTGTAAATGCTTATGGCTTTGGATTTACCGAAGGCAAGAATTTAGAAAAAAAGCACATCGATAGTTTATTGCAATTTGTGGGAATGGAAAAAGTACGCATAGAAAACAACAAAATAGTTAAAAAATTACCTGGTGTTATGCTCGATGGAAACGCCATTGCACCTGGCTTGTGTGTTGATATTATTGCCGACTTTTTGCATCGCAACAAGTGCGAAAACTATATGATTGAAATTGGTGGCGAAATTATAACCAAAGGTAAAAATCCTAAAAATGAAGCTTGGCGCATTGGTATTGACAAGCCAATAGAAGGAACTGGATTAGAAGAACGTGACTTGCAAGAGATTGTAAATATTAGCAACAAAGCTTTGGCTACTTCGGGAAATTACCGCAAATTTTATGAACAAAATGGCGTAAAATACTCACATTCCATCGACCCCAAAACGGGCATTCCTGTTCGGCAGCGATTGTTGAGCACTACCATTATAGCCAACGATTGCATGACTGCCGATGCTTATGCAACGGCTTGTATGATAGTTGGTTTGGAAAAAGGCAAACAATTAATAGAAAGTTTGCCCAATATGGAAGCTTACTTTATTTATTCCGACGAAAAGGGTGGTTTTAAAATAGAAATGACCAAAGGAATGAGCAAATACATTAACAAACAGTAAGTTTGCTCTTTTTTTTCAAACAGATAAGCTATTTCAAATTTTAAAAATTTGAAATAGCTAAAATTTTAAAAAAAAATGTGCGAAAAATATGAGCTTTATGACTGCAATTATTTTAGAACTTACGCTTTTGTTTTGAATAGTTTTGCTTTTTCTTCTTTGACTATCACGACCTTAAAATTTTTTCCATTGCTTTACCTTTTGCTAATTCGTCGATTAGTTTATCTAAATAACGAATTTTTTGCATAAGTTTATCTTCTATTTCTTCTACGCGGTATCCACAAATTACACCTGTTATTTTTGTTGTATTTGGATTGATTCTTGGTGCATTGCTAAAAAAAGTCTCAAAATCTACCTTGTCGTCTAATTGCTTAGTTAGGGTTTTTTCATCATAACCCGTTAGCCAATAAATAATTTCATCTACTTCTTTTTTTAGCCTGCCTTTTTTCTCTGCTTTGTTGATGTACAGCGGATAAATATCAGCAAAAATCATTTTATAAACTCGTGTTTCCATTTTACTTTTTTTTAGTGAAGAACGAACTGCGCACTTGTAGTGGTTTATGCGGTTAGCGGTTGTTTTTCATTGCGGCTGTCCATTTTTTCTGTTGTTTCAATATTTTGTTTAAAGTTTTTATAGATACAAAATTACAATTTTTTTGTTGTAACCCAATTTTGTGTTTATTTTAATATTAACTACAAGTTTAGTAAGCCTTTTTTGTATGTGTTGGCTGGTAAAGTAGTTAAAAGATGCCGTTTTTAATTGAAATACACCTAAAATTAGTTGGGAAATGGCGATATGTTAAATAGTGTTAAAAATATTACGGTCGCAATTAACACTCTTACAATAGTAACTAACTCCCTTACGGTCGCAATTAACACTCTTACCATAGTAACTAACTCCCTTACGGTCGCAATTAACACTCTTACCATAGCAATTAACTCCCTTACGGTCGCAATTAAAACTCTTACCATAGCAATTAACTCCCTTACGGTCGCAATTAACACTCTTACCATAGTAACTAACTCCGTTACGGTCGCAATTAACACTCTTACAATAGCAATTAACTCCCTTACGGTCGCAATTAACACTCTTACCATAGCAATTAACTCCGTTACGGTCGTAATTAACACTTTTACAATGGATAATGGATAATTGATAAATAATAATTATCTTGTTTTCGTGGTTTTTATTTTGTAAGTTTTTCTATCTCTTTTTTTTACAAAAAAAATAACAAGCCTACACGTAAAATAATGTGTTGATTTGCTGATTTGTTTTGGATTTGCTTGCTATGTGAAAATACAAAATTTGACTTTGTTTGCACCAAAAAAAACGAACATATAGGTTGAATTATTTGTTTTTAAGTAACCAATTTGAATTAGGTTGTATTAAAATCTTTCCTTTTTTCTTCGTGTACTTTGTGGTTAATTGGAATAATTTTCAACCACGAAGAACACAAAGTTAAATCACAAAGAACACTAAGAAAAGTATAAACTAACAGGAATGTCTTTACAAATTACTTTCCAAATAATATTATAATCTACACTATCGTAAGCATGTATTACTTTATTTCTTAAATCGACGATTATTCTGGCGTAGGAAATTGAAATTTCGGGAGCTATTTTTAGCAAACGGCTTACGGCTTCGCCTATAATTTCAAGCTCTCGTTCCACTGCCCTCCGCATGGTTTTGCTTTGCATGAAATTTGAAAAATTGCGTTCGAACCGCAAATGCTCATCTATTGATAGGATACTTTCAACAATATCGTGCAAATATTTTGCTTTTTTATTGCTCATAAATTACTTTTTTTGTTGCATTTATGCTCTTAATAAAATAGGGATTTTTGAGACTTGGCTCGGTTACTAAATCTACTTCGCGCTTTATGTAATCTTGCAAAGTATATAATAACGAAAAATAGAGTTCGCCATATTCAATGGGATCTAATCCGATTCCAAAATCTATCAAAAAATCCACATCGCTTTGTGTTGTAAATTTATCGGTGCAGATAGAACCAAAAAAGTAAGCCTTCTGTACCTTGTGGGTTTGAAGTATTGCTTTTATGTTGTCCGAATTTTCAAAAATCTCTCCTTTTGTCATTTTTCATGTTTTAAAAAGTCTTTGCTGCAAATATACAAAACCGTTCCCTTTTTTTACTCGGTATCGCTTATTATTTGCGAAAGTTTATCCGGATTTTTGCGATTATCATAAAATCTGACGATAAACAGTTTTCTATCTATTTCATTTACTTGGTAATACATTGATATTTGCTTAACTACTATGCAACGCCTTACTTGTTATCGATATTGAGTTAATGGGTAAATCGTTGGCATTTTTGAAATTAAAACCATGGTATAAGAAACGGTATCAATAAATTTTCGGGCAGAATTTTTGCCCCAATTATCCAGCAAATAATCTATAATTTGAAAATAATCACCTTTTGCTTTTTCTGACCAATTAATTGTATATTCCACTTTTACAAACCTTTATAGCGATTATTCAATTCTTGCATTACTTCTTGGTGCGATAAAACATTACCTAATTTAATATCATTTAAGCCTTCGTCAATTGCGTTTTGTTCCGCTTGGCTTATCGTTGTCCACCAGTCTATTTTACTGCTCAAAAGCAATTTTTCTATTTCAACAAGAATATCAAAATTATATACTTGCGCTATAATCGAAATTAATTGGATTTTTTTTGTTTCAATTAAATTCATGTCTTGTGTCAATGTTGTTACCATATCTTATTTTTTTTACAAATATACAAAATCATTCCCTTTTTTACAAAAAAAAATAACAAGCAAGCAGAATCTTTCTTTTTGTATTTTACCTTTAAGCGATTACTTCTAATCTATTTCTAAAAACACGAATTAGCTTGTAATTAGCACTTTGCAATAAAACATCAGCCCAAATAGAAGTAATATATTGATGAAATTCGTTCATTTTCATGTTCCCTATACGGATATGTATTACACGAGGAGGTGGATTTTTTAGGATAATTTTAGTGGCAAAATCACTGTCCTTAGTAATAATAGTTAAATTATTTTGTAGTGCATATTGCCAAATTTGTTCATCGGTCGATTCATCGTTTATATCTTTTTGCAAAATATATTCTTCGGTATTCCAAATAGAAAAACGAGAGGGTAAATTTAGATTTATCAAATACTTAGGCATAAGCTAAATCTTTAACAATATAGTTATGCTCCATTAATTGTGCGGCAAATTCTAAGCAGGCATAAATATCTCCCTTTTCAAGCGAAGGGTATTGATAGAGAATCTCTTCTATGCTTTCGCCTGCACTTAAAAACTCTAAAATGGTTTGTGCTGTTATTCTTTTACCTCTGATAGTGGGTTTTCCATTACAAATTTGTTCATCTATTGTAATTCGTTGGCTTATATATTCCATAATATCGTTGTTGTTTTATTTACTTTGCAAATATACAAAATCTTTCCCTTTTTTACAAAAAAAATCCACAAACTCGCAAAAAAGGTTGAGGGTTTGTGGATTTGTTTTGTTTTTTTGGCAATAATCGTTTTTATTTTCTGTTGCGTTTTATTTTACTCAAATTTGGCGGATAGTAAAGGTTTAAGCCTTTTATAAAATCAAAATCTTTTACATTGAATGTAAACAATTGCAACTCTGCAATAATTACCGACGCAGCAATCAAGGCATCTGCTAGTCCTAAATTATGAGCAAGATGATATTTTTTTATGAGTTCTAATTCCAACTCTACACCTTTACTGTTCAATTGTAGAGAGGTGTAAAAATTTGTAAACTCTTGAATTTCTTTTAATTCTTCTTTGTTTCCTGCACCTTTGCATAATTCTAATGCTGTAATAATTGGCATTATAATGTTTTCATTTCCAATTTGTTCTACTGCAAAAATTGTTTTTTCATCTTGTTGCAAATAATTTATAAATACATTGGTATCACAAACAATTTTATCGTTTATTTGTTTCTTTGCCATAAGTTATTTCTAAATTGTTTTACATCAGTAATGTTTTTGTTAGCCCAAATTCCGCAATAAATAGCCGGATTTCCTTGCTTTTTTGGGGGGACGATTAGTAATTCTTCTGAATTAATTTGCGAAGTTGAATATATTTTTGTTAATTGCGGTATTTCGACCGATTTTACAAAAGTAAAATTAGCAATTAGTTCTGCAAACATATTTGCATATATTTCATTTTCAATATTTACTTGTAGTGTTATCATAATTTTTATAATTTAATCTTTGCAAATATACAAAATCTTTCCCTTTTTTACAAAAAAAAATCCACAAACCTACACAGAGTAATGTGGTGATTTGCGGATTTATTTTGGTTTTTGTTTGTTTTTTGAAAATACAAAAAACGTACTCAAATTAGTGGTATTATTTCAATATATTCGGCAAAACGTTGAAAATCTTTAACGTTGTGGGTAACTAATTTTGTTATATTAAATGCTTGCATAGTTGCCACAATATTGGCATCGTGAATTTTTTTGCCCGAAAGATTGTATTTTTTTATAAGATATTTCAAATTCTCTGATACGCCACCTATATCATTTGCAATAGTATATTGTTGAAAATTTATAAAAATAGTATCAATTACTGTTTTAATGTCTATTTTATCATTTTCAAAATTATATCGAGTTGCATATACTAAAAATTCTCGTATTACTTGTCTGCTTATCCACAAATTGTAATTATTTTGTAAAAACCAATGTAATTTAGTGCGTGCTTGCTCTTTAAATGTAATATCCGTAAAATTAGCATATATCAAAATATTTGTATCAATAAAAACACGTCTATCTTCCCCAATCATCATACATTTCGTCTCTGCTAAAAGTTTCGTTACTTAAATCTATTCTTTTTAAATCCATAAACCATAATTCTTTGGGGGGGTCTTGTTTTTTGGGACTGTAATGAATTTTTAGAACAAATTCCAGTTCTTGTTCCTCTAAACCTTCGGGAAGTGTAAACAAATATTGGTTGTTTACGATTTCTGGCTTGATAATAATTGTTTGCATAGCTTTAGTTTATTTTTTTTCAAAGATACAATTTTTCACTATTTAATCTTTGCAAATATACAAAATCTTTCCCCTTGCCTGCAAGTTAAAAACGAGATTCGTTTTCATCATTGTTTTTATTTGTCATTACAAGAATTTCTATTTCAGCTAAAATAGAGTTAAATTGAGGCTCGTTGCTTTCTATAACACTTTGAGGCAAATGTTTGTGATGTGGAAAGGTTTTTAAATTGGGATAATGCTTTGAATTGTCGTATCTAAATATCATTTCATTTGAAAAATTCATATAGTGATAATGATATTTAATTTTTTCGGCAATAAAAATGTCCTTTACTTCACTAAATTGCAAACGACTTTGGTCTGTAAAACAATTTCACCATCAATAAATCCACGTTCTTTACTGTATATTTTTTCACTAAATTGATAATTTTCTATAATATACAAAAAATCATCAATATTCTTCTTTAAGGCATCTACGTAATTTGAAATCATAGTAATAGGCTGAGTTTCTGTTTGCAGCTCTGTTGCATTTCATAAATACCCGACCAAAGTATAAATTCTTTGCTGTCCCCCAGTTTTCCTTGTTCAAAAAGTTCGTAAAACGCTTGCGAATTTAGACCATGCTTTTGTTCATATACACTCAAATCGCTTTGCATCGATGCAATTTCGCGCTTTATGCTTTGAATTTGATAGGCGATAAACTTATCAAACATAGCTTCTTTATTTCCAAATAATTGAAAATATCGTTCTATTTTATTTGCAATAGTAGTTTGTAATTCAAATGTTACTGTTTGCATAGGTCTATTTTTTTATTTTCTGCAAATATACAAAATCTTTCCCTTTTTTACAAAAAAAGGTGTTGATTTGCAGATTTCATTTTGAGTTTTTAGGCAGTAATTGTTTAGCTGTTTACTTTCCAAAAGTAATCAAACCAATTTTCAAAGTTCTCGAATCTTTTACGAACAACGTAATTGCCTGTTGATAATAAAACAATTTCATCTGTTTGAGAATCGAAAACAGTT
Source organism: Bacteroidota bacterium (assembly GCA_020047755.1). Taxonomy (GTDB): domain Bacteria; phylum Bacteroidota; class Bacteroidia; order Bacteroidales; family JAIFNL01; genus JAIFNL01. The sequence goes on from JAIFNL010000081.1 coordinate 18,606, forward strand.
AATTGGGCTGCATTTTTCTGAAAAATAATGTATTTGTTATCCAGTCCATTCGTATGATA
>JAIFNL010000156.1 GCA_020047755.1 Bacteroidota bacterium
CAAACCCTTGGAAGCACATGAAAAATATGCAAGCGGCTCTTATTACCGCTTTTTCTACCTGCTCATCAGGAGCTACACTTTCGCTTACAATGGAAGGTGTAGAACACAAATCAGGGGTTTCAAACAAGGTATCGAGTTTTGTTTTGCCACTAGGTGCTACTATCAATATGGACGGAACTGCGCTTTACGAATGTGTTGCAGCTATTTTTATTGCACAAGCTTACGGCATCGAACTAAGTGTTATGCAGCAAGTTGTGGTAGTTGTTACTGCTTTGCTCGCCTCAATAGGTGCAGCAAGTATTCCTATGGCTGGCTTGGTTATGCTTTCCATCGTGCTCACTGCTGTGGGTTTGCCGCTTGAAGGCATTGGTTTAATTTTGGCGGTTGATAGAGTTTTGGATATGTTCAGAACGGCTACCAACGTTTGGAGCGATACTTGCGGAGCTGTTGTGATTGCAAAATCGGAAGGCGAAACGTTGAATGTTTAACCTTTGAAGTTAAACAATATTTCTTAAAATTACTTCTAATAAATTAGCCTGTTTTATTGGTTTTGCAATGTAATCGTCAAATCCTGAGCCAAGAATTTTTTCCTTTTCGCCCGAAAGTGCGTAAGCTGTTTGTGCAATTATAGGAACCAATGAATTTATTTCTTTAATTGCAGTTTTAGCATCGTAGCCATTTTTTTTTGGCATTTTTATATCCATCAAAATTAAATCTATTGCGTTCGATTGGAAAAGCTGTACAGCCTCTTCGCCATTGGTTGCCCTCAATATTTTAACACAAGTATGTTTTAATGCTTCTTCTAAAAATAAATAATTAATATCTTCATCTTCTGCAATTAAAAACGTTTTATTGCTCCAATCTATATATTTCATACTACAATTTTATTATTTTAATAACCTCTAAATTTCACATTTATTAAGCTACGGCTGTTTAAATTTTGCTCTAATTTTTCAAGTGTATAAAACATTTTATTAGATTCAATACCAGCTAATTTATAAAAAAATGATAGCGTAACTTGCTTGTAATCGAACCTAAAAAAGTTAAATTACGTACTAAAAAATATTTTCTTTTCGATTGTTTGTTACGCTATCCTTTTTTTATGCTTCATCTAAACGAATCTATTCTTCGTCTAATTTTTGAAACGATTTTTTAGAACCGCTCGATTTATGCCCAACTTCCACATTTACACATCCTTCGTAATCCGCTTCATTTTCTGGAATAATTACTTCGATGATTAAACGTTTAGTAGTTGGAATGTTTTTCCGCTGCCAGAACGGTTTTGAATCTTTTTGATTGTCAAATATAATTTTTTCTGTATTAATTTTTTCTGTTTGCCACACTGTATCTATCTGTACACTTTTATCGTAGCGTTCTACTTTGTAAACTGGATCGTAATTTTCGTTGTATTTGGGGTCTCCCCATTCGTCCACTTCTTGAATTGGGTCTCCGTTTTTGTCTCTTGCATAAACCGGAGTTTCTTCCTCATTGCGGTTTATTTCTTTTACTGTTCGTTTTGTGTAACGAATAGGCTCATAAATTCGCCAATTTACATTGCCTAAAACAGGATCGCAGCAAACCAAAATGCGGGCATCTTGCTTTGAATAAATCACAATTGAAGCTCTCGCAGTATCGCCCGATGCTAAAATAGCATAGCTCGATTGGCTTCGATAATCAAAGTCGCCATAGGAGTCTTCGCTACAAAACTTCTTCTTTGAGCAATTTTGTGCTTCGGCATAAGTAAACGACAGCATGCCGAGAGTTATTAAAAGAATAGTATATTTTAAAATAGTTTTCATACTCTATAAATGTATATTTTAGTTGAAATAATAATTTTACTTTGTAGCAAATAGATTTATTGAAAACAGTTGTTTTTCTTTCTAAAAGGAACAAAGCAATGATTATGCCTAATTCTATTTGTAACGAAAAAAATTACCAATAGACAGAAAATCTTTTTTGACAAGCCGCAAGTAGTGCATTAATAAACAAATGCGTTTCTTAAAGCAGTTACTTTTTCAATTAATTTTTTGTAGTTCGACTCGGTGATGTTTATATTATTTGAGCCATCGTATAAATTGTAAAAATATTCTTCTAGTTCGTTCAATTTGCGAACTATTTTGTTTATTTCTTCATTTTTTTCGTGGCTATTCAAATAATCGAGCAAATTTTCGAGCAGTAGTTTTTGTTCTGCAATTCTAATAACAATCTCATTTTTAGGCGAAAATTTATCAACCGATTGCCCTGCAATGTAAACGCTTTCTATCCAACTACCGATTATTATGAACGATAATAATTCGGTTTTATTTTCAGCTTCCAAAAAAGTAGTAGCGTCCCAATAAGCGTCAGACGCAATTTCGTAAAGAGAATCTACATTTTCTAAATTATTTTCTATTCTGTTGGCTACTTTTTCGTTAAAACCTTCTGAAATAGCTAGCTCGTCAGCTAAAATACGTGCTGTTTTGAAATATTGAAAAGTTTCTTGTGTTTTTTCAAAAACTGCGCTATAAGCCAAATCAGATGCGTAAACACCTAAATTTAAAGCTTTTCGAGTAGAGGTATTGTATTTTTCTCTACGTTCTATCGAATTGAGCGCATCTTTCTTAAATGTTGTTTTTGAAGCATACAAAAACTTGTACAATTCAATGGGTGAGGGTAATTTGTACACAGTTTTGTCGTCTGGTACGTTTTCTGTTTTAAGTGAATCTAATTTTCCGTCATTTTCTACATCTTCTGTTACACAGGAGTTTATGGTTAAAAATCCAATAAGAAAAAGAGGAATTAAGAACAAATTTTTTTTCATAATACTAGTTTTACAAATTTATAAATGGATATGATTATTCCTTTTTGATGTTGCTAATTTCAATAGCAAATTGTATAAATCATTTTTTTTAAAAGTTTTTCAAAATATGTAAGCAAATATACAAAAAAAATAAAAAAGAACAAAAAAAAGAGCAATATGTTTCATTAATTTTTAATTAACATATTGCTCTTAATTTTTTAGTTATTATTATTTTTTATAATTAAATTATTACCAGCTAATTAATGCGATGCGCCTTGAACTTTGAGTTTGTCGCCGGTTTCTTTGATTACGTTCTTTTTCCATTCTTCTGAATAACCCGGAAAGTTTGGACTTGCAGGAAGTGAAATATCGTTGCCATTGCGCAAAAACACACGGTTTTCTTCTTTCTTCACGTTGCCATCGAGGTATTTAACCAGTAAAAACTGGTCGAGTTTTTGCCAAGTATTAAAAACAAATTGAACTTGTGCATTGGAATATTCCGAAACAAATTGGCGTGCTTTTGCTGGGTTTGCTTTGTAAAGCGACATAGCAGCAGCATCAATAGCAGCAGTATTTTCAATGAATTTATTTTCCAAAATGGTCTGAGTTTCAATTATATCCTTTGAAACCAAGCTGTAACGCATGTAAGCAAAATTGGTTACTCTATTAAAAATCCAAAACATAGAAGTTGGCGAATAAGTAAGCATATCGCCATTTCCGGCTTTTATATTCTCAGGAACTTCGTCCAAACCGCAATACAGTGGCATAAAAACGTTTGTGGCTGCATCATCTACGCCCCACCAAAGAATTCCGCCAACCCATTCGGGCAACCAAGAGCGCGATTGTGCCACAAAAATGAATCCGGTTTGTTGGGTTGCAATAGCTCTTTCGTTCAAATATTCTACTTCATCTGACTTCCAAGTAAGTGGTCGCCAACGATATGGAAGCCCAAAAGCTCCTGCGCCTACATCGGTAGTCATATCTAAAGGAGTGCCTTCGTAGTGGTCGCGCATTACGTCCATGAGTTCTTTCACAGTCAATTTGTGGTCGGGTTTTATCCAAAGTGGCATACGATTGGTAGCAAATCCGGTTTTTTCGTCTCTTTTAATTTTGCCCATTGCATAATCCACGTATTGATCCATTTGGCTGTTGAATTTTCTAAAACCTGCCCAAACTCTAGCTTCGCTAAAACGCGCTCCGCCAAAATCAACTGGTGCATAAACTTCCGAAAAGTTAAAATCTTTGTCGGCACCGGTGTACCATTTTCTGTCGCGAGCAAACGAAACTACATCGTGAGCATAAACGGTAGAAATAGTAGGCAAATTAATTTTGTCAAATTCTTTTGACGAAATAGAGGTTTTTCCGTCGCTCAAAGGGAAAGTTTCGATGCGTGCATGGTTGGCGTGCCCCGAAATATAACCATCTGGAACTCTGCGAGCTACCCAAACTGCGCCTTTGTCGAAATCGGCTTTTCCTATCATTTCGAGTATCCAAACTTCGTTGGGGTCTTGAATTGAAAACGATTCGCCAGAGCTGTAATAGCCGTATTTTGCTACCAATTCGCCCATGATTTTAATGGCTTCGCGTGCATTTTTGGCTCTCGAAAGTGTGATATAAATTAAACTTCCGTAATCCATAATTGCACCTTTTTGGCTTCCTAGCTCATCTCTGCCGCCAAAAGTAGTTTCGCCTATTGCCAACTGAAATTCGTTCATATTACCTATAACTTGGTATGTATGAGCAACTTGTTCTATATGTCCAAGAAGTTTTCCGGTGTCCCACTCGTTTACTTTGAGCAAACTTCCGGCTACCCAATCTTGAGCTTTCCAAAAGTACAATTCTCCGTAAAGTGTGTGAGAATCAGCAGCATAAGTTATAAAAGTAGAACCATCGGCAGAGGCACCTTTGGTAACCAAAAAATTTGTACAAGCCCTTGAGCTTGAGTAATTTCCAAGAAATATCGCCAAAGCGAAAAATAAGATTGTAAGTTTCTTCATTTGCTTTTAACTTTTGATTTTAATAAAACAGTTTTGTTCTGTTTTATATTTTAAAACTAATTTGAAGTTTGTACATAAAGTATAATTGAATATTAAATTATTAATTATCAATTATTTATGAGAATCTTTTTCTATTGAAAAAGGAAAAAGAATCTGTTCAAATGTAATTCTTTTTTTTGAGCCGAAAAAAAAACTTATGCTTTTTGAGTATGTTTTACAACAATATACCTGATTTTTAAGACAATACATTTATTAATTTTTTATAAACAAAAAAAACACTTTACTTTGTGTTACTTTTGCAATAGAAACGACTACTGTTTAGTTTCTTTTTTTTAAACTTTTACTATACTTTTTAAAAAAAAACAAATCAAAAATTACAAAATGAAAAAAACAAAAACTTTTTTAATCATTGCTTTTTTTGCCAGCTTTTTTTTGCAGGCTTGTGGAAATTCGGAAAATTTAGAATCTGAAAAATCACCACAAAATACTGATAATAATGAATTTGAATATTCACAAGCTTTAAAATTGAAAGATAGTTTGCGAACTATATGGGGCATCGACGAGGTAGTTATTGCCATAGATTTGAACGACGACGGCAAAAAAGAAGAATTTGTAGCCACAAGTGGCTGCTCAGCTGGCTATTTTTACTCGCTTTTTACCAAACAAGAAGGGAAATGGAAACTAATTTCGGAAAAAGAAGAAATTCCCAATGGAACTGCGCCTTCAGTAACTATTTTGAAAGAAATCCATGACGGATGGCACGATTTTTTCACGTTTCAAGGCTCACGAAATCAAAGTATTAATGAATTTACCTACACTTGGAATGGAACTTCTTACGTTTTGAAAGTTGAAAATCAGCAAAAAATTGACTGACAACTTTTTTTCTCAAACCAAATGTAAATAATTACAATTCAAAGTGTTCGTTTCAAAAACTTTCTATACAATTTATTTTTACATCAAAACCAAGATACCTTCTTATTTGGTTTTGAATTTTTATAAAAAAATGTATATTTGTCGCCAATTTAAAACTAAAAAATAAAACTAATGGAATTTATAAAAGCATTTCTTGATTTTTTCTTAAATTTGGACGAAAATTTATTTTACATGATTCTAAATTACGGCGTTTGGATTTATGCCATTTTATTTTTAATCATCTTTGTAGAAACCGGACTTGTTGTGATGCCTTTTTTGCCTGGTGATTCGCTGCTCTTTGCTGCCGGAACTTTTTGTGCAGGCGTTGTAAATGAAGCCGGACAAACAGCCGAATTAAATTTGTGGATAGTTCTTTCCTCGCTTTTTGTGGCAGCCGTTATTGGCGATGGGCTTAATTATTATTTCGGCAAAACTATTGGGCTCAAAGTGTTGCACTGGAAAATACGTGGACGACAAATTGTAAAGCAAAAATACCTCGACCAAACACACGAATTTTACGAAAAACATGGTTCTAAAACCATTATAATTGCTCGTTTTGTTCCAATCGTTCGTACTTTTGCGCCTTTTGTTGCTGGAATTGGCGAAATGACTTACGGCAAATTTTTGCGCTACAACATTGTAGGCGGTGCGTTGTGGATTACGAGTTTAACTCTTTTAGGCTATTTCTTTGGAAATCTGCCTTTTGTGCAAAAAAACTTTGAAATTGTTATTTTCGGAATCATTGGGCTGTCTCTTTTGCCTATGGTTTTTGAAATAGTTCGCAATAAAATGAAGCCGGAAATTGCAAAATAGTTTTTTGTTATTTTGTCCTTTTCGCATACTAAAATGCCATTTGATGCTTCAAATGGCATTTTTTTCAATTTTTAGTGTACTTAAAAAATAAGCAAGTCGCAAAGGTTCTACTCAAAAATAAAATTAAAACAAGTGCTTATTTCAAAAACTGCTTTTAAACACACCAAAAACTTACATTAAATTATGTTAAATGTATGCAAAAATGAAATTAAAATTTGTACTTTTGTTCCAAAATAATCAGTTCTTAACGTATTACAAATAAGAATTTTAAATCTTAAACAGCCCTTTTTTTTACAAAGAACTGCATCTTTATAGTTCAATAATAGCATTTTTTTAAAAAGCAAAAGACATGGATTTATTAAATCAGATTAAAGAAAACGCAAAAAAACACAATAAACGCATTGTTCTTCCAGAAAGCTGGGAGGAAAGAACGCTAAGAGCTGCCGACGAAATTTTGGCAGAAGGCATTGCTCAAATCGTTTTAATAGGCGAGCCAAGCGATATTTTAGCAAAAGCAGAAGGTTTTGGACTAAAAAACATAAACAAAGCCGAAATAGTAAACCCTAAAACAGATAGCCGCATCGATTCATATGCCGATTTAATGGTCGAAATTCGTAAATCGAAAGGCTTAACCAAAGCAGAAGCGTTAAAACTTCTCGAAGACCCTTTGTATTTAGCTACTTTGATGATAAAAGCCGGTGATGCCGATGGCGAAGTAGCTGGAGCAAACAATGCAACGGGCGATGTGTTACGTCCTGCATTTCAGTACGTTAAAACTGCACCCGGTATTAGTGTTGTTTCAGGTGCTTTTCTTATGTTTTTGAAAGACAATCAATTTGGCGAAAATGGCTTAATGGTTTTTGCCGATTGTGCCGTTCACCCAAACCCTACCGCCAAAGAACTTGCCGAAATAGCCGTGGCTACCGGACGCACTACACGCGCTATTGCTCAAATAGAGCCTAGAATTGCCATGTTGAGCTTTTCAACCAAAGGCAGCGCAAAACACGAAATGGTGGACAAAGTTGTAGAAGCTACACGCCTTGCCAAAGAAATGGCGCCCGATTTGAAAATTGATGGCGAAATGCAAGCCGATGCTGCTATTATTCCTTCCATTGGAAAAAGCAAAGCACCAAACAGCGAAATAGCCGGAGTTGCTAACGTGTTGGTTTTCCCTACTTTAGAGTCTGGAAACATTGCCTACAAATTGGTACAACGCCTGGCGGGAGCCGAAGCGGTTGGTCCTGTTTTGCAAGGAATGGCTGCTCCTATCAACGACCTTTCGAGAGGCTGCTCAGTAAGCGATATTGTTAATTTAGTGGCAATTACTGCAAATCAAGCGGCAAAATAATTCTTCAATTTGAAGATTAATGATGAGTTGATTTGAAAATAAATTTATTTTCAAATCAACCCATAATTACGAAGAGATTTAAAATTTGAATTTAAAACAAAATAGAATGAAAGTACTTCCAATAGAAAAATTTGGATTAGGAGAAATGGACAGACCCAAAGTGCTGTTCTCAAAAGTAGGTATAGTAGGCTGTGGCTCAGTAGGTCAAAGCCTTTCTCGAATGTTTAGCCGACAAGGCATAGAGGTTGTTTTTATTGAACTTACCGATGAAAAAGTAAAAGAAGCCTATGCCGGAATTGAAAAAGAGTTAGACGACATGATTAATCGCTGGGGAGTTACCGAAAGCGAAAAACGTGCAGTAATGAAACGAATTTATGGTTCTACCGATTGTAAAAACCTAGCCGGTTGCGACTTAGTTATCGAGGCTGTTCTTTCGCGAGTACGTGAAGATAGCGTAGAATTGAGAAAGAAAATTTTCAAAAACATTGAAAAACATGTTGCCAAAGATGCAATTATTGCTACCAACTCTACTACCATAGTTATCACTGGTTTGTCTAACGAATTGGAGTACAAAGACCGTTGTGTGAGTTTGCATTTTTCAACCACTGCGCCCGAATCGCGCACCGTGGAGGTAGTTCGCGGATTACACACTAGCGACGAAGCCTACGAAAAAGTTATCAAGTTTACCAAAATATTGGCAAGTACTGTTATTCCTGTGGAAGAATCTCCCGGACTTATCAGCGTGCGCTTGTTTGTGCCACTCATCAATGAGGCTTGCGAAATTTATATGGAAAAAGTAAGCGCACTTGAAAACATCGATGAAGTAATGAAAAGCAGTTTCGGATTAGCACTCGGACCTTTTGAAATGGCTGATAAAATAGGCTTAGACAAAGTAGTACGCTGGATGGATAACTTATACAGCGAATTTGGCGACATGAAATACAAAGCCTCTCCTATTCTAAAACGTTTGGTTAGAGCTAACAAATTAGGCAGAAAAACAAACGAAGGTTTCTACAAATATGACGAAAAAGGTCAAAAAATGAAGAAAAAATCGAGTCGCAAAGAATAATCAATGTTGTTTTTAAATCTGATGGTAATCGTTTAATTCTTCAAAGGTTCCAAACCCTTGAAGGGCTTTGCAACAGATTTCAACATTACTCTATTTTTTTTAATAACAGAACAAAATAGATTTTCAAGTACTTTTTTTGATAAAAACAAAAAATCGTAAACAAGAATAAAATGAAAATATTAGTATTAAATTGTGGAAGCTCTTCTATAAAATACCAACTTTTCAACATCGAAACCGAAACCGTTTTGGCAAAAGGAATTGTTGAAAAAGTAGGAATGAAAGGCTCATTTATGAAATATCAAAAATTGGGCGAAGACAGCGTAATGCTCGAAGGCGAAATTATAGACCACAAGGTAGGAATTGAATATATTTTAGGCGTACTAACAAGCAAAGAAATCGGTTGCCTTTCAAGCATCGAAGAAATCGAAGCTGTAGGACACCGAGTTGCACACGGAGGCGAAAAATTTGACAAAAGCGAATTGATTACCGATGCTGTAATTGCCGAAATAGAAGAAGCTTCAGAACTAGCTCCTTTGCACAATCCGGCAAACTTAAAAGGTATTTACGCTATGGAATTGCTTTTGCCAAAAGTAAAACAAGTAGCTGTTTTTGATACTGCTTTCCACCAAACTATGCCCGCAAAAGCTTTCATGTACGCTTTGCCTTACTCGTTGTACAAAAAATATGGTATCAGACGTTACGGTTTTCACGGCACAAGCCACAAATTTGTTGCAAAAAGAGCCTGCGATATTTTAGGTGTGAACTTTGAATCGCTCAAAATCATCACGTTACACTTAGGCAACGGCGCATCGGCAGCGGCTATCAAATACGGAAAATCCGTGGATACTTCCATGGGATTAACTCCTGTAGAAGGTTTGATTATGGGAACTCGTGTAGGCGATGTGGACGCTGGAGCATTGACTTTCATTATGGAAAAAGAAGAAATTTCGGCTGCAACACTCAACACGCTCATCAATAAGCACAGCGGAATGATTGGAATTACAAGTGTTTCGTCAGACATGCGCGAAGTAGAAGAAGCTGCAGCTGCTGGCAACGAAAGAGCCAAATTAGGCTTGGATATGTTCCATTACCGCATCAAAAAATACATTGGCGAGTACGCTGCTGCTATGGGAGGAGTTGATTTAATCATTTTCACCGGAGGAATTGGCGAAAACGGTACCGAAACTCGTGCCGAAATTTTAACGGATTTTGAGTTTTTGGGCGTAGATTTCGATAAATCGAAAAACAATGTACGTGGCAAAGAAGCTTGCTTAACTACCGAAACTTCAAAAGTAAAAGTAATGGTAGTGCCTACCAACGAAGAACTTGTTATTGCTCGTGATACTCAACGTGTTGTAGAAACAGCATAAACTTTTTCTTTTTGTAGATAATTTTAAAAAAAGCATATCATTTTTTCAAAAAAAATATTATTTTTGGCATGTTTTATTCAATCTAATTTTCGTATTGTTACTAAAATAAAATTGAATGGAACATGTTTTTTTGTTAGTTGCAATAAATGATTTTAAAACAGATAATCGGATAAAAATTTGAAAACATTTAAAATATTCGTAAATTTGCATAAAACAGATTTATATGCAAAAGATTGAAAATAAAATAGAAATAAAAGAAAAATTCGTAAATCCATTTACAGATTTTGGATTTAAAAAACTATTTGGCTCTGAACCAAATAAAGACTTATTAATAGATTTTCTCAACGAATTATTGAAAACTAAAGAGAAAATTAAAGATTTAACGTACAAGAAAACAGAACACTTAGGCTCAACAGATACAGACAGAAAAGCAATTTTTGATTTATATTGCGAAAACGAGCACGGTGAAAAATTTATTGTTGAATTACAAAAAGTAAAGCAGCAGTTTTTTAAAGATAGAAGTTTGTATTATGCAACATTTCCAATTCAAGAACAAGCACAAAAAGGTGATTGGAACTATGAATTGAAAGCTGTGTATTGTGTTGGAATACTTGATTTTGTATTTGATGATAAAGATAAAAATAAATTGGTTGTTGATGAAATCGGTTTAATAAGTAAAACAACAGGAAAAGTTTTTAATGACAAATTAAGTTTTGTGTATGTTCAAATGCCAAATTACACAAAAACCGAAGATGAATTAGAAACTCATCTTGACAAATGGTTTTTCTTGTTGAAAAATCTCCATAAATTTGATAGAATTCCATCAAAATTGCAAGAAAAAATATTTAAAAAAGCATTTAAAATTGCTGAAATTGCGAAATATACAGCCGAAGAACGACAAAAATATTTAGATAGTTTAAAACACTACCTTGATTTAAAAAATTCTGTTGATAATGCAAGAGTTGAAGGAGAAATTGACGGAATGCAAAAGCAAAATATAAAAAACGCAATAAAAGGAATTAAAGCTGGATATTCAAACGAAATAATTAAAACGATTACTGATTTATCAGATGAAATAATTAACGATTTACGAAAAACAATTGATAATGAATAAATGCAACAACGAATGTACTCTAATTACAATCTTTTGTCGTAAGTTGATACATTGCAAGAAAGAAACTTATGTGCAACATTGAAATATAGTATAGCAAAAATCTATATTTTTCCTTTTCAGGCAAAGTTACACAAAGTATCAAACAAATTGAAAAAATATTAAATTTTACAGATAACTTACAATTTACAAAATATTCGATACAACTAAACTGTACGAAAAGGAACATTTTTTTTGAAATTAGATTTTTTTTAAAGCTATAGTTGGCTAGGAAAAGCTATTTTCTAAAAAACACAACTTATTTATAAACCAAAACCAATAAAAGACGTTAAAAATGAACACAATACAAGAATTGTATTCTTTAATAGCAAAACAAACCAAAGTAAAAAAACTTTCGGTAGCCGTAGCGCAAGATGCTCACGCCCTTTCGGCAGTAATTGAAGCCAAAAACAAAGGCTATGTCATTCCTTATTTGGTTGGCGATGAGGCAAAAATAAAAGAAATTGCCCTTAAAGAACAACTCGACCTTTCAAATACTCACATCATTAACGAAACCGACGAAACTTTGGCGGTAAAAAAAGCAGTGCAACTTGTTAGCTCTGGCGAAGCCGATATTTTGATGAAAGGCTACGTAGCTACTGGCACTTTGCTTAGAGGCGTGCTCAACAGCGAGTGGGGGTTGAAAAAAGCCAAAGTGCTTTCGCATTTAGCATTTTACGAATTGCCCAATTACCATAAGTTGCTTGCTCTCACCGATGTAGCTATGAACATAGCTCCCGATTTAAACGAAAAAATAGAAATTATCAACAATTCCGTTTCGTTTATGAATAGCATTGGCATCGAAAAGCCCAAAGTTGCCATTTTGGGAGCAGTAGAAACGGTAAGCGACAAAATGCCTGCCACCATCGATGCAGCCATTTTATCGAAAATGCAAGAGCGCGGGCAAATCAAAAATTGCATCATCGACGGACCTTTGGCTTTCGACAATGCAATTAGCAAAGAAAGTGCCGAGCACAAAAAAATAGCTAGCCAAGTAGCAGGCGATGCCGATTTGTTGGTTTTCCCAACCATAGAAGCTGGAAACGTGATTTACAAGGCGTTGGCTTATTTTGTAGAAAGCAAATCGGCAGCCGTTATTTTGGGCGCAAAAGCACCCATTGTACTTACTTCGCGTTCCGACAGCGAAGAAACAAAACTCAACAGCATAGTGCTTGCAGCAGTTAGCAAGTAACAAATTAACTAATTGATTATGAACTTTTCCAAAGTTAAAAACTTTGGAAAGGTTGACTAAAAAAGCAGACTCTAATTAACCAAATTTCAAATTGACTAACTATAAACTAAAAAAATATTATGGAACGATTTTATATTTTAGCAATAAATCCGGGTTCTACTTCTACAAAAATAGCTGTTTTTGAAGAAAATACACCCATTTTTGTTAGAAATATAAAGCATTCATCTGAAGAACTTTCGGTGTTTGAAGATATTGCAAGCCAATACGAATTTAGAAAAAAATTAATTGTAGCTGAGCTTGAAAAAGAAAAAGTAGAATTTGCTAAAATTCGTGCAATTGTAGGGCGAGGTGGACTTGTAAAACCCATAGAATCTGGAGTTTATGAAGTCAATGACCGACTGAAAGAGGATTTGTACGACAAAACACTTGGCGAACATGCGAGCAATTTGGGAGGTTTAATTGCCGACGATTTGGCAAAACAGTTGCCAAATGCAAAAGCTTATATTGCTGACCCTGTGGTAGTTGATGAACTTTCACCTTTGGCACGAATTTCGGGACACCCGCTTTTTGAGCGAAAATCTATTTTTCATGCTTTGAACCAAAAAGCCGTTGCTCGTTCGCATGCCGAGTCGCTACTCAAAAAATACGATGATTTGAACTTAATTGTGGTGCATTTGGGTGGAGGTATTAGCGTGGGAGCGCACGAAAAAGGAAGAGTAATCGATGTAAATCAAGCCCTCGATGGCGAAGGACCTTTTTCGCCCGAACGAAGCGGAAGCTTGCCAAGTGGCGATTTGGTTCGCTTGTGTTTTTCGGGAAAATATACACAACCCGAAATTATGAAAATGATAGTAGGTAAAGGCGGTTTTTCGGCATTTATGGGCACAAACAGTGCTTACGAAGTAGAATTAGCCGCTGTTGCTGGCGACGAAAAAGCGCTTTTATATTTTGAAGCAATGGCTTATCAGGTTGCAAAACAGGTTGGTGCTATGTTCGCTGCCCTCAAAGGCAATGTGGATTCAATTCTAATTACCGGAGGTATTGCCAACAGCAAAATTTTTGTAAACATGATTATTGAGCGCATCTACAAAATGGCTCCCGTTCACATTTACCCGGGCGAAGACGAAATGGCGGCTTTGGCTCAAAACGGGCTTAAAGTGCTCAAAGGCAAAGTACAACCGAAAGTTTATTTATAAGGAAAGATTCAATTTGAAAATGGTTTAATTTCAAAATTAATACATTTTCAAATTGTTGTATTTTAAAATTTCAAAAATTATTCATTTTTATAAATCAGCACCGAAG
>JAIFNL010000035.1 GCA_020047755.1 Bacteroidota bacterium
ACTTGTCGGTCTGTCGGTTAGGCTGTTAGCAAATCATCGGACAGACCGGACAAGCCGGTCGAACCGATTTTGCGTAGTTTTCTTTCAAACATTACTTAGCAGCGATTAAAAGAAAACAAAAGCTAATTTTGAAAATTAACAAAAAAATGCGTAAATTTGCAGCATTAAATTGAATCGGAAATAGCAGCAGCAAATTAAATTTGCAAATAGAATAACAAACCACAAAATTTCAATTTATGTAGAACCTTCAATTGACGAAATTGAAAAACAGCGCAAACAACAAAACAACAATACATTAACGATTTAAACAATTAAATGACAATAGAACAAGATATTTTTGATGACCAACAAGAATTATTTCTTGAAGAGCAAGATGAATTTTTTGAAGAACAACAAATAGGAGAATTTTTTGAACATCATAAATTTATAGCCGATAAAGGTTTAAAAATAATAAGAGTTGATAAATTTTTAGCCACACGAGTAGAACATATTTCGCGCAATAAAATACAAGAAGCAGCCGAATCGGGCAATATTTTAGCCAACGGAGTAGCCGTAAAATCAAATTACAGAGTAAAACCAGGCGACACTATTGCTGTGGTAATGACTTACCCCAAGCGCGAAATAGAGCTTGTACCTCAAGACATTCCACTTACCATTCTATACGAAGACGATTCGCTTTTGGTTGTAAACAAAGAAGCCGGAATGGTAGTTCACCCAAGTTTTGGGCATTACACAGGCACACTTATGAATGCACTTGCCCACCATTTGCGCGACTGCCCCGTGTTTGAACAAGGAGATATTCGCCCGGGAATGGTTCACCGAATAGACAAAGACACTTCGGGTATTTTGGTTATAGCCAAAACATTAGAAGCCAAAACCAAGTTAGCAAAACAATTCTTCGACCGCACTACCAGCCGCAAATACATTGCGCTAGTTTGGGGCAATTTTGACGAAGATTCAGGCACTATAACCGGAAACATTGGCAGGAGCCTCAAAGACAGAAAAGTGATGACCATTTTCCCAAATGGCGAATACGGCAAGCACGCCGTTACACATTACAAAGTAATAGAGCGCATTGGCTACGTTTCGCTTATCGAATGTAAGCTCGAAACCGGACGCACCCACCAAATACGCGCACACATGCGCTACATAGGGCACCCAATTTTTAGCGACGAAACCTATGGCGGAAACGAAATTATAAAAGGCACTACTTTTACCAAATACAAACAGTTTGTAAACAATGTATTCAAGATTTTACCCCGACAAGCCTTACATGCCAAGTCGTTAGGATTTACACACCCAGTAACCAATGAGTTTATGGAATTTGATTCCGAATTGCCACAAGATATGACGCTTGGCATCGAAAAATGGCGCAACTACATTGCAAACCGACAAGAAGAGCAGTAATAATAAGTAGTAAACCCAAATTAATTGTATATTTCGTTTTGCCAAGTGCTTAAAAATAAGCAAATAGCAAAAGGTTTGCTCAAAAATAAAATAGCACTGATGCTTAAAATTTAAAAATCCCAAAATTCTACGAATTAGATGCCATTGAACGCTAATATGGCACTAATTCAAAGGGAATTTCGGCAATTTCAGAATATTCTTGTCCTGCTTCTAATAAATCCTCATCATCTTGAGGGTAAAGCCATTCGATACTTATTGCTACTCCTTTTTCAAATTCAGACGATAAGATTTTTAATATCTGAAGAATCATTTTTGAAGAACTTGTGTTGTAATAAAAGTACTTAAACTGAAGAACTGTTGTTGAATTAGGATTTTGAAAATATAAAGTAAGCCAATCTAATACAGGCTTGTAAAATTCGGCAGCATCTTCAGGTGCTGACCTTCCCCAAATACGAAATATATTTTGTTTTGAATCTAAAACAATTTCAGGGTTCTGCCTAACGGCTTTGAAAATAAGAGGTTCCATTTTTTTATTGAAAATATATTAATTTTGTCTCAAAGTAAGCAACTACTGTTTTTTTACTTTCTTATTCGTTTAATGCTATGCAAAGCAATAATAATAGTTCGGTAAACTTTGCCAAAGTGCAGTTTGTAAATTACTAAATAGTTAATTACCTGCATAATAATCAGAATAGTAAACTTTGGCAAAGTTCTGTTATTTAATTCATTAGAAAAAAATTAACGAAGTATTGCAATAAATAAGTCTCTTTAATTAGCTTATACTTTAGCTTTGTGTTCTTTGTGATTCTTCTTTGCGTTCTTTGTGGTTCTAATTATTTGATTAACCACAAAGAAAAAAAAGATTTATAGCAAACTATAAATATAAAATTTTCTCGCAGAACTAGCTTTTATAACTAGCTACGGCATTTATGCCGTAGTAAATAAACAAACGCACTCATGGGCTTTAGCCCAAAATCTTAGAGTAAGGGCTAAAGTCCAAACCTTCTATTATTTTTTACACCGCAACTAAAGGACGGTGCTAGTTATTTTAAGCTTATAAACAAACCTAAATAGAATAAACTGATTTTAATCTGTTATTTAGTATAATTTGCTGAAAGTCAAAACCTATAATAAATAAAAAGAGAGCATATTAGCTCTCTATATCTTTTTGCAACCTATTTCACCTAGATTTATTTTCTTCAAAAAAATAAATAGTTAGGTTTTAGAAAGCCTAAAAACAGAAAACTAATAAGGAATCGATTCGAAAGGTACGTCCACAATATCAGCGTACTCTTCGCCAGCTTCTTCTAAATCTTCGTCGTCTTCTGGATAATACCATTTTATTAATACTTCATTGTCATCGGCTACAATATCTTCAAGTTTCGACATGATATTTAAAAGTAACTTCGATGATGCCGTATTATAATAAGTTAGCTTAAATTCAAAAACTGTTTTTTTGTTCGGACTTTGAGCATAGTTGTTAATCCATTCAATAATAGGGCTGTAGAAAGCCGAAACATCTTCCGGCAAAGAGCGACCTGATATTTCAAATGTATTGCTTGCAGGATCTAAAACAACTTTTGGCGTATAGCCTGAACCTTCTACTCTTAATACTTCCATAATCTTTTTTATTTCAATAAATTAAGGCTTTTAAACCATTAAACTTTATATTAGATTTGTTTTTTTTAGTGCCTCCAAAAAAAATAAATTATTTGTTGGTTTTCTTTTCATTTATAATTTACAAAGATATAAAACTTGTTTATTTAACGAAAAAAATACTGTTAAAAATATTAATATTTTTAATATACAATTAAATAATCCAATTCTTATATTTTGATTATTAGAATTTTAACCTTTAAAAAATAGTTTATTTTTCTTTAAAAATTATTTTTTTCCTGTCGAAAAAAATTTTTCTGCTATTTTTTCGGCGCAGCGTTCGCCATCTACTGCCGACGATACTATGCCACCTGCATACCCTGCGCCTTCGCCACAAGGATAAAGGTTTTTGATGCTAATGTGTTCCAAGTTTTCATCGTTGCGTGGTATTTTGATGGGCGACGAAGTGCGTGTTTCCACTCCCAAAACTACTGCATCGTTAGTTACGTAGCCTTTCATTTTTTTGTCAAAATCCAAAAGTCCCTTTTTTAATGCCGAGTAAATGCGTTTTGGCAGCCACTCGTGCATTCCTGAAGACACAACTCCAGGAAAATAAGACGTTTCGGGTAAATCCTTTGAAGTTATTCCTTCCACAAAATCTTTCAAGCGTTGCGCTGGAGCTTTTTGGTATTGGTTAGCATTTTGAAACGAAAGCAACTCCAAATGTTCCTGAAATCGCAAGCCTGCCATTACACCATGCTCACTAAAATCGCTCAAATCGTCCAATCGCACTTCCACCACTATGCCCGAATTGGCATATTTTGAATTTCTGTGCGATGGCGACATTCCATTTACAACTACTTCGTTTTCCGAAGTTGCTGCCGGAATGATAAAACCACCCGGACACATACAAAACGAATAAACCCCACGCTCATTGGCTTGAGTAGTAAGGCTATAATTTGCTGCTGGCAAATATTTTATTTCCGAGCTGTTGTGGTATTGAATTTTATTGATAAGATACTGCGAATGCTCTACACGCACGCCCACGGCAAAAGGCTTTGCTTCGAGTTCTATATTTTGCTTGTGCAGCCATTTGTAAACATCTCTGGCTGAATGACCTGTTGCCAAAATAACACCTTCCCCAAATACTTGTGCGCCATTTTCCAATTCTACTCCTTTAGCTTCTTGGTTTTCAATCACCAAACCGATAACTTTTGAGTTGAAATAAAATTTTCCGCCCGATTCGATTATTTGTTGGCGAATATTTGCTATTATGGTTGGCAATTTATCGGTACCAATATGCGGCTGTGCATTGATTAGAATATCGTCTTGTGCACCAAAAAAATGGAGTACTTCATAAATTTTTCGGTAATTCCCTCTTTTTTTAGAGCGAGTATAAAGTTTGCCATCAGAAAAAGCACCTGCTCCTCCTTCGCCAAAGCTATAATTCGACTCTGGGTCGAGCTTTGCGTTTCTATTTAGCTGTGCAATATCTTTTTTACGCTCTTTTACCTCTTTGCCTCGCTCAAATACGATGGGCTTCAAACCCAATTCGATTAAGCGCAAAGCTGCAAACAAACCTGCTGGTCCCGAACCTACCACAATTACTTGATTTGATTGGCTCACATCTTTGTAGTCCACTTTTATTTTTTCGGTAGGAGTTGGCTCTTCGCCCACAAAAACGCGGTATTGCATATTTACTTTCACGTTACCACTTCGAGCATCTATCGATTTGCGCAACAAATGATAGCCCGAAATTTCTTCTTCTGTTACCGAAAGTTTTTTGGCTAATATTTTTTTAAGTATTTCTATGTTATCCACCTGATGAGGTGTAAGAATGATGCTTATTTCTTTTTGCATTGAATTAGTTTCTTTCTAGTTAAATTAATTTCCAACTAGTTTTTTTTTGATTGTTTATAATTGATTTGTTGTAGTTATGAATATAAATAATGCTGTATTAATTTTTTCTACGTTATCACATTATCTATGTTTGAAAAATACTTATACGATTCAATACAAACTCACTTGAAATGAGTTTATACAACTTTTGCAAAGATACAAATTATTTTATTGTTAGCCATATAAAGAATGATTTTTAATAAAAGTTAGCAAAAATTGTACAAAATCAATTTAGATGTCAATATGTATAATTTATTAGACTTGTTGTAAATTAATAATCAACAAATTAGATAAATTGAGCTATTTAATGAAAAAAATTATTCACCACAAAGGCACAAAGAAGTTCACAAAGAACACAAAGGTGCTAATTCTTTGTGTTCTTTGTGTTCTTCTTCGTGTTCTTTGTGGTAAAATATTGATTTTCAATTTGCAACAAGTCTATTTTAGTTAATTCTTCTATTATCAATTCTTTATGTTTAAAATTCCAAAATTATGCAATACGCCTATAACTTACAGTGTCACCAAAGTTAAAGTTGAAGCTAAATCCACTAAGCCGCACTTAGCGGATAAACAAATTCATGTGGTTTCTAAATGAAACAACATTGATTTGTAAATTCATACTATTTCCTTTTTTGTAGCACTCATATTGCCATGTTTTGCATATTTTCCAACGAATGTTAACAAAATATTACGAAAATCTAAAATATAACTCATTGTTTTGTAACTTAAAGCAAAATAATCGGTTTCGGAATGTTAATAAATCGTTAAAAAACCCAGTTTTTTTTAGAGAGCAAACTCAAATATCTAATTTTGAGCACAAACTAAAACTAACTTAACGATGTCATTTTCAAAATTTTTACAATCTTTTTCAGCAAAAAACAATGTGTTTTACGGATTATTTGAACAAATAGCTGAAAACATTATACAGATGAATAAATTGTTCATCGGAGTCATTAACAGTAGCGATGCAAATTTTCGCAAAGACGAGGTAAAAAAAATAAAAGATTACGAACATCAAAACGATAATCTTACCCACGAAGTTTTTATCGAGCTTGGCAAAAACTTCATCACGCCTTTCGACCGCGAAGACATACACGCATTGGCTTCTGCACTCGACGATGTAGCTGATTACATCGACAGTTCTTCTAAAAAAATAGTCCTTTATCGTTTGGGCGAGCTCGACAACGAAATTCACAAGCTTGCTGCCATTAACGACGAAGCCGTAGCCGAAGTAAAACTTGCTGTTTACGGATTGCGCAACATGAAAGATACTGCCAAAATTCGTGAATCATGCATCAAAATCAATGGAATAGAAAATCGTGCCGACGATATTTTTGAATACGGACTTGTTTCTATCTTAGAAAACGAAAAAGAGGCTGCTATGATTATAAAGAAAAAAGATTTGTTGCAAAGCATGGAAATTGTTACCGACAAGTGCGAGGACGTAGCCGACGTAATTGAATCTATTCTAGTAAAATACGCTTAATAAACAAAACCCTAAAAATGACTATTCTAATTATAATAATAGCCTTAGCTCTTATCTTTGACTTTATCAACGGATTTCACGATGCAGCTAATTCGATAGCCACCATTGTTTCTACAAAGGTACTTACGCCTTTTCAGGCGGTATTGTGGGCTGCATTTTTCAATTTTGTGGCTTATTTTGTTTTTAAAGAACATGGAGTAGCTAACACTGTGGCTAAAACCGTTTTGGAAGAATTTATTACCTATCGTGTAATTATTTCGGGACTGGTAGCTGCCATTGCTTGGAACTTACTTACTTGGTATTATGGCATTCCTTCGTCGTCATCGCATACGCTTATTGGCGGATTTGCAGGGGCTGCCATTGCTTATGCTGGTTTTAATTCCATCAACGCACTAATGATTTCAAAAACAGCCTTGTTTATTTTCATTGCGCCACTGATTGGTATGTTGGTTGCTTTTCTTATTGCCATTTGGTTTTTACATTCGGCTACTAAGAGTATTGCACCCAAAATAGTGAGTGTTTTGATTATTTTAGGCACATTTGTGTTTTTATATTTCACAATCAAAACCGATGTAGAACAAACTCACAACTCGTATCTATTGAGTGTTATCTTAGATGGTAAAAACTTTAAATGGATATTGCTTTCTATCATCGTGCTTATAATAAGTACATTTGCCTTGTTTTTAAGTTCGTTGAACACTTACAAATCGGGTGTTTGGTTTAAGAAATTGCAATTAGTTTCTTCGGCGGCATTTAGTATAGGACACGGTGGCAACGATGCGCAAAAAGTAATGGGAATTATTTGGGTTACTTCGTGGCTTTATTTCAACCAAACATCGGGCACAACCGTAGAGTTTGCCAATTACGAAATGCCTTCGTGGGTTCCGATTTCGTGTTACTTAGCTATTGGCTTGGGCACTATGAGCGGCGGCTGGAAGATAGTAAAAACCATGGGTACTAAAATAACCAAAGTAACGCCATTTGAAGGTGTAGCTGCCGAAACTGCTGGAGCTGTAACTTTGTTTGTTACCGAGTTTTTGAAAATTCCGGTAAGTACTACTCACACCATTACGGGTTCTATTATGGGTGTAGGTGCTACCAAACGCCTTTCGGCTGTGCGCTGGGGTGTTACTATCAAATTGCTTTGGGCTTGGATTATTACCATTCCCGTAAGCGCATTAATTGCTATGATTGTTTTCTATTTGTCCGGTTTTTTTATGGAATAGAAAACCAAGCGGATAATTTGATATAAATGGCTTTGAAGTCATCAAAAAACAATTTGCGGCGGTGGGCTTTATGCTCTAAAATAACACGAATGTATCAACAGACACAAAATAGAAAAAATATTGAATGTTTAGAAAGCCCACTGACCGCTAAATTGTATTGAGTTTAATTTTTTGCTTGAAAATCAGTTGTTTATATTTATTTATCCTTTAATTTATGCACCTTTATCAAACTAATCTTTTTCTTTTTTTAGTTCAATAAACTGCTTTTCACGTTCAATTTCTTCAATCAATTCTTGCTCCGTTGGAATTACCAGCTTGTATTTTGAAGCAAAAATTTGTTCGCTATCTTTTAGTAATGAAAATTTCACAATCGTTTCATTTTTTTCAGTGCAAAGTATTATTCCAATAGTTGGATTGTCGCCTATGGGTTTGTATTTTTCTTCGTAAAGGCGAATGTATCCGTCCATTTGTCCAATATCCTGATAGGTTAGTTTTCCAACTTTCAAGTCAATAAGAACAAAGCACTTTAATAAAAAATTGTAAAACACAAGGTCAACGAAGAAATTATCGTTGTCCATACTAATACGCTGTTGCCTAGCTACAAAAGAAAATCCTTTTCCAAGTTCCAATAGGAAATCTTGCAATTTATCTATCAAAGCCTGTTCCAGTTCTTTTTCAAGATATTTATTTTTAGTGGCAATATTCAGAAACTCTAAAACCAAAGGATCTTTTATTAAATCTTTTGGTTTATGCAGTATTTGCCCTTTATTGGCAAGTTGCAATACTTCGTTCTTTTCTTTGCTAAGTGCTAATCGTTCAAATAGTAATGAATTAATTTGCCTTTCCAATTGTCGAGTATTCCAGTTGCTGTTCACTGCTTCGTTCATGTAGAAATTTCGCGCTTCTTCTTTTTCAACTTTCAATAATATTCGGTAATGTGTCCACGAAAGTTCTGTACGAATTACAGCCAACAATGGGTGCAAAATAAAATCAGATTCGTTACGCACTGCGTAACGAATTGGAAAGGCAAGGTAAAACCTACGAAAATATCTCAAATTTATTTCATCATACCCTTCGCCATATTCAACAGTCAGACGTTCTGCCAAATTTTTGATTATATAGTGTCTGAAAGAAAACGCATCTTTGGCGTTATTTTGAAATTTTAAAATCCTCATTTACAAAGGTAAACTGCGGTTTTAAAATTTCAAAATGCCTTAAATCTGCTGTTTTCTTTCAAACACTATATATTTTCCATATTGGGCTTTGTCTTGCCCTTCTTGTTCAATTTCTACAATTTCGCAACCTATTTCCCAATTAGAAATAATCATGGTATAGTTTACTGCTTTGAAAACAGTACTTCTGCCTTTCTCAATAATTTGCTTTACCGAGTTGTATAATGTTTCTTGTAATATATTGTCTGTCATTAAATTAATAATAAGTAATGAACCAAAATTAATTTTATATTTTGTTTTGCCAAGTACTTAAAGAGAAGCAAGTTGCAAAGGTTTTGCTCAAAAATAAAATAGCTCTGGTGCTTAGAAAAACCAAGCGGATAATTTGATATAAATGGCTTTG
The DNA here is from genome assembly GCA_020047755.1 of Bacteroidota bacterium. Lineage (GTDB taxonomy): Bacteria > Bacteroidota > Bacteroidia > Bacteroidales > JAIFNL01 > JAIFNL01. Next base: position 9,190 of record JAIFNL010000035.1, read on the forward strand.
AAGTCATCGTATCCGTTTGCATCTGCCCGTATAATGTAGAGACGCACCACGGCGCGTCTCTACCTTGTGTTGGGTTTTTTCTTTTACGGTCAAATGTTTTACAATTTACTCTTCTTTGGTTAATTGTTTTTTTCCGATAAGCAATTTGCCCGATAAGTTATTAATTACATACTGTTTCTCTTTCTTAGTACCGTTGATGTACGAAAAAATTAGTTTGGCTTTAAATGTAGTTGTTTCTTTAGTTGCTACAAACATTTTTAGCGGAATATCGCTTTCGTAACTTTTATAGCTTTTAGCCAAGTCATCTATCAAGCTTGCTATATTGATGTTTACGCTATCTTCTTGGTGAACAATAGTGTAGGTTTGGTTTGAAAAATCGAATTTCAAATCAACACCCAACGAATCGTAGCTATCGCCTTGTGTATGAACGTTTTTGTCTTGACTATAATCACTGTAATTAAAATCAATCATATAATCAAAGGTTGAAACGTTCGTTATATTCACATTGTAGTTGTTGTAATTAAAATTATTTTCGGGCTCGGCTTGCCAACGACTAACGTATTCTAAATTCATTTCCTTTAAAATGCGGTCAGACTGCGAATACTTTGACACTGTGCTATCTATGATTTGTTGCATGGGCTTTGCAAATAATTTTTCCAAACTAAAAATCCCATGAGTAGTTACCAAATAATCTATTTTCGAACTAATTTCTTTTTGAGCTTCAAAACTAATGGTATCTTTCAAAGGAATAATTTTACCGTCTTTGAGTAAATTATTTTCGGAAAGCAATTTTTCTAATCTACTTAGTTGGCTATATTTCGACACCGAAAAAGCCCCCCAAGGTCCTACAATCGATAAAAGCGCAATCACAGCCAAGCTGATAGGAATTATTTTAATGTTTTTGAGTTTATCGATTAATAAATAAACAGACGTAGCCAATAACCAGAAAGCCAATAAAATAAGAAAATATCGGTTTTCGGTAATTCCATATTCCGCTACTCGCTTAACGATTGCCACAAAAAACAAACCTATCAACGGAAACAATGCCCAATAAAAAGAACGAGTAAATACTCTAACCCATTTATTTTCATCGGAATATTGCAAAGGATACACCAAAAGCAAAGCCAAAATACCAGCTATCGAAAAGGCAATTACCAAGTACGAAACCCAACCCATTGGCAATTGCCATTCTAAGATTATTTTAAATTCATAAAAATACAATATAACCAAATAAATAACTACCAAAGGCAACAATACATATTGTGTGAAAAGTTTCAAACCTTTAGGATACTCCATGTTTTGTTCCAAATTTTCGTAATCTTCAGGAAATTTTGAAAGAAAAAACCACGTATTAAAAATTCCGGCAAGCGTAATAAACAAGTAGGCGTAAATTTTGGAATCTAAATTGGCATTGAATAAATTGTCGATAGCCACTAAAGCAAGCGACAAACCAACGTACAAAACTCCCGAATAAAGTCCTGATATCAAAATATTTACAAACAATTGCTTATTAAACTCCCAAAAACCAAGCAATTCCGCTCGCTGTACAAAAGCAGAAAACGAAACCAACAAATGAAATGCAATAAACAAAGCTAAGGCTCTAATTATATAAACCAAAGGCAGTTCGTCTTGCGGCAAGTAAAAATAATAAGCAACCAACAAGGCAACAACTACCGCTTGTAAAATAGCTTTTGTTTTAATGTCAAACTTTTTACGTTCGGAGTAAATGCTAACCGACAATGCAAATGTCAAACCCACCAAACACGTATGCAACAGGTTTTGAATGGGATAATCATGCTGGTCATAAGTCAAATCGACTAAATAAATAGCTGACAATGAGCCTACAACGGCAATAAGAATTTCAATAGGAAAGCGTTTGAATGTAACAAAAGCTTCTTTGAAGATGTTTTCTATTTTTTTTATCATAGCTTTTTAAAATTAGGAATTATGTATAAACAATTATCAATTATTTTACCCATTATTTATTATTTTATTGTACGAAAGCAATATCCCTTTGATGAGCGAAGAGCTAAAACCGTTGTGTTCCATTTCGTTAAGACCTGCTATTGTGTAGCCTTTGGGGGTTGTAACTTTGTCAATTTCTTGCTCGGGGTGCATTCCGTTTTTAATGAGTAGCTCAGCGGCACCTTTTACCGTTTGGTTTGCTATCTGACTCGCTATCTGCGAGCTAAATCCAATTTCTATTCCACCTTGCACCATTGCTCTAATGAAACGCATTACATAAGCTATTCCACAAGCAGCCAGCACGGTAGAAGCGTCCATCATTTCCTGAGTCATAAAAAGAGTTTCGCCAAGGTTGTCGAAGATGGTTTTTATTTCGTGGTCTTGTTCTTTGCTTGCATTCATTGACGAAATGCAAGTCATTGATTCTTTGATTGATATGGCGGTATTGGGTACTGCTCTATATACGGTAAGCGGCTGTTTGATGTATTTCAAAATTTGCTCAATAGAAATACCACTTATTACCGATACTACAATATGTGTTGGCTTTAAATATTGTCGTATTTCTTTAAAAACTTCCTTGGTTTTGTAAGGCTTTACGGCAACAATGATAATATCTGAATTTGTTACTGCTTCTGCATTATTGTCGGTGGTTTTTATGCCAAGTTGTTGCAATGGTTCTAATAATTCTATTTTTCGGCGAGTAACATAAATTGTTGATGCGTCTAAATTACTATTTACCAAACCTCTTGCTATCGAACTGCCCAAATTTCCTCCACCTATAATTGCTATTCGTTTATTCATTTCTATTTTTTTTATTCTATTTTGTAATAAAAATTTAAAAGGTAAACTTTTTTCTTCGTTTTTAAAAACTAAGATATTGCTAAATTACAAAAAAAATATGAAATAAATAAATTTTTGAAAAAAATGTTTAATTCGTAAAAGGTTGTTTGATTATTTTTAAAGAACGGGAACTTACCAAAGCTTTACTGAACTTATGTCAAACATTTCATAAAACGGATTCTTTCTACGGATAACAGTTCTAATTTTTGTTTCCGGTTTTACAAAATCGAGCTGCAAATTGTTAGCCTTTTCGTCTCTTGTTTGCGTTGCTAATTTTTGTGTGTGCACCGAAATTTCGTCGTAAGGACAACTTCTAAAACGCTCAGCTAAATCTTGCAAGCTTACTTTTGCCGTTTGGTCTATCTCAAACGATGCGAACTCACTAGAGTTTGTTGTCATTAATTCGACAGTTTGACAACCCTACTGGTACAAATCCTCGTAGCCTTGACGAAAAACGCGTACATGTTTTAAAATACTTGTCATAATTTTTTAATTTATATTATTAAAAAAAATGTAATTATTATTAAATGAATAAAAAAGTATAAATTTTAATATCTGATATTCAATAATTTTTACGTTACAAAGATAAATAGTATTTTTTAGTTTGTAATTTTTTTACATCTTTTTTTATTATTTTTGAATATTTTTTAAAATATTTATAAAATACAATCGTAATATTTAAACTATTTTGCAAATAATTACTACATCAAAATATTGAAATAAAGTATTTTAAAACAACAAAATAGGTTCATCATTACAATGCAAATAAAATGTTAATATATATTAAAAAATACCAAGTTTTTTTTGCAAGCTCTGTGTATTTTTTCGTAAAATAGCTAAAAAAACCATTTCAAATTCTATTTTTAGGCTGTGTTAAGCCCTTTGGATTGTATTTTAATGCAATTTTGACCACTCTAAAACCAATTTTGAATTAAGAATATCCATAATATCTGAGTGCATATTCATTTGTATCCATTGCTAGGTGCAATTTGGGCAATGCAAACATCAATTTTTGGCATGGTAAACTTAAAAAAAAGCATGGCAATTCATAGTTAGCCTTTGCGCAACTAAATTAAGCTCGTGCAAGCCTTCATTTTTGCAATGGCAATCTAAAAAAATTGCATGCTAATTGTAAAAAATTGTATGGCAATCAATTTTAAAAGTATGGCACGCTCAAAAAAAAATATGGCAAGGAGAAAAAAAAATATGGCAAGGAGAAAAAAAAATATGGCATGCTCAAAAAAAAATATGGCAAGGAGAAAAAAAATTATGGCACGCTCAAAAAAAAATATGGCAAGGAGAAAAAAAAATATGGCACGCTCAAAAAAAAATATGGCAAGGAGAAAAAAAAATATGGCACGCTCAAAAAAAAATATGGCAAGGTGAAAAAAAATTATGGCACACTGTTTTAAAGAAATGACCATTATGCCATCAAAAAAAACGACTGTGCCAGTAAAAAATTCCTATTTGCCGCCAAAAAATAAAGAATTGCCGTTTTTTTGTAGAAATGTGCTGCTTCAAGCACTATTGATACGATGACTTTAAGTCATCGTATCAATAACGCATGGTATGTATTGAGTGTAACATTGCCAAAGTTCAAAACTGGTCTGTTTATTTTGATAATTTTTTTGCAAATAATTTTCACTCTACTATTGTGTTTTGATAAGGTAATAAGGTTAGTATAGTGCTATTTGCTTTGTTACTAAGGTTTAAAAAAATAAAATAAGGTTTTTAACGAAAATAATTAGATACTCTTTGTTAAATTTTATTACGTCCTTAAAAACCTTATCTTTTGTTTCTTAAACCTTAGTAACTAAATAATTGTAACAATTAATCTAACCTTATTCCCTTATTTAAAACTTGTAAGAAAATAGTGTATAAAATTTTCATCAAAATAAACAGACCAGTT
>JAIFNL010000280.1 GCA_020047755.1 Bacteroidota bacterium
AGCCCAATCGAGCATAGGACCAAAAAGATCGAGCGCATTATCAGGAATAGAACGACCACCTAAAAACATCTCTCCCTTTATTGGGTCAAGAATAATATTTGGGCTTTTACTCGATTGCTTCAATTCGTATTTTTGCATTTTTTTATTTTTTTTATTCTTTCTAAATTAAAAACTTGGTATTTTATTCAAAAAAGAATCCAATTTTTACAAATGTAAATATACATACTTTTTTTAATTATTCAAAAAGTTTATCAATTATACACTTTTTTTTTAATAATCAGATTTTATTTAACTCTAAAAAATAATCTGTATTTTTTAACGAAATAAGCTGATTTTAAAGACAATAAAAACAGATACAACAAAGTAGGTTTAATTCTATACCAACTTACTATTCAGACAATTAGCCTTAATTTTATCGATGTTCAAAATTTTAATTTAATACAAAATTAATTTGAACTTTTATTTTTTTCAAAATAGAAAACCCACTTTTATATTTTATTTTTGACCTACAAAGATAAAAAAAACTATCCAAACTCTAAATTTTTTTTGAATTATTAACCTTTTGTTTTAAGAAAAAGCAAAAAATAGTAAATAGTATCTGACAGAAAGCGCACCGTTTTTCGTTTTTAGCCCGCTTTTAACCTTTGTAAATGACAAATAGCGATAGAAAAAGAAATTCATAAATATTCAATATTTTTTTTAGATTTGCAAAAAAAATAAACTCAAAAATATGCAAAACAGACGAAATTTTCTCAAAACGAGTGTTATAGCTGGAATAGGATTGGTGCTATCTCCTACCTTACTTGGCGAAAATCTACAACTATCAGCCGAAAATGACGATAAAATAAAACAAAAAGCAGCCAAAATACACAAACGTATTTTCAAACTCGACTCGCACTGCGATACTCCCTTGCAGTTAATACGCACTGATTTTCAGATAAATCAATCCCACGATGGGTTAAAAACTCACAGTTGCGTAGATTTTCCTCGCATGACTCAAGGCGATATGAACGCCATGTTTTGGGCTGTTTTTGTAGGACAAAGCGAGCGTTCCGAAGCCGGAAATGAAAAAGTAATAGCCAAAGCAAAACAAATTTTCGATGCCATTCACAAAACAATAGCCGAAAATTCGCAAGTTGCCGAAATTGCAATAAGTTCAACCGATGGAATAGAAATAGCTAAAAAAGGCAAACATGCAATCTACATTGGCGTAGAAAATGGCTATGCCATAGGAAATAACCTCAACTTGCTAGAAGAATATTACAAAAAAGGCGCTCGCTATATAACACTTTGCCACAGTGCAAACAACGATATTTGCGACTCATCGAGCGATAAAAATGGCGCAGAACATAATGGCGTAAGCGAATTTGGCAAAAAAGTAATTGCCGAAATGAATCGGCTTGGAATATTAATCGATGTATCGCATATTTCAGACAAAGCGTTTTACGATGCCATCCAACTATCTAAAACACCGATAGTTGCGACACACTCGTGTGCACGCGCCTTGTGCGACCACCCACGCAACATGACCGATGACATGATAAAAGAGTTGGCAAAAAACGGTGGCGTTATTCAAATGTGCATTTTGAGCGACTATGTAAAAACGCCCGAACCTTTCCCCGAAAGAGATGCAGCCAAACAGAAAGTGCGCGATAAATACAACAATTTCAAGGATTTAACCGACCAAGAAATGGCTGAAGCCTCAAAAGCTTGGTATGCGATAAACGACGAATTTCCGCCAAAATTAGCTACAGTAAAAGATGTAGTAAACCATATCGACCACATAGTTAAACTTGTGGGAATAAACCATATAGGCATTGGAACCGATTTCGATGGCGGCGGTGGAGTAGCTGATTGCTACGATGTTAGCCAAATTGGTAACATCACAGAAGAGCTCGTGCGACGTGGTTACTCCGAAAAAGAAATTCGCAAAATTTGGGGAGAAAATTTTCTACGAGTAATGCAAAAAACAGAAGCCTTTGCTGCAAAATAGTATCAATCAACAATAGACTTGTTGTAAACTGAATTTCAATATTTTACCACAAAGAAACATTTTTTTTTGCACAAAGAACACAACGAGTTTAACACTTAGTGTTCTTTGTGTTCTTCTTTGTGTCTTTGTGGTAACTCTATTTTTTCGATTATACCGCTTAATTAATCTAATTTACTGAATATCAATTTGCATCAAGCCCAATATAATCAGTTAATTCTTCCGCCGAAAGGATGCCATACTCGGTAATGTAACCTGTAATGTACTGAGCAGGAGTTACGTCAAATGCCGGATTTATTGCCATAGAATTGGGCGAAGCTATCAAAATTTCGCGCCAAATGCCTTCTTTATCAAAGCCACTTTGATAAAGAACTTCGCGCTCGCTTCTAAATTCGATAGGTATTTCTTTGCCCGATTTACAACTAAAATCGATTGTAGAAATAGGCGCAGCTACATAAAACGGAATACCAAATTCATAAGCCACAATCGCTTTTTCGAGCGTTCCAATTTTGTTGGCAGTATCACCATTTATTGCAATTCTGTCAGCACCAACTATATACATATCAATTTCGCCACGCTGCATAAAAAAAGCAGCAGCATTGTCAACAATAATTCGGTGTGGCACGCTTTCTTGCTGCAATTCCCAAGCAGTAAGGCGTGCTCCCTGCCCACGCGGGCGAGTTTCATCTACATACACAAACGGTTTTTTGCCCAAATTTTTAGCTTCATAAATAGGTGAAAGAGCGCTGCCATAATCGGTAAAAGCCAACCAACCCGCATTGCAATGTGTTGCAATACACATATTTGAAGTAATAATTGAATTTCCATTAATTCCTATTTTCCGACAAGCATCAACATCGCGTTGTGCAAAATTTTGAGCCGCATGATAAGCCTTTTCTGGCGATTCTAAAGCCGCTTTGAAAACAAAATTAGTAGCCGAAAAAAGATTTTGAGCTGTTGGGCGTGTATTTTCAATTGCCTTTTTAGCAAATTCTATTTCTTGCAAATAGCTTTTTTTAGAGGCTTTCAAAGCAGCCTGAGCAAGTGCAAAGCCCGCTGCACTTCCTATAGCTCCAGCACCTCTAACTATCATATTATTAATAGCTTCACAACTTTCTTGCAAAGAATTTAAGCTTACAATTTCAAATTTAAAAGGCAACAAATTTTGATTTATCATGTAAATTGTTTGTTGCTCCATCGAAACTGTTCGATAATGCTTTCCGTTTACTTTCATTTAGTAATTGCTCGTAAAATAATATGCGTTTTTTTATAAAAATTATAAAATTTAATTAAAAGACAAAAAATTAAACAAAACAATAAAATTGTCTTGCTTAAAAATTTAATAATATATAAAAATAGCAATTTTTAATAAAAATTAGCTATAATTATAAAAAATAATAATAAAAATTTTGATAGCGTAAGACTAATAATTTAAAAATATTCAAAATTATATTTTCAACTATCAAGTTACGCTACCCAAAATTTACGCATTCATTATATCCGTTTGTATTCTAATCGATTCTTGGTGAACAAGTTGCAACATTCGTTTCATAAAGCTATTGCTCAATCCCATGGCTTCGCCAAGTGCAACACGCTGATTTAGAATTTGTTCCCAACGATTCATCTGCAAAATAGTAACTTCGTTGTCGCGCTTGTACTGACCTATTTTAGCCGCCACATTCATACGCGCCGAAATAATTTTGATAATATCATTGTCGTATTGGTCAATTTCTAACCGCAGTTTTTCTAATTGAGTTTTGAAAGCAGGATTGTCGCCTTCGTGTTTTCTCAAAACTAACTCTTTGATAATTTGCGCTAAAACAGCCGGCGTAACTTGCTGAGCATTGTCGCTCCAAGCAATATCGGGCGTTATGTGCGACTCAATCATCAAACCGTCCATATTTAAGTCAAGAGCTTTTTGCGAAATAAACGGCACTAATTCTCGTTTTCCTGTAATATGACTTGGGTCTGTAATAATCGGAATTTGAGGACATTGTCTTTTCAATTCAATGGGAATATCCCACATAGGCGAATTGCGGAAAACTTTTTCATCGTAGTTGGAAAAACCTCTATGAATTGCACCCAATTTTTTCACTCCAGCTCTATTAATACGCTCCAGAGCTCCTATCCAAAGCTGAAAATCTGGGTTTAATGGATTTTTAACCAATACCGTAATGTCCGTTCCACGCAAAGCATCAGCCACTTCTTGAATAGAAAATGGATTGGTAGAAGTTCGTGCTCCTATCCAAATCATATCTAATCCGGCTTCTAAACACAACTCAACATGCTCAGCTTTAGCTACTTCCGTTGAAATTTTCAAACCAGTAACTTCGCGCACTTTTTTGAGCCATTCCAAGCCCTTCGCTCCTACTCCTTCAAAAGCTCCCGGGCGGGTTCTTGGTTTCCACAAACCTGCTCTGAAATAGCTAACTTTGCCTGTTTCAGCTAATTGAATAGCAGTACTAAGCATCTGTTGCTCGCTTTCGGCGCTGCAAGGTCCAGAAATTAAAATAGGCCATTTTGCATTTTGCAAATTATTATCGATATTCTCAATTTTTAAGTCTAATCCCATCTTTTTTATTTTAATAATTGATTAAAAATCAATTTAGTTATATTTTATTATAGTTAATTTTCCTTTATTAAAAAGCATCTATTCATTGTTCTACATAAAAATCTAAAATTCAATATTTTATAATTGTCATGATAAAATAACAATAGAACAATTTAAAATTTATCAAATTATAATTTAGAATTTAAGCTATTAGCAATTTAATTATCTGCTATTTACGATTTAATAATTCTACCTATTTTGTTTGCTTCTTTCATCAAATCAAACAATTTAGCTGTTTCTCCATTTTCCATACTCTCCTTAAACTCGGTAAGTCGCTTAATGTAAGCAGCTAACGCATTACTCAAGTGTACTTTATTTTGCATAAAAATAGGATTCCACATTTCTGGAGAACTCTTTGCTAATCTGACAGTTGAAGCAAAACCGCTACCGGCAAGGTCAAGTATATTTTTTTCATTTTTCTCGATGTCCAAAACAGTAAGTCCTAAGGTAAACGACGAAATATGAGAAAGATGCGAAACATAAGCTACATGTAAGTCATGCTCATCAGGTTTCATATATACTACTTTCATATTCAATAGTTTATACATCTCCTCCACCATCTTGAGAGCAAAATCAGCACTTAATTCTTTTTCGCAAATAATAGTTGTCTTTCCATTAAAAAGAGAACTAAATGCTGCTTTAGGTCCACTATATTCTGTACCTGCAATGGGGTGAGAAGCAACATAATTTGCTCTTTTTGAATGATTTCGCACGTTTTGGCAGATTCCCGATTTTGTAGAACCCATATCCACCACAACAGCTTTAGAGGGAATTAAATCCAAAATAAGCGATAACGTATTACGAGCCGCATCAACCGGAATAGCCAAAATTATTAAATCAGCAATTTTCACAGCTTCTTCGAGGTTCAAAACTACATCTATAATTCCAAGTTCCAAAGCCATTTGACAATGCTCTGGGCTTTTATCAACTCCTATCATGTGAGTTTGAAATCCTCTGAGTGCCAAAGCTAAAGAGCCGCCTATTAAACCTAAACCTACTACTGTTATATTCATTTTACAAAAATTTATCTTTTTTTTTATATGAAACTTTAAAATTACTCAAAATTTATAGTTAAATATAATTTTACTTTTTAGCAAAAAATGTTTCAATTCGTTGTTTTGCTTGCCTAAAAACTTCTGGTTTTGAGGTAAGCGAAATGCGAACAAAACGTTCACCATTTGAGCCAAAAATAAATCCCGGTGTAATAAAAACTCCGGCATTTTGAAGTAACTGCTCAACTAAAATTTCAGAGCTCGAAATATTATCGGGTAGTTTTGCCCAAATAAACAAACCCGATTGGTTTTCAGAGTATTTGCAATTTAATAAATCAAAAATTTCGAAAACCAATGCACGGCGTTGTGCATAAATTTCATTATTTTGCCGCACCAGTGAGTCTGAGTTTGCAAGTGCTTCAGCAGCCGCTTTTTGCAAAGGCAAAAACATTCCTGAATCCATATTACTTTTGAATTTGAGGATAGTAGAAATGTAATCGCTTGCGCCTGAAACCCAGCCAATTCGCCAGCCTGCCATGTTGTGCGATTTACTGAGCGAATTTAATTCGAGAGCAACTTCTTTTGCGCCTTCGTAAACCAAAATACTTTTAGGCTTTCCGTTCAAAATAAGGCTATATGGGTTGTCATTTACTATCAAAAAATGATGTTTTTTTGCCAATTCAATTAATTTAATATAACTTTCGTCGGCAATAGTAGCTCCCGTAGGCATGTGCGGATAATTTATCCACATTATTTTAACTTTGTCTAAATCAGATTTTTCGAGTTCTTCAAAGTCAATATCCCAATTTTTGTCTTCTCTCAAGTTGTAGTAACAGATTTGTGCTCCTGCCAAATTACTAACCGAAGTGTAAGTTGGATAACCCGGATTGGGCACTAAAACAAGGTCGCCAGTATTTAAAAACGACATGGAAATGTGCATTATCCCTTCTTTTGAGCCCATCAAAGGAAGTATTTCGGTGGCAAAATCAAGTTCTACTGCATACGTTTTTTTATAGAAATTAGCTATTTCTTTGCGCAAAAAATCTGTACCTTTGTAGCTTTGATATGCGTGTGAATTTTCCTGCAATGAACTCAAATACAATTCTTTAATTATATTTTCGGAAGGCATCAAGTCGGGACTCCCAATTCCAAGATTAATTATGTTTTTACCTTCGGCATTGAGTTTTGCTATTTCTTGAAGTTTTATCGAAAAATAATATTCCGACACAAAATTAAGTTTTTCTGCTTGTTTTATTATCATGACTTTTTTCAAAGAATTAATATTTTTTTATAATTTTACTCATTAAGTTTAAAGGTTGCCGATTGATGGAAAGCACCTTTTTCGTATTCGCCCAAAATGGAAAGTGTGGCGACAGATTTGAGAATATAATGTATTGCCTTTTCGTAATTTGCATTATTTTTCCACTCCAAATCTACATAAAACGAGTATTCATAAGGCTTTCCGAGGATTGGAACAGATTGTATCTTGGTCATATTAATTTCATAATCCTTCATAATAAGCAAAACATCAGCCAATGCACCAACTTGATGCCGCAACTCGAAGCAAATGGAAGCTTTATTTACGGGTTGCAAAGTTTCTGCATTTTTGCTCAAAATAAGAAAACGGGTAAAATTACGCTTGTTCGTTTCAATTCCTCTATCTAAAATTTGCATGTCATAAATTTCTGCAGAATAAGCACTTGCTATTGCAGCAGTATTCATTAACCCTTTTTCGAGAATATGTTTAGCCGATTCGGCAGTGTCGGCAGTTTGTATAACCTTCACATTTTCAAATCGTTCTAAATAATCCTCGCATTGTTTTAAGGCAATGGGGTGCGAATGAATTATTTCTATATCACTGTGTTTCACGCCTTTATTTACTATCAAACTCATTTCGATGTGCAAATAAATTTCGCCTATAATTTTAAAATTGTATTCTTTAAGAAGAGCATAATTGGTTAATAAACTTCCTGCAATCGTATTTTCGATAGCCATTACTGCAAAATCAGCTTCGTCGATAGCTAGTTTTTCGCAAAGTAATTTGAATGAATCGCATTCGATGGTTTTAATATTTTTACCAAAATATTTATAAGCAGCCATTTCATGAAAAGACCCAACTACTCCTTGTATTGCAATTTTTTTTGGTTTCATTTTTTATTTCTTAAATTTTAATAATACAATTTTATACTATAATTTTGATAAAGTGCGTGGATTATGCGCAATTTTAAATTTTAATCTTTTTACGATTGTGCAAAAAATAAAAAAAAAATCTCGGCTTAGAACCGAGATTTAAAATTTCTTTATACAATAGATTTTCTATCAATCCCGGTTTTTCAGTATTGTCCAAAAAAAATAGAAAAAATAGTTAGAGAAAAAGTTCATATATTAATTTTGCTTTTATTCAAAAATAAATTTCTAATTATTAGTAAAAAAGAATTACATATTAGAAATATAGATGCTTTAAAAATTAAAATCTGAAAGCAAACGTACAAATAAAGTTTCAATTTATAAAATAAAATGAAGAGAAATTTTAATATTTAACAATTTCTTTACTTATTTGATTTCTTCTTCTTTTATCGAAAATACCATAACCCTCTCAAAATCACCATATTCGTTGCGTTTCGGGATATAACTTTCAAGCATTTTATAAATATTTTCGCCATGCGTATAAATGCGTTTACCACTTCTACGAATGCCTTTTGAGAAATCGTCGAAACTTTCCATAAAAGTCTTCAATTCTTTTTCAGAAGGAATAACAATACTTACATTTGAGTGAATCATATCGTAAGATTCTAACTCAAACAGCTCTGCAAAATAATCGTTTACATAAGTTATATTTCCTTCAAAATCAAGCTCATAAACGCCAATATAATCATTAATTTGGTCGAGCTGGTTTTGTAATTCTCTCAGTTTTCTGTGCGATTCTTCTTGCGTTGCTTGAAGTTCTTCAAGATTTTGCCGCATTTCTTCTTCTTGCTGAATAAGTTGCTCGCCTTGCATTTTCGATTCTTCGAGCAAACGGGCTGTTCGCGTGTTAATTTTAACGCTCGAAATGGTTGTAGCGATGCTTTCTGCTACTTTTTCAGTAAATTCGATGAGGTATTTTTCAAATTTATAGAACGATGCAATTTCGACCACGCCATATACATTGTCGTTTACCATAAGTGGCACGATAAGCAAATATCGCGGGTTTGCTTTTCCTAATCCTGAGGTTACGTGCAAATAAGAATCGGGAATTTCGGTCATGTAAATGGTATGTTTTTCGACGTAACAAGTACCAATAAGCCCTTCGCCATAACGAATAATTCTATCAGCAAATTTGCGACGATCGTAAGCGTAAGAAGCCGTCATGTGCAATTCAATGTCTTTGGCATTGTAGCTATTTTCGTTTTCGATAATAAAAACTCCTCCTTGATTTGCATTGAGATATTTTACCAGATTACTTATTATGTCGTAAGAGAGTTCGTTAATATTGTCGTTGTTTTTTCTTAAAATATCACCAAACATAGCCAATCCACGCGTTCCCCAATTTCGTTGGTCGTCTTCTTTTTTTCTAATACTTTCATTTCTATTTGCATCTTTTAGGTTTGTGCGCATATCAATCAAAGCATTTCCCAAAATGTCGCTTTCACCAAGTGGCTCAAAATCAGTTTGAAAATTTCCCGTTCCTATTTCTTTGGCAAATTCAGATGTTCGTTTGAGAGCCAAAACATGTTCGTTTAGGGCTTCTGTCATTTCGCCGATTTCATCGTTGCGTTTATGCTCGTTGATGGGAGGCAAAATACCTTTCGACATATCTAAAAGAGTGAATTTTAGCCTATTAATTGGATTAACTATGCTTTTTATTGTAAGAAAAGCAATTGTAAATCCTAAAAGAATTACAAAAATGCGTGATATTTCTAAATCCTTCGACAAAGCATCAAAGGCTTCTATCATAGCAATATTACTTTCTTTAGATTTTTTTTGCGAATCTTTGAGCAACATACCAAGTTGCATCAAAATCTTATCAGTCAGAATAATAACTTCTCCTTCTTCTTCAACCAACATCGAATTGGTCATCATTTTGGTATCATCATTATAATCTTCAAAGTTTTTCAAATCGTTCATGATTTTTGTGTGAAAAACAAAAAGACTGTCCTCGATAAGTTTTGTAATTTGTGTGTATTTTTCAACCTCGGCAGGTTCCCATTTAGAGGAAAGCGTATCAAGTGCTTCTTTGACATCGTAATAATTTAAAGATAAATCTTTTAACTCTCGCTTGCCAGTTGTATTGTCGAGTTTATCAATCAAAACCCAGTTTTTGATTAACATTTTAGAATTGTTAATCAACACATACAAGTTGTTTATATTATAAAACGAAGGTGCTGTTACGTTAATCAAATCTTCTGTTATTTTTTTATTTTTGCGTAATGTACTATATATCATTATGCCTGTAAGTAACACAAGTGATAAAATAATAACATAGCCTAAGGCTAATTTTTTTGCAAGAGTAATCTTCAATTTCATGCTTTTATTTTTTATTTATAGCTCTTCAAATATCAAAAAAATTATAACTAAATAATTTAGACTATCAATTTTATACTAAAAAAATAGAATATAATTTAGTCTTTTTTTCCGTAACACAAACACTAATTAACGACTCGGCTAGCCATCTGATTACTAAGCGTATTGTTTACGTTCAAACTTCTATTTTCGGTTTCTTTCATATTCAACTCAAACCCAATTTTTCCAGTTGCTGTTTGCACAAAATTGATGCAAGCACCATCGTTAATAAGTCCGTTTTTTTCTGTAATAATCAAAATGCTTTTGCCCTGAACAGCATTCATAACTTTTGGCAATAAATTGCTACTTGCTGTTGGAATATACAAAATATGACATTTTGTAATATGCTCAACCATAGGATATTCCCTTATTTCAATTTGTTGGTCGCCGCAAAGTTTAGCATTGAGCATTTTTTTCAGCTCAGGCGTTATTTTATCATCTCCAAGTACAGCAATAATAAAATTTCCGGTTTTGTATGATGTAGGCCAGTTGATATATTTTGTAAAATTATAAATCAACAAGGTCTTCAATTTGTTATTACTGCTTTCATCTTGCCCAATAACTCTGTGAAAACTAAGGAAAATGATAAAAAAAAGTATAACGTATTTAGTTTTTCTCATATCAATTAAATTGCTTAAGCATGTCATTGACTATGCTCAAATGCCTGAATTTATAGAAATAAACTATTTCCTAAACTAAAATATACATCAAGAATTTCTTCTTAATTTTAGATAATTTCATCGTGTTTCTAAAATTATTTTTTTCAATAAAAAAATAGCTAAAGTTTGCTATCGATTGATTCCATTGTATTTTCGATTGCTGGAGGCAAATCTATGTTAAAATGGTACAATAAATAAAACGTTGCAAGAACAACAACTACCAAAAGTACTATTCTAATTAACGTTTTGACTACAAATTTTGTAATTAAATAAGCTAAAATTAAGCCTATTCCTACTATAACTATATTATTGCTTAACATTTCCATATTTAACTTACTATAAATTAACTAATTAAATTACGTAAAATTGTTTTTTATGCTCAAAAACGAATTTTCAAATATACTAAAAAAATTGATAATATAAATAATATGCAAGTTAAAAAAATAAACTTAAAACAAAAAATGGATTCCTTTTGTTTTAAAGTTTAAGTGCCTAAAATAAAGAGAATAAAAAAAGGACAAAAGTATCTAAAATATTGATTGATAAAACTTTAAATTTTAAAAACGATAAAAAATATAAATCATAAATTATATTTTTTGAAAAAAATAGAAAAAAAAGTAGCTCGGATAGATAGAATTGAGTAATTTTGCGACATAAAAAAATCAAAATAATGAAACTTTTCATTTTGTTAGAAGTTTACATAACCGAATATTTTCAAGAATGGCAAAAGTAGTAATTGGCTTATCTGGAGGCGTTGATTCAAGCGTGGCTGCCCACGTTCTAAAGCAAGAAGGGCACGAAGTAATTGCGCTTTTTATGATTAATTGGCACGATAAAAGTGTAACATTATCAAGCAATTGCTCATGGAGCGATGATTTAATCTATGCCGAATTAGTTGCTCGACGGTTAAATATTCCCTTTCACACAGTCGATTTGAGCGAAGAATATAAAAAGCGCGTGGTTGATTATATGTTCTCGGAATATGAAAAAGGAAGGACTCCAAACCCCGATGTGCTTTGCAACCGAGAAGTAAAATTTGATGTTTTCATGGAAAAAGCTCTTGAACTTGGTGCCGAATTTGTTGCAACAGGGCATTATGCACGCAAAGAAACGATAGAAGTAAATGGTAAAAAAACGTATCGCTTGCTTGCTGGAACTGACCAAAACAAGGATCAATCATACTTTTTGTGCCAACTTTCGCAGTGGCAATTAGAAAAAGCCCTTTTTCCGATAGGCGATATTGTAAAGCCAGAAGTAAGGCGAATTGCTGCCGAGTTAAAATTGGCTTCTGCCGAAAAGAAAGATTCGCAAGGTATTTGTTTTGTAGGCAAAGTTGATTTACCAGTTTTTTTACAACAAAAACTAAAACCAAAAGAGGGAAATATTATTGAAATAGACAAAAATTACTATTCTGAAAAAATTAATATTCAACTGAATAAGAAATTTTCGTCGTGCGAACTTAAAACGCTTACCGTTGATTATATTTATATGCCCAAAGATGGACAAATAGTTGGTAAACATAATGGTGCTCACTATTTTACAATAGGTCAACGCAAAGGTTTAGGTGTGGGCGGAAAAGTTGAGCCGCTTTTTGTGATAGCTACTAATGTAGAGCAAAATGTGGTTTATGTAGGTCAAGGTCAAGAACATAGCGGTCTTTACCGAACAGGTTTATTTATTGACCAAAGCGAGCTTCACTGGGTTCGTCCAGATTTTGAAATGAAAGAAGATGATAATCAAGAATTTATGGTACGTATTCGTTATCGGCAACCACTTCAAAAAGCCAAGCTTTTTAGAAAAAACGAAGGCATGTATATTTTATTTGAAGAACCACAACGTGGCATTGCAGCAGGGCAATTTGCTGCATGGTACAAAGAAGACGAACTTATAGGCTCAGGTGTAATCAACAGCTAATTATCTATTTTTCAAAAAATTACTAGCACTTTTTTAAAATTTTAAAACTATAATTTTAAAAAATAAGCTGGTAAAAATAGAAAATAAAATAAAAAAATTCTACTTTACAACAAAAAAAATAAACTTGTATAAAAAAAGCATGATTAATAAATTAAATAAGCTTTTTTATTCAAGAAAATCAAAATTATTAAAAGCTAAAACTTTCAAAATTAAGAATAATTTATTCACTCATTTATGAAATTAGACGATTCAAAAACTAAAATTATTGCCACAATTGGTCCCAAATCGAGCGACAAAGAAGTGCTACGAAAAATGTTTCTAGCAGGTGTAGATGTTTGCAGAATTAACCTTTCGCACGATGTGCACGAATCGCAAGCAACTAAAATTAAGATAATTAGAGAACTTAATGCAGAGCTTGGTATCAATGTTGCAATACTTGCCGATTTACAAGGTCCCAAATTGAGAATAGGCGAAGTAAAAGACAACGAAGTTATTTTAAATGATGGCGATATAGTCGAATTTGTTACAAAAGAATGTATTGGAACTGCAAAAAAATTATATCTTAGTTACGAAGACTTCCCAAAAGACGTAGCCAAAGGCGATGTTGTTTTAATCGACGATGGAAAATTGAAATTAGAAGTAACCGAAAGTAATGGAAAAGATTCGGTAAAAGCAAGAGTAATTTATGGAGGAAAACTTTCTTCAAAAAAAGGAGTTAATTTGCCAAATACGAAAATTTCACTTCCTAGCTTAACCGAAAAAGATATTGAAGATGCTAATTTTGCACTTGAGCATAATGTCGATTGGTTGGCTCTTTCGTTTGTGCGCCAAGCCAGCGATGTGATAGAGCTGAAACAGATGATTAAACGCAAAAAGAAAAATGTACGTGTAATAGCAAAAATTGAAAAACCAGAGGCAATCAAAAACCTCGATGAAATAATCAGAGAGTCCGATGCGATTATGGTAGCACGTGGCGACTTGGGTGTAGAAATTGATTTTCAAGAAGTTCCAATGCTTCAACGTGAAATAGTAGAGCGTTGTATTGATGCATCTCGCCCTGTAATTATTGCAACTCAAATGATGGAAAGCATGATTACTAATTTTCGTCCTACACGTGCCGAAGCTAGTGATGTGGCAAATGCTGTTTTGGCAGGTGTTGATACTCTGATGCTTAGCGGAGAAACCTCGGTTGGGCGTTTTCCGGTAGAAGTAATTGAAAGCATGCACAAAATCATAGAACATACCGAAAAAACACGCTATCAATACAATAGAGGTTTGCCTCCAAAGCCTGGCGATGAGCGTTTTATTTCAGATTCAATCTGTTACAGTGCCTCAATTATGGCAGAACGCATTGGTGCTAAGGCAATTATAACTTTTACTGACAAAGGAAAAACGGCTTACCGTATTTCGGGCTATCGCCCCAAAGCCGAAATTTTTGCTTTTACAAATCACCCTGAGTTAATTAGTTCAATGTCATTACTTTGGGGCGTTAGAGCTTTTTATTTTAATAATTTCAACCACATAGATGCTGCAATTGCAAATTCGATTGAAATACTAAAAGAGAAAGGCTTAGTGAAAGAAGGCGACATGGTTATTCATGTAAGTAGCACTCCTTTGAGCATAACAAGAACAACAAATATGCTAAAAATAACAAAGGTTGAATAAAAAAAAATTAAGTAAACTGCACGTAAATTTAGTGCTTCTAATTTTATTAAAAATGAAAGGTTGTATAAAACTATTTTTTATACAACCTTTTAAATTTTCAAAATTTTAAATAGTATTTTTTTTGCATTAAAATTATACTATTTTTCTAAAAAAAAGTAATACCTATATATCCTATCGCTAAAGCAAGAATTCCTTTTATCAATTTAGCTACAAGAAAACTCTTCTTCGATTCAGCCAAAAGAGGCAAAGCGCCATGCCCATCTTGCGAAATAGAGCTTGCCAAAAGAATGCTCAAAGGAATAGTTCCGGCAGCAAACATGCTTACAAAAATCATGTGAGGTCCCGATTCGGGAATAAATCCAATGAGAACAGCAGCTACGAGAATAACAAACAAATTATCTTGTACCCAACTACTTACATCGATAAATTCCTCTACATAATGTACAAATAAAAGTGCCCCCAAAGTCCATAAAAATATTTTAAGAAAATGAACTTTAATTACATGTTTCCAAATATGATGTTCCAAAAAGTGTTCAGGAACAGTTGAAACAATAAAAAAAGCAAAAATAGCCAATAATCCAAACGAAAAAGTAATCCATTTTGGGTGTTCATGGTTATCATCAAACAAAACTGTTGCTTTTTCTTTATGAATATCAATAACTTCATGCTCATGCCCTTCGTGCTCGCTATGCGCGTCTGAATGCTGTTCAACATCGGTAGCATTTTCATTATCAGAATGTTTGTGTGTTCCTCCATGCTCATCGGTAACTAAAAGGCTAAAAATAAAAAGCCCCAAAACAAACATCAAAACCGCTCGCAAAAAAGTAATGTTTTTAAGTTGCTTCAAAATAATATCGGGCTGAAAAGGTTTACACTCTATATGTTTATCATGTAATTGAAAATGAGACTCTTGCGTTTCATCTAAGTTATTTTTGCGAATAAATAAATTCACAACAAGCCCCGAAGCAATTGCAATTGCAAACAAACCTAAGTTCAACCAAAGTGCAGTTTCGGGAAATAAAGTAAGCATGAGAAAAGCCTCGTCGCCAGTAGTTGCAATCAAAGCGGCAATCAAAGCACCAAAATTTACAATATTGTGAGTATAAAGCGAAACAACTGTGTAAGTACCTAAACACCCAGGAGTTATACCCATAAAAGTAGCAAATAAAATTTGTAAAAATTTTGATTTTTGAAAAGGCTTGCTCCACGATCCATGCGATTGTGTGTTAATATATTCAATAATCAACATTACTACCAATACAAAGGCAGTAATCATTAGTGTTTGTTTAAAAATATCTACTATCCACATTATAATTAACTGTATATTTTATTAAAATTATCAATATTCTATTATCTCAAAAGCTGAATAATTTTAGAACTAGCACCACATTGTAGAGCATAATCAGCAAGTGTTTTTTCTTGATATTTTATCTGACTATTTGCGCCATTTTCTAAAAGTAACCGAGTCATAGCCAAATCATTAGCTTCAATGGCATACACCAAACAAGTTTTATTTTGGTTGTCAATTTTATTCACATCAGCTTTGTTTTCTATCAAAACTTCAGCAGCTATGTATTTTTCGGTTTTTACCGCAAAAATTATTGGAGTTTCGCTGTCAATAACTTGATTTACATTTGCCCCTTTGCGAATCAAAAAAGTAATTATAAAATCATTATTCATTGTAATAGCTTCTTTTAGAGGAGTATCCCCTTTCCAATCGCTGCTATTCACACGTAAGCCCAATTCTATAAAGTAGGCTATTTTGGTGGTATCTTGCACTCTTATTGAAGCAATTATCGGCGATGCGTAAAATTGCATTGCGCAGTCAGTATTATAATTACCTCCTTTTTGAACTACTTTTTTTACTTGTGCCAATGTTCCGTACTCAATAGCACCGTATAGCAAATTGCAGGTAAAAGGAAATGCTCCTTTGATATTTGGGTCTAAACCATTATCTAACAATAAATTAAAGACATCATCATTTTTAAACAAAATGTCGAACTTTAACTCAGCACTTGATAAATCGGGTTTTAGGGTTAGAAGTTTTTTTAAGTCTTCTGGTTTTTCAAGGGCATAATTTATATCAATTCGTTTAGGATTAGCTCCTAATTTAACTAATTTTATAATTAAATCGGTATTTTCAGAAAAAGCCAAATTTGCATTTTTCAAATTAACTTGCTTTTCTAAAAGCAAATCAATCATATCTAAATCATTGTTTTTCAATGCTAAATCTATTGGGAAAATTTCATCTCTGCTAGGAACGTTGCAAGAAAAACCTAAATCGAAAAAAAGCTGTACCAATTTTATATTTTCATCTTTCACTGCCACATGAAAAGCAGTAGTGTAGCTAACTCCAGAGTTATATTTTCGCTTAATAAAGTTCTTAACTATAGGAATATAGCTTACATATCTACGTGAAATCCAGGTTTCTTCAATATTTTTATTTGGATTTGCACCTTTTTCAATAAGAATTTTAACATTTTCGGTAAATTTTTTCTCCGAAAATTTATCTTTTTCGCGAATCAATCTAATAAGTTCAATATCAACAGAATCTTTCGAAATTGCCAAATTTGCATAATCAGTTGTATCTAAAAAAGCATCGGAAAGAGAATCGTCAAATCTAGCGGAATTATTGGTCGAAGTATTTAATACACAAGAATTTAATATCAAAATAGCGGCAACAAAAAAATGAATATAAGGAAAGTGAAAATTTAACGCTTTCAAGTAATCGAAAAAAAATTGCTTTAAAACAAAAAAATATTTTTCGCTATTATTTCCTTCAGTATCTCTTCTCATATTTTTTTATAATTGCGTTCTCCAAAAATAGTGCTCCCAATTCTAACCATTGTACTACCTTGATTTATAGCAATTTCATAATCGCCAGACATACCCATCGAGAGTTCTTTGAAATTATCATCGTCGTTAAAAAACTCTGATTTTAATTTATCAAAGCAGTTTTTAAGATAGGCAAATTCAGAATTAATTTGTTCATTATCATAAGTATAAGTAGCCATTCCCATCAAACCTGCAATTTGAACTCCCGCATTTTGGTCTGTTTGCAATTCTTTATAAAACTCGGAAGATAAAATAGTTCTTAATTCCTCAAAATCAAGACCAAACTTGGTATCTTCATCGGCTATATATAATTGAAGCAAGCAAGAAATTTTCCGATTTATTTTTTTTGCCTCTTTATTTATAGTTTCCAACAGTTTCAAACTATCAACTGCATGAATCAAATCAACAAACGGCACAAGGTACTTTACTTTATTCGTTTGCAAATGACCAATAAAATGCCAGCTAATATCTTTCGGCAATTCATCATATTTTTTTATAAGTTCTTGTATTTTATTTTCTCCAAAAACACGCTGCCCAGCTCGATAAGCCTCTAACAAATCTTCGTTAGGCTTTGTCTTTGAAACAGCTACTAACAGCACATTTTGGGGTAACTTACCCTTAAATTCTAAAATATTTTCTGCTATCGACATGTAAAATAATTTTAAATCAAATTAAGGCACAAAAAATAAAATATTCAATTACTCCCAAATTAAATTTCCAAAATGCTTTCTTTTTTTAGCCAAGCTTGCTTTCCATCAGCAACTTTTACCTGAGTCCATTCGCCAATATTTTCAAGCATTTGCACTTTAGTACCTTCATGCAAAGGGAAAATATTTGTCCCGCTTTCAGATGGTGAGCTTTTGAGGGTAACAGTAGTTTCGTAAATAATGGCGTATTTTGTTTCCACCTGATAATAATGTTGCTTGCGTGCAAAAACAAAAGATAAAATTGCCATCAAAAGCAAGAAAAAAGCAAAGAAAAATGAAAATTTACGAAAAGAAAGTAATTTAGAAAAGAAATAAATACCCAAAAAAAGCAAGCAAAGCAAAAATAAAAATACGCTCAAATATGCCCAAGTGTCGAAACTAAACATCAAAATAATAGCTTTGAACCAAGTAGTTAGAAAAAATTCTGGCACAATTTCTATTTTATCTATTATTAGCTTATTTGCCATATCTAAGTTATAGCGCGCATCATCAAAACTAGGTTTCAATTTCAAAGCACGCTCATAATTTACTATCGCTAAAGCAATCTTATTTGCTTTATAATAAGCATTTCCCAAGTTATAATACAGTTCTGGCGATTCATAACCAAGCTTCACAATCGAATTATAAGTTTTGGCTGAAGCTTCAAAATTTTTAGCCAAATAAAGCTTATTTGCCTTCTTTATTGAATCTTGCAATGCTTCACTGGCATTAATTTGAAAAACCGAAAGTAATACGAAAAATAATAAAACTATCTTTTTCATGTGTATTCTTTAAATTATATATTTTGTTATTAGTTTGTCTGTCTATAAAAATCTATTTATCAATAAATTAAAATCAAATATCACATTTTTGTTATAGTTATTCGCGATTTAATTTTAAAAATAATTGAGCACAAGCCATAGAATCAGCCAACGCATTATGGTGATTATCAAGCTTTACACCATATTGCTTACAAGCCAAATTCAATTTTAAACCTGTACGCTTGTATGTGCATTCCGATTTAAAATCAGGAATATCTAAATTGTAGAAATCCAGCGTTTTGCGCAAGCAATCCATGTCAAAAGCCGCGTTATGCGCTACCAACAATTTATCGCCAATAAATGCGCTTATTTCACCCCAAAGTTGATAAAAAAATGGCGACTTTACCGTATCAAATGGCTCAATTCCATGTATTTGAGTATTCCTATAAAAATACTCATTTCCAGGAGGTTGCACCAATTTATCGTAAGTTCCTGTAATTAGACCATTCTCCACTTTTACCATTCCTATTTGGCAAATACTCCACCGCTTGCCTTGCGCTGTTTCTACATCAATTGCTACAAAATCAACCATTTCCCTACGTTATAATCAAAAAAAATAATATCTACATGCGTTGCTCCATTGCCAAAATTACCTCACTTGCATCTTTATAAACTTGCTGCATATCGGCTTGTCCAGCAGGTGAGTATTTTGCAAATTCGCACTCATCAAGAACTTTAATAAATTTTACCAATAAACTTTCCTCTATACTTTTATTTTTAAATGTTTCCAAGATATTATCTCTCGAAAGTTGAGCTTGCGGAATATTAAGCTTATTGCTCACATAACCCCACATTGCCAATAAAATTTCATCATAAAATGCCTCTTTTTTATTTTCTTTCAAAAATTGATTTGCCAATTTTAGTCTTTTTTGCGACACTTTATTCGCCCTCCGATTTTTCAAACTCACAACATCTGAATTTCGCTGAATTTGCTTGCGACGAAGCACAAAAATCACCAAAAATAAACCAAGTAAAATAACATACGACAAATAAAACTTGAGTGTTCCATAAAAAGCACTTCCAGCTTTTGCTATATCAAACCTACTCTCTTTTATATGGCGAATATCATTACCCATCATTTGAATATCTTTTTTGGTAAAACTAATTGCCTCTTGAGTTCCAGAACCATCATCGTCAGATTTTTGAATAGTAAAATTAAAATCGCCCGAATTTTTTGTTACATAAATTCCCTTTTGAGGGTCAAAATACGAAAATTCAATTGCTGGAACAGTAAATTTACCAGCAGTACGTGGAATAACAAGATATTCAATGGTAGTAGTGCCTTTTGCGCCATCGGCAGTATTTTTAATATCACTCTGAATTTGAGGGTCATAAAGTTCAAAATCTGGAGGAAAGTTAACTTTCAAAGGGTCAATTAATTTCAAATTTCCATTACCCGAAATTGTAATTGTAAGTTTTGCAGCATCATTGGCTTTAAGCTCTGTTTTGTCAAATTTTGCCGAAAATTCAAAACTTCCAACTGCACCATTGAAGCTTTCAGGCTTGCCTGCCGGAAGCGGCTTTACAGTTACTTTTTTTACGGCACTTTTTATTTTAACAATCACATCATCATAAGTAGGTCCCCAAAACGAACGGCGATCAACCACTTTTCTCACAATTGCCTCTAACTGAATAGGGTCAATCGAAATGCTTCCCGATTGTTGTGGAAAAAGAAGCGATTTGTGCAAAACACCCATATCATATACTTTTCCATTATAATTGGTGCGTTGCAACTGAATATTATTAGCTGTTGGAATTTCCTGCGACCAAAAACCTTGATAAGAAGGCAGTTTTATATCATTAAACCCACGAAGTGTTTCGCGCGTATAAATTTGAGCCGATGCAACTAAGTGTTCTCCTTGATAAACAGAGTTTTTGCTTAAATTCAAAACCACAAACACATCACCAGTTTCTGTACCCGAAGTTGTATTAGAATTTGTATTATTCCCTGTATTAGAAGTACTTCCAGAAGTAGAATTTCCTGACGAACCACTAACTACTTCAATAGTAATAGGACTTGTCTGATATGATTTGCCTCCAACGGTAACTTGTGCTGCGCCAATAGTAAATTTTCCGGTTTTTTTTGGCATCATAAAAAACACATACGAAAATTCAAAACTCTGCTGAGTTTTCCCATTTATCATCTGAAAACTACTTGATTGCGAAGTACTTGGACCCGAAAAATTAAAAGCACCCAAATCAGGAGCCTTAAAACCCGAAGGCTGAGCATTTACAGTAAAAGTAAGTCGAAATTGTTCATTCAACTCTACCACTTCATTAGCCCTAGCAGTGAATTTCACATCTTGCGCAAAAGCCCACAAGCTTAGCGTAAAAAGCAAGATAAATGAAATAATTTTTTTCATAAATAAATTATTTTATAAACCAATATTGTTTTTATTGTAAAAATTTTAAAAGCTAGAAATAAAAAAACAGATATAATTGCAAACAGAAAATGACTGTTAATTAAAAATTACCAATCTTTTTCGTTTTTAACTTTCGCTTTTTTTGCATTTTGTTCTTTTAATTTTTTCTGCAAATCTTTTTCATCATTTTCCAAAGCCTCTAAAATCCGTTTAGCGTCTTCTTTTGAAATACGTTGAACAGTTGGTTTTTCTTTATTATCGGGAATACCATCGTTGTCTGAATCGGTATCTCTATAATCAGGAACGCCATCTTTGTCAGTATCTTTGGGATTTTTAGGATTTTCACCTGCCTCTTGATTATCTGGAACATCATCGTTATCAGCATCTTGATCTTGATAATCGGGTTTTCCATCTTTATCAGTATCACGAGGTTTGCTCGGATTGTTTCCTTTTTCGGTTTTATCCGGAATACCATCACCATCTTGGTCATCTTCCTTATTATTTCCCTCGTTTTTTTTATCTTTGTTGTCCTTATTATCCTTGTTTTTATCGTCTTTTTTCTCTTTGTCCTTATCCTTATCGTCCTTATTTTCGTTATTTTCATCACCATCTTCGTTCTTTTTCTGCTGATTTTGCTGTTGTTGCTCAACTAATTTTTTTTGAGCATACGCCAAATTGTAACGAGTTTTCTCGTCGTTCGGGTTTCTACGCAAAGCTTCTTTATAAGCCTTAATGCTCTCAGCATATTGCTTTTGCATGAGTAAAGAATTGCCCTTATTATGAAAAACTTTAGCCAAATCAGTTTTAGAAAGTTTCTCATTTTCTGTATATTTTCCAAATTCAGAAGCTATTTGAGTAAAAATAGAATCAGCCTGAGCATATTTTTTTTGTTTGTAAAGAGAATTTCCCAAATTATATTTTGCTTCAAAAGAATTTTCATTGGCATTTAAAGCTTTAATATAATTTGTTTCGGCTTTCACAAATTCTTTCTTGTTGTAAAAATCATTGCCTTCTCTAATTACTTTGCGTTCGCTTTGAGCGAATAAATTGGAAATAAACAAAGTGAATAATACGAACAATACTACGTTTTTCATTTTGAAGAATATATATTTTAAAAATTTGATTATTAATTATTTAAAACAAAAATACAAAAAAAATCACTAAAAAATAAACACAAAAATAGTATAAAATGAATTATTTAAGTTAAACAATTCATATAATAATAGAAAATTATAAAACGTAATTGCAAAAAATAAATCAATTATTTTCTAACAATTGTAACTAACCGTTTCTTGTAATACTCACTTTCACTGAGCTTTGTAATAATTATTCCTCCATCAGTACTTCGTGTGGAAGCATGAATAAACTCAATGTCGTTGTTGGCAATAGAAGAAACAATAGCCACATGCCCTATGGGTCGTTTTGCAGGATTTCCGCCTGCAAAAACCAGAATATCACCTACTTCACATTCTTCTTTTTTCACTTTTGTTTCAATGGAAACAAACTCGCGCGAAGAACGTGGAAGTTTTACACCAAAATTGAGAAAAACAAAATTAACAAAACCAGAACAATCAAAGCCTGTAGTTGGCGACATGCCTCCGTATCTATAACGTGTACCAAGATACTTTTTGGCAAAAGTTATAATACTGTCGTTTCTACTTTTCAAATTGTTTCCAACGTACACCTCTTTCACATCAAAAGTTGGTGTTTGAGCTACTTTAGCGTCAAGTTCAACATTACTCAATTGCGAAAAACCCAAATTAGAAAGTACCACAATAAAGAAAATGCTTAGGTAAAATTTCGTGCTATTCATTTTAAAATTTAGTTAAATTTTTCATACCTGGAAATTAAAAGAATTTACTAAAATGATAATAAAAATTATCAAGTAAAAAAACTAACCTCCAATTTATAGAATTTATTAAGTTTAAGAATTTTGCAAATCTAATCAAACAAATTGATATTTTTTGTTAATTTATTTTTTCTTTCCAAAATAAAGAAATCAAAAACTAAAATAAACAAAACAATTGCCAATAAATATTGAAATCTATCCTCATAATCATCGAAAATACTTGATTCCAACTCCATTTTATCCAAAGCATCAATTTCGTCAAAAATAAGGTCAAGTCCTGCATTGGAATTATTTGCTCGCACATAAACGCCATCACTTTCTAATGCTATTTGCTTCAAAATCTGCTCATTAAGCTTCGACATAACGATGCTTCCATTCATATCTTTTTTAAACTCATTCGAGCCTTCTTCCATAGGAATAGGCATAGGTTTTGTGCCTCCCATTCCTATTGTGTAAACTCTAATGGCTTGTTCCTTAGCTAGTTTAGCTGCTTCAATTGCTTTTTGCTCATGATCTTCACCATCGGTAATTATGATAATCGCTTTTGTTTTGCCTTCCTCGGCTGTAAAAGACTTGGCAGCAAGCTCTATTGCAGAAGCGATATTGGTTCCTTGTTTTGGTACTACATTGGTAGTTATGGTTTTAAGAAACATTTTTGTAGCTCGGTAATCGGTTGTAATAGGAACCTGAACATAAGCATCGCCAGCAAAAACGATTAAACCAATTTTATCGTTCCTAAGTTTGTCCACAAGTTTTGAAATAGCTCTTTTTGAGGCAGATAGCCGATTAGGCGTAATGTCTTCCGAAAGCATGCTATTTGAAACGTCGAGGGCAATCATTATTTCAACTCCTTGTCTTTTAACCTCTCTAAGTTTTGAGCCAAATTGAGGCTGCGACAAAGCCAAAATAAGGAAAAAAAGAGCCAACATGATAAAAGCAAATTTAAAAATAGGCCGTGTTTTAGACAAATTGGGCATAAGTCGAATAATTACATTCCAATCACCAAATTTTTGTAATGCCTGCTTTTTTCTTTTTTCAGCATACCAAAACAATAAAACTAAAACCGGAATTAATACCCAAAAATAAAGCATTTCGGGATTTTGAAATCTAAAAATATTCATTTTACTTGTTTTATTTTTTTTGAAAAATCAAATCCTAAAAAATTACGGAATACTTCTCAAAATAGTATTTCGCATTACCATTTCGATACCTACAAACAAAAAAGCAAGCAACGCAAAAATTAGAAATTCTTCTTTTATGCTACTAAATTCTTTTACGTCTATTTTCGATTTTTCAAGCTTATCTATCTCTTGGTAAATATCGGCAAGACCTTTAGTAGTTGTTGCTCTAAAGTACTTTCCATCAGTTATTTGCGAAATTTCTTTCAACGATTTCTCATCAATTTTCACTTCAACTTGCTGGTACTGAATACCAAAAGGCGTTTGAAACGGATAAGGCGCTGTGCCAATTGTTCCTACTCCAATTGTATAAACCCTTATTCCAAAGGTCTTTGCAATATCAGCCGCCGAAAGTGGCGCAATGTCTCCTCTATTATTCTCGCCATCGGTAAGTAAAATAACAACTTTGCTAATTGCCTCGCTGTCTTTCAAGCGATTAACGGCATTTGCCAAGCCCATTCCTATCGCAGTTCCATCTTCAATCATTCCACTTTCGATGTTCTTAAAAAGATTGATAAGTATCGCATGGTCAGTAGTTAAAGGGCTTTGTGTAAAACTTTCGCCACTAAAAACCACCAATCCCATTCTATCGAGGGGTCTTCCCGAAATAAATTTAATGGCAACCTCTTTTGCCGCTTCTAAACGGTTAGGGCGTAAATCTTCGGCAAGCATACTGCTCGAAATATCCAAAGCAAGCACTATATCAATACCTTGCGTAGTTTCATTTTGCCAATTATCAAACGATTGAGGGCGAGCAATAGCAAAAACAAGCGCAATAATTGCCATAAGCCTCAAAAGAACAAGCACATAACGCAAATAAAACTTATAACTTTTCGTCAATCCCTCAAACGGCTTTAATGTCGAAAATCGAACAGAGGCTTTCAAGCTCGAGTGCTTGAAAAAATAATAAACCGCCATTGGTATCAAAACCAATAAAATATAAAATAATTCGGGATTTGCAAAAGTAATTCTATTCCAAAATTCCATAGTTTAACTTCTTTTTTTGAAATCAAATTTGATTCATTAACAATATGCTAAATATTTCAAATTTAAGCATTTATAGTTTTTACATTTTCCGAAACCATTTGCACTTCTTTTGTCTGTTGAACAAAATTAAGTGTCTTAGAAAATGCCAAATCATTTTCATCTGCCAAAGGTTCCGATTTTGCAAACTTAGCCAAATCGGCAAAAGAAAAAATAAGCTTCAACTCACTAACTCTATCACTCTGAATTCCAATATTTTTCTCACAAGCCTCTATCGTTTCTGTGCTTGTTTGCTCAGCAGTGCTAATTTTATATCTATTTTCGATATATTCACGCAAAATATCTGTCAATTCAGTATAATATTGCTTAACTTTTCCCGACTGCCAAAGTTTTTCAGCCTTCAGCTTTTCTAGTTTTTCAATTGCAATAAAATGCGGAAGAGTAATTTTCTTTGGCTTTTCAACTTCCTGTTCTAAAGGCTTTTTACGCCATCGTTTATAATACAAAACAAGCAAAATAATAGCAGCTAGTAATAAAATACCAGCAAGCAACCAATATTTATATTCGTGAATGAACTCTTTGAAAGTCAAAGGCGTATCGTAAACACTGTGAATATCTTTCACCGATTTTTCGGTGGTATCTATCGCAATAGTTTTTACTGTCAAAAGCAACTCATTGGTACGCAAACTATCTCTGTTATTTGCAAGAAAAACAAAAGGCGGTAAAGAATAACTACCTGAATCAAAAGAAGTTATTGTAATTTCCTGCGAAAGTAAATAAGTAGAATTTGCTTTTGAAAAAACTGTATCAATTTCACCAATTTCTACAATTTCAACACCCTTTATAATAGAGTCTTGTAAAAGAGGAAATTTAATAGCCTGAACCGCATAAACACTAGCCTGAAGCTTAATTTTCGCCTGCTTTCCTATTACAATTTGGCTGCTGTCAAGCAATGCTTTTACTTCTATTTTTTGGGCAATTGCAGAAAAAAAAGCAAAATAAAAAATCCCTAAAAATATTATCTTTTTTACCATATCTTTTTATCTACTTTTAAACATTTGCATCAAGGGTTTAACATAATCTTCGTGAGTAAATAACTCGGCAAAACTGACACCTCGCTTTTTCAAAATAGTCTTCAGTTCGTCATTTTTCTTCAAATAATATTTTTTAAATTCCTTCCGAACTTTAGCATTTGACGTATCAATCCATTGATATTCACCACTTTCAGAGTGTTTCATTTTCACTAAACCAATATCGGGAAGTTCAATTTCGCGCAAGTCGGTAATTTTCAATGCAATCAAATCGTGTTTATAACTTGCTATTTGCAAAGCTTTTTCGTAATTAGCATCTTCAAAATCCGAAATCAAAAAAGCTGTACAACGCTTCTTAATTACATTGGTAAAATATTTTAAACCTTCAGCTATATTTGTGCCCTTATTTTGGGGAGTAAAATCAATTAATTCCCTAATAATGTGAAGAATATGCGATTTTCCTTTTTTTGGCGGAATAAATTTTTCAATCTTATCGGAAAAAAAGATAACGCCCACTTTGTCGTTGTTTTGGATAGCCGAAAATGATAGAGTCGCAGCAATTTCAGTT
Source organism: Bacteroidota bacterium (assembly GCA_020047755.1). Classification (GTDB taxonomy): domain Bacteria; phylum Bacteroidota; class Bacteroidia; order Bacteroidales; family JAIFNL01; genus JAIFNL01. The sequence continues at coordinate 26,689 of JAIFNL010000280.1, forward strand.
ACTACCTCCCGTTTAAACATCAACTTACTACCAAAATCTTCAGAGCCGCTAACATCGATTAGCAGAACAACAGTCATTTCGCGTTCTTCTTCAAAAACTTTCACAAAAGGATTTTTGTAGCGTGCAGTTACGTTCCAATCAATATTGCGAATATCGTCGCCATATTGGTATTCACGCACTTCGCTGAAAGTCATACCACGCCCTTTGAATGCTGTATGATACTCGCCAGCAAACACTTCACGCGATAAACCTTTGGTTTTTATTTCAATTTTGCGTACTTTTTTTAATAGTTCGCTTGCATTTTCTGCCATTTTAAAATCAATTTAAGAATCATTAAAAATTGAAAATAAATAATCTTCAATTTACTCTAAATCAATATATTAGTTCAGTTTTTACACCACTCCAAATGGTCTAAGGAACTTCTACTGCATTTAAAATTTCGCTAATGATTTCTTCGCTTGTAATATTCTCAGCTTCAGCCTCATAAGTTAATCCAATTCTGTGTCGCAATACATCGTGCGCTATTGCACGAATATCTTCGGGCAATACATAGCCTCTGCGCTTTATAAATGCGTAAGCCTTAGCAGCTTTAGCCAAATTGATGCTTGCACGTGGCGACCCTCCAAAATTGATAAGTTCTTTGAATTTAGCCAAGCCATATTCTTCAGGATTTCTTGTAGCAAACACAATATCAACAATATACTTCTGAATTTTTTCGTCCATATATACTTCTTTCACTGCATCGCGAGCACGTAAAATATCTTCGGGTTTAATTACAGAATTTGCTTTTGGAAAACTTTTCATTAAATTTGCCTTAATAATTTCTCTTTCCTCTTCTTTTTTAGGATAAGTAATTATCACTTTCAACATAAATCTGTCCACTTGAGCTTCTGGCAAAGGATATGTTCCTTCTTGCTCTATTGGGTTTTGAGTAGCCATAACCAAAAACGGCTCTTCGAGTTTGTAAGTTACCTCTCCAATAGTAACTTGTTTTTCTTGCATTGCCTCTAAAAGTGCGGATTGTACTTTAGCAGGAGCACGATTTATTTCATCGGCAAGAACAAAATTGGTAAAAATAGGTCCTTTTTTTACAACAAATTCTTCCTTTTTTTGCGAATAAATCATCGTTCCTAAAAGGTCAGCAGGCAAAAGGTCTGGTGTAAATTGAATACGACTAAAATCAACGCTAATGGCTTGCGCAAGTGTGTTGATAGCCAACGTTTTAGCTAATCCGGGAACACCTTCCAATAAAATGTGCCCTCCAGTAAGCAAGCCTATTAAAAGGCTCTCTGTCAGGTGCTTTTGTCCCACAATCACTTTATTCATTTCCATGTTCACCATATCTACAAAAGCGCTTTCCTTTTGTATTTTTTCATTAATTTCACGAATATCAACTGATTCCATCTTTATAAATGCACTTAAAGTTAGTAATTTTTATCTTAAAATATAAATTAACTTTGTTTTTATCTTATTTTTATATGCTTGCATATAAATTTTAATGCAAATATAGAATTTTTAATCGGGCAAAGCAAAAAAGCAATTAAATATTAAGAAATGTTTAACTTTTTTTAAAAAATTAAAAATTTTACGCTACTTTAGCACACTTTCGTTTTTGTACAAAATCAACAAAATTTGCTGAAAAATGAAGCCCTAAGCTGCAAAAAAAAAGAAATAGCACATGTTAAAAAAAGTAAAAAAATATATACACAACCACAATTTATTTGACTCGTCCGACAAAATATTGCTTGCAGTAAGCGGTGGAATAGATTCGATGGTCTTGCTTGATTTGTTACAAAAAATGAATTGCAATTTTGCTGTTGCGCATTGCAATTTCAACCTTCGCGGGCAAGAATCAGATGGCGATGAAGCCTTTGTAAGCAGCTATTGCGAAGAAAAAAAAATTGAATTATTTAAAATTTCATTCCAAACAAAAACTTACGCCAACGAAAAAAAAATTTCGATACAAATGGCTGCTCGCGAATTGCGCTATAATTGGTTTCAAGAAATATACCAAGCTAATGACTTCAAATACATTGCATTAGCACATCATGCCAACGATGTAGTAGAAACGTTTCACATCAATTTGAGTAGAGGGACCGGAATAAAAGGACTGAGTGGAATTAAAGCCAAAATAGGCAATTTAATTCGTCCTTTGTTGTTTGCAACAAGAGACGAAATAATTGGTTACCAAAAAGAAAACAAGTTAAATTTTCGCGAAGATAGCAGCAACTCGTCAGTAAAATATGCGCGCAACAAGATACGGCATGAAATTATTCCCAGTTTAGAAAAAATAAACTCGGCTTATAGCCAAAATGTGCTAAAAAGTATTGAAAATTTATTGGAAGTTGAAAAAATTTACAACCAACAAATAGAAGAAAAACGGAAAGAAATTGTAATATTTGAAAATCACCTTTACAAAATAAACATTGACAAATTGCTCAAAACAGCTGCTCCAAAAACATTTTTGTTTGAATTTATCAGAGAATTTGGATTTGAAAGCGATAATTTAGAACAAATTTATGAATCAGTTACGAATCAAACAGGCTGCGAATTTTTGTCAGAAAATTTTATTCTTTTAAAAAATAGAAATGAATTTATAGTCAAAAGGAAAGAAAATGCGCAAAAAACAGATATTTTTATTGATAAAAATTGCTTGCAATTAAAAATAGACGAAATAAATTTTACTTTCTCCGAATTTGAAAAAAAACAAGATTTTGTAATGGAAAAGAAGCAAGAAATTGCGCTTTTAGATTTCGATAAACTAGAATTTCCTCTTCAAATAACAAATTGGAAAACAGGCGATTATTTTTATCCGCTAGGCATGGAAAAGCGAAAAAAAATATCTGATTTTTTGATTGATAAAAAAATTTCACTTTTTGAAAAAGAAAAACAATTAATTCTAAAATCAAAAAACGAAATAGTTTGGATGGTTGGAAAACAAATAGATAACCGATTTAAGCTAACTCAAAGTACAAAAAAAATTCTACGAATAGAGATAACAAATGATTTTTTTATAAATTTGCAGGAAATACAATAACAAAGGACTTGTAGAAATTAAAATCTAACGCAAAAAAAGTTCCGCTAAGCATAATTATTGTTATAGTTTTATATACTTCAAAGCGAATGAAAATAAATACATTTTTTTTACTAATTCTCTTATTTACAAGTGATTTTGTTTCTTCTCAAACAAAACAAATTCAAAGCAATCGTATTGCTAATTATGATATCGAAGTCAGCTTAAACACTGAAAACAAAATACTTAAAGGAAAAGAAATCCTTATCTGGACAAATACTTCGCGCGACACATTGCACGAATTTCATTTTCATTTATATTTGAATGCTTTCAAATCTAAGCATTCTAGTTTTATGCAAGAACTTGTAAATGAGGCAACTAAAGAAGATGCTGGATACATAGAAATTTCCGAAATTAAGCTGTCGAATGGTGAGAATTTAACTAATAATCAGCAATTTATATCACCCGATGATAAAAACAATCAAGACGAAACAGTTGTAAAAATAAAAAGCAAAACAGGAATTTTGCCAGATTCTACGGTAAAATTTGAGATTCATTTTACTGCAAAACTTCCAAAATTAATGTTCAGAACAGGTTATGCAAAAGATTATTTTTTCGTAGCACAATGGTTTCCAAAAATAGGTGTCTATGAACCTGAAAATAAGCAAGATTCGAGTAAATGGGCTTGGAATTGTCATCAGTTCCATGCACATTCTGAGTTTTATGCCGACTTCGGAGTTTATAATGTAAAAATCACTGTTCCAGAGAATTATGTAGTTGGAGGAAGCGGAATTCTTTGGGACGAAAAAAAGAATAACAATTCGAGCAAAACACTACACTTCAAAGCCAACGATGTTGTTGATTTTGCATGGACAGCTTCACCTAATTACATGGTTTACAATGAAAAATGGAACGAAACATCTATCACATTTCTATACCAAAAGGAGCATAAAAAGCAAATAAAGCGACATATAGATGCGCTAAAATTTGCAATTGATTATTTTGAAAAAAATGTAGGACAGTATCCATATCCATCTATTACAGTGATAGATCCGCCACTTTATGGGTTAGGTGCCGGCGGAATGGAATATCCGATGCTGATAACAGTAGGCACGGTAAAATATTTGCCCGAGGGAATTAAAATTCCAGAGCTCACAACTATTCATGAGTTTGGACATCAATATTTTATGGGTCTTATTGCTACAAATGAATTTGAAGAAGCTTGGCTTGACGAAGGGATTAATTCGTATTACGAAACTCGCATAATGGACGAAGTTTACGGGTATTCTAATTCGCTAATCAACTTTGCTGGATTTACTATTGGAGATGGTGAAACACAACGATTTGATTACCTAAATCTAGAAAATTTACGTATAGCTCCTATCTATAATTATGCTTGGAATTTTCCTTCGCAAAGTTACGGAACTTTGGTTTACAGCAAAGCTGCAGCCCTACTACAAACGCTAGAAGGCATTGTGGGAAAGGAAGTTATGGATAGAATTATGCAAACTTACTTTGACGAATGGAAATTTAAGCATCCCAAAACAGAAGATTTTATAGAAATAGTAAGCCAAATAATTAAAAAGAAACATGGTACTCTTTATGGCGAAAATATGAATTGGTTCTTTGAACAAACTTTATTCGGAACAGCCGTTTGCGACTATGCTGTTGAATCAATTTCGAACACAGAACTAATTAAAGGTGAGGATATTGAAAGTGATGGAATAGTTTCAAAAGTACGAGTTCATCGTTTAGGAGATATGTATTTGCCCAATGAATTGCTTGTCCATTTTACCGATGGCACCGAAATACTCGAAAAATGGGACGGAAAGGCAAGCACAACGGTTTTTACGTTCAAAGGAAAAAGCATAAAATGGGCACAGATAGACCCAGAGAATAAGCTAAAATTAGATATTAATTTTTCAAACAACAGCAAAACCTTAGAACCAGAAAATGGTGTTTTTTGGAAATATGCTGAAAAATTGATGTTTTGGCTTCAAAATATCATGCAACTATTTGTTTTTTAAGTAGTTCACTTTAATATTTTATAGAATAAATTTAAAAATACAAATTTTAAAACTATTTTAAAACACACAAAACGTTTTAAATTGTTTTTGAAAAATAAGAAATATAGCTAAAATGAAAGTAAAAGAATCATATATAAAAGGTTGGAAATTAGCAATTAAAACAATACAAAATGCCTATTTGCTTTACGCTGCTAATTTTTTGCTTGCACTTATTATAGGTGTCAGTTTTGCAACATCAATTTCATCGGATAGCTTGTTATTCAATAAGTTATTCAAGCAATTTAATTTTACAATTTTCGCTGAGTTTTTACAAAATTATAAGGCTTTAATTTCTATGTTAAAGTCTCAATTCGTCTTATTTTCAGCAATTTACCTGCTTATAACTATTTTTTTGACGGGCGGAATTATTGACAGTTTCTACAAAGGAAAATTTGAATCGTCGCAATTTTGGACAAATTCGAGCAAGTTTTTTTTCCGATATTTACGACAGGCTATTTATATCTTAATAATCAATGCATTACTTCTAGTATTGCTCTTGGTATCTATTTCAGCTATATTTTCTAATTTAATAGAAAAAGAATCTACGGAAAATGCCTTTATTTTATTTAGCATTTTATTATTTATAATTTATTTATTATTAAATAGTTTTGTATATATTATTTCGGATTATGCAAAATTTGGAATTTATTTTACAGAAACAGATAAAGTGCTAAGCGCAATTTGGCGCAGTACAAAATATGTGTTCAAAAACTTCGGAAAAGTGTATTTGCTTTTCATTTTTTTAATGGCTTCGCCATTTGTTTTAATTTCAGCTAATTTATTGGTTAGCATAAAATTAGAAGCAAATAATTACCTTAGTTTGATTTTAATTTTTCTAATTGGTCAAATGTTTATTTTTGCTCGAATTTTTGCCCGAACTTGGGTTTTAAGTGGGCAATATAGTCTATTTACGCTAGATTTTAACAAAAAAATAGAAAATAAACGTGCTGAATTTATGGCGCTCGATGAAAAAGCAGAACAAATAAGTAAAACACAATTTGAACAAGAAAAATCGGAAATTCGGCAAAATAAAGAGGAAAAAGCCCAAACAGTAATTCAAGAAGTAAATGAAATGCTTAAAAATATTCAAAAACAACTTGAAGAGATTGAAAAAGAGGCTCGTCCAGAAATAAAAGAGCAATTGATAGAAAAATTAATTCAATCGTCGGAAAGCGAAGAGTGGGAAATTTTAGAAGAAAAAGCAGAAGAAAGCAACAAGCAAAAAGAACTGAGCAAAGTAATGTCTCTAGTAGATGAAATAAAACTCGAAAAAATAGCTAAAAAGACTAAAATTGAGAAAAAAGTGCAAAAAACAAGTGATGATTTATTCGATTTTGACGAATAATAGTTTAAAAAAAAGTAACTGATTACTTTCTAAAAAGCATAATTAAATGACAGAATTGCCCTCAAAATATTTATCAAATACCGTAAATGAATTTGCAAATTTGCCCGGAATAGGTAAAAAAACAGCGCTTCGCTTAGTTTTGCATTTATTAAAACACGAAAAAAAAGAAATTTTGCAATTTAGCCATTCGCTAAACGAGTTGGCAGAAAATATTAAAAATTGCAAAATTTGTCATTCAATTTCAGATACGGACGTGTGCGAAATTTGTGCAAATCCCAAACGCACGCGCAATACCATTTGCGTAGTGGAAAGTATTCGAGAGGTTTTAGCCATCGAAAACACACAGCAATACAACGGTTTGTATCACGTTTTGGGTGGAATAATCTCGCCAATCGACGGAATTGGTCCAAGTGATTTAACGATTGATAATTTGCATCAAAGAGTTGAAAATGAAAATATTGACGAAATAATTTTGGCTCTAAGTACAACTATGGAAGGCGACACAACTAACTACTTTATTCACAAAAAGTTAAGTGGTTTGAATGTAAAACTAACCACTTTAGCTCGTGGTATTTCCTTTGGCGATGAGCTAGAATATACCGATGAAATAACGCTAGGACGCTCAATTTTAAACAGAATTGAATTCCATTAAACCCTTAAAATAAAAAATGCAACTCTCAATAATAATAGTAAGTTACAATGTTCGGAATTTTATCAATTTGTGTCTGAGTTCGGTAAAAGATGCTCAACAAAATATTGATTTAGAGGTAATTATAATTGATAATAATTCAACTGACGAATCGGTCAGCTTTATAAAAGAAAAATATCATTGGGTAAAATTAATAGAAAACAAAGAAAATTTAGGTTTTTCAAAAGCTAATAATCAAGCAATTAGACAAGCAAAAGGCGAATATGTTTTGCTGCTAAATCCAGATACAATAATGGAAGAAAATACACTTGCAGATTGCCTCGAATTTATGAGTCAAAACACTAATTGTGGGGCACTTGGCGTAAAGATGATAGGTATTGATGGAAGGTTTCAACCAGAATCCAAAAGAGCATTTCCTACTCCAGCGGTTTCCTTTTATAAGATGTTTGGATTTTCGAAATTTTTCCCAAAATCCAAACGATTTGGACGTTATAATTTAAGCTATTTACCTGAAAATGAGACAAATGAAATAGAAATACTTTCAGGAGCTTTTATGTTTATCCGCAAGCAAGCACTGCAACGAGTAGGTCTTTTTGACGAAAACTATTTCATGTATGGTGAAGATATTGATTTATCGTATCGAATTTTACAAGGTGGTTATAAAAATTATTACTTTCCTAAGACACAAATACTACATTTTAAAGGCGAAAGTACAAAAAAAGGGGAGGAGAAATATATTTATACCTTTTATAATGCAATGAAAATCTTTGCAATAAAATATTTTAACAAAAAAAAGACAAAATTTTTCTTTGTATTTATAAAAATTGCAATAAATTTACGCATTCTTTTTTCACTTTTGTATTTGAAATCAAAAAAGGCATTTAAACTCCAAAAGAGAGAAAAAAAGAATCAGAATTTGCTAATAATTTCAGAGAAGAAAGAATTATCGGAAATGAAAAAAGTTATTATTAGCGATTTCGAAAAACAAAATTATCAACATCTGGAATTAGACAAAATTAAAGATTTAGATGAATTTGAAGAAGCAAAAAAGCAAATTAAAAAAAATAAGATAGAGAAAATCATAATTTCATTTTCGATACAAAAGAAACTACTTTTATATATTATTCATTCATTATCAACAGAATCTATTGAATTTAAAATATACGATTCGCTAGAAAAAAAAGTTTTTTCATCTAAAAATGAATAAAAAGAAAAAAAATTATGTATTATCTACAAATTTATTTATTTTTGTGAAAAATTATGCAGAAGAAAATTTTGATAGTTAATTAAAATTTTATTGAATTGATTAATTTTAAAAAAATAAATAGAAAATTTATTAACAATTAAAATTATAATCAAATTACTTTATATCAAATGATTAAAGTATAAACTTTAACTATAAATACGAAATTATCCATTTTTATTTTGAATAATAGTATTTAATTTCATATTTTTTTTGTAAATTGCGAAACAAATAAAAATATTTTTTTATATTTGTATAATCAAAAAAAGAAAAAAACAAAAACTATAAATACGAAAAAATTTAATAAAACTTTATAATCTTTATTGTTATGAAAAATTTTTATATCCTAGTTATTTTAATGTTTTTAACCGGGAGTTATAGTATTGCGAATTCAGTGCCCAAAGATACTACAATATCTGCCGAAAAACGCTTTGCGAAAGCAGAAAGCTATATTGATGCGGGCAATTTTGAAGAGGCTGTTGTAATGTACGAGAGCTTATTAAGAGAAGATCCGAACAGTGCAATATTAAATTTTTATTTAGGTTACTGCTATCTAAATATAACTGATAAAAAAGATAGAGCAGCCAAGTATCTAAAGAAAGCTGTACAAGACATCCCTGAAGGTGCTGAAAGTGAGACCTATATTAAAGTAATAGGGAAAACTAAAGAGCTAAGCGAAGTGCCTTTGGAGGCGATGTACTTTCTAGGGAAAGCGTACCACGCAAACTATAAGTTTCAAGAGGCTCTTGATGTGTATAACAAATTATTAGTAAAGCTTCCGCCCAAAAGTGAGGATTTTGAAAAGGCAGTAAAACGAGAAATTGTTTACTGTAAAAATGGTATCGAGCTTACTAAAAATCGTGTTGAGATGGAAGTTATTCCATTGACTAATTTAAGTTCGGACTATAGTGACCATAGTCCTGTGCTTTCAGCTAATGAAGAAACACTTATATTTACCAGCTTACGCGAAGGTAATAAAGGAAAGCAATTAGCAGAAGGTCAATGGGCTGAGGATATTTACATTTCGCAAAAAATAGATGGAGAATGGACAGCTCCGAAGTTAATTAGCGATAATATAAACAGCAAAGGCAATGATGCTAGTATTTCTTTATCGGTAGATGGGAAACAATTGTACATTTATAAAGATGCCACAGGTAAAGGTGATATTTATTATTCGGAATCTGAAAATGGACAAACTTGGTCAAAACCAGAAAAATTAAATGACAACATCAATACAAAATACAAAGAAACTCATGCCTCTATTTCTGCAGACGGACAGTATTTGTATTTCGTTAGCGATAGAGAAAAGCAAAAAGAAGAAGGAAAACTATTTAAACAAAAAATAGGCTATGGTGGTCTAGATTTGTATGTTTCAAAAAGACTTCCTGATGGTTCATGGGCTAAAGCTAAAAA
>JAIFNL010000279.1 GCA_020047755.1 Bacteroidota bacterium
CTTTCCAGTCGTAATAGGGCGAACTTGAAGCCAATAAATCAAGCCATTAGCTATTGCAAATTCAACATCTACCGGCATTTTTTTTAGCGAAGAAAGCTTTGTGATTTTTTTGCTAAGTTCTTTTACAAAAGGTTCGATTTGTACTTTGAATGAATCTTTTGTTATCGAAATTTTTTCTAGCTGATTATTTTTGAAAATTTCGCCATAATATATTTCATTATCATACGAGTAAGTAATTTTGTCATTTGCTATTTTTACTACAAAGGCTTCTTCCTTTCCCGAAACTAAATTTTCGCCAAGCCCTGCAATTAAATTGATAATGATTTCATTTTTAGCAACATTCATTGGATTGTGCGAAAAAGCAATGCCTGCAAAATCGGGCATTATCATTTCTTGAATTACAATTCCAAACGTAAGTGTTTCGGTTTTTCCTAGGTAGTTTTTTTCATTTACCGAAGTGTAAGCCAACAAAACAGACTCAATCGCTTTGGGCAAATCTGAAATTTGTACATTTGTTTTTGTTTCAAACAAGCCCGCATAAGACTCTGATTTACTATCTTCTACATTTGCACTCGACCGTACCGCCCAAAGACTATTGGGTTTTATGCTAAATTCGCGTATCCAACTTTCAACTAGCTTACTCGTTTCGAGTTGCTTATTTTCTATTTGCTTTAACACCTGAAAACTTAATAAATAAAAGGTTGGCACATTAAAGTTATGTTGTTGCAAAAAACTTAAACCCAACGCTTTCCCACCAAAATCAATGTTTGTAATTTTATTATTGTTTGTTACTTTTACTATTTTAAACATTTGTTTTACAATTGATTGAATAAAATGAACATTCTAATAGTGCGAAATTTTAAAAAGACACTTGAAAAAAATTATTCAAATATCATATTTTTTTTTATTTTTGTGGTTCAATTTTTTCGAAAAATGCTATTAATTATTAAAATATACGAATGGAAACCGTTTTAAGTGGTATTAGACCAACTGGAAATCTGCATCTTGGGAATTATTTTGGAGCTGTAAAAAACTTTTTGCGTATGCAAAACGAAAATAATTGCTATTTTTTTATAGCCGATTATCATTCGCTTACAACTCACCCAACTCCCGAAAATTTGCACAACAATGTGAAAAATGTTTTATCGGAATATTTAGCTGTTGGTTTAGACCCCGAAGTGGCTACTATATATGTGCAAAGCGATGTGCCCGAAATTCCAGAGCTTTATTTGCTTTTGAATATGAACGCCTACATTGGTGAGTTAGAGCGCACTACATCGTTCAAAGACAAAGTAAGAAGCCAGCCCGACAATGTGAATGCCGGATTACTTACTTACCCAGTTTTGATGGCTGCTGATATTCTTATTCATAATGCTGACAAAGTGCCAGTTGGAAAAGACCAAGAGCAAAATCTGGAAATGGCTAGAAAATTTGCCCGCCGTTTTAATCAAATGTACAACCACGAATATTTCAAAATACCACAAGCCTATAACTTTGGTGCCGAGCTAGTTAAAATACCCGGACTTGACGGAAGCGGAAAAATGGGTAAATCGGAAGGAAATGGCATTTATTTAATCGACGAACCAAAAGTTTTGAGGCAAAAAGTAATGCGTGCTGTAACCGATGCCGGACCTACTCAAATGAATAGCCCAATTAGCGAACCCATTCAAAATCTGTTTGATATAATGAAAGTGGTTTCTGCGCCCGATACGTTGCAATTTTTTGTAGAAAAATACAATTCGTGCGAAATTCGTTACGGCGATTTGAAAAAGCAATTGGCTGAAGACATTTTGAATTTCACAAATCCAATACGCGAGCGCATCAACGACATTGCATCGAACGAAGAATATTTGCGAAAAGTGGTAGCGATGGGTGCCGAAAAAGCACGTGCAAGTGCCTCTAAAACACTCAAAGACGTTAGAAGTATTATTGGATTCAAATCATTCTAGCCAACTTTCGATATTCAAAAAACAAAAAAAACGCAATGAAATGTTTCATTGCGTTTTTTTTTAGCCAATTATGATAAGTGTCTGGTTTCATCTAGCGAACAATATGATGTTCGTGATTGTTGCATTTCATAAAATGAAATCAGACAGGTATTAGCAAATTGACTACTAACCTTTTACTCTTTCTGAATACGAGCGGTCGCGTGTGTCAATTTTAATCATGTCGCCAGTGTTGATAAATAGCGGAACGTTAATAGTTGCGCCAGTTTCAACCGTGGCTTGCTTCAATGAAGAGCTCGACGAAGTATCACCTCTAAGCCCTGGCTCGGTGTAAGTAACTTCCATTTCGATGAAAGGAGGCAACTCGCAAGTAAGTGGGGTTTCAGTGTCGGCATGAACAACAATTTCTACATTTTGTCCTTCTTTAAGCAAGTCAGCAGACTCTATAATTTCCTCATTAATAGTCATTTGTTCGTAAGTTTCGCTGTGCATAAAAACATATCCGGCTTCTTCTTTGTACAAGAATTGATGTGGTCTTCTTTCGATGCGAGCCAAGTCAATTTTTACACCAGCGGTAAAGGTTTTGTCGATAACCTTTGCTGTTTTTAAGTTTCTTATTTTTGTACGCACAAAAGCGGGACCTTTTCCGGGTTTTACGTGCTGAAATTGTACAATTGTAAATAGTTCGCCGTTGATTTCCATGCACAAACCATTTTTAAAATCTGCTGTTGTTGCCATTGTATAGTATTTGATTATGAATAATGTTTTATAATTGTTTATGTTTCTTTTTATAAAACAATATCCTGTTTATTCTCTTATTTTTTTCGCAAAAGTAAAAGTTCAATTGTAAACTTCAAAATTATTTCACGAAATATGCCTTTGGTTGTATTTTATTCTCTAGTATCAAAAACAGTAAAAATCTAATTATTAGATATTTAAAACAACTTCAAAGGTATTAAATTTGTTCTATTACTTGCTAATTTTGTTTATTTATTTGAAAAAAGAACTACTTTTAATATTAAAACAACTGTTTGAGCTCCAAAAGGCTAGAAATTTCAAAGTCTGTTTTGTAATTATGCGTCAAATTGTTCATATTCACAAACACATTTTTCATTCCAAAATTGATAGCTCCTTTAATATCAGCATCTAAATCATCGCCTATGATGATAGAATTGGCTAAATTTGCTCCTGTTTTGGACAGTGCAAGTTCAAATATTTTGGCATTGGGTTTCAATGCGCCCGCCTCTTCTGAAGTTATTATCTCTGAAAAACAATGCTTTAAGCCCGATTTTTCTATTTTGGGGAATTGAACTTCGCTAAAACCGTTGGTTATGATGTGCAGGTTGTACTTTTTGCACAAATACTCCACCATTTCTTTGGCATGAGGCAAAAGCTGAGTTTGTAATGTCATCGATTGTAAATACTGGCTGCTAATTAGTTGCGAAAATTCATCGTCGTACAATTTTACATCGGCAAAAGCTAACGCAAACCGCTTTACGCCAACCTCTTGCTTTGTTATTTTGGCTTCGCTGTAAAGCTTCCAAAGCGTGCTATTGTAGTAATGAAATTTGGTTTTGAACTGCTCGAAATTTTCAAATTTAGAGAGTAAATCGTATCGATGAAATACATCATGTAGCGCTAATCCCGCATTGGTGTTGAAATCCCAAAGCGTTCCGTCCCAATCAAAAAAAAGATGTTTCATTTTATTGAAGAATGATTGATTTTTAATTTTAAGTAGTGAACCAAAATTAATAGTATATTTTGTTTGCCAAATACTTAAAAATAAGCAAGTAGCCAACGGGTTTGCTCAAAATATAAAAGCATGCGCGCTTACTTTGTGAGGCTTTTAAAATGTAGATTTTTTTGTGGTAAAATTTTAACGCGCAAAGAACCCCAAAAAAGTAATTTATAAAATGCCGGAAAGTAATAAAAAAAGGCTTTCTGAATATCAGAAAACCTTTTACTTGGCGGAGAAGGAGGGATTCGAACCCCCGGAAGTGTTACCTTCAACGGTTTTCAAGACCGCCGCATTCGACCGCTCTGCCACTTCTCCTTTTTTTAGCGTTGCAAAAGTAAATCTTTTTTGATTACTTACAAATTTTTTTTGCTTTTTTTTTTGAAATATTTTGAATTTTCGGCTTTTGTCTGCTCTTTTTGTATTTCTGTTTTTTGTATATCTTTGATTGATTGAAGAATAATTTGAATCTGTTCGCAAACTTAAACTAACTAGAAAGAAGGTTTGGGCTAAAGCCCATTCCAAATGATTAAAATCGACTTTATCAACAGATTCTGATTCGTGCAACAGCATTTATTTAAGTAGTGAACCAAAATTAATTGTATATTTCGTTTTGCCAAGTGCTTAAAAATAAGCAAATAGCAAAAGGTTTACTCAAAAATAAATAGCACTGGTGCTTATTTTTGGAAACATTAACCATTGGCAGGCTTAAATAATAAAATATTGTAGTTAGTTTTGCAAATTATTTTCAGCGAACTTGCAATGTGAGCTTTTGTAAGTTCTTTTCAACCTTCAAAATACAATTATGCGTTCAATATTTTTAATTCTTGCTATTGTTTTAGGTACTATCTTTGAGCAAGCCTCGTCGTTGGCTTTTATGATTCAGTGGTTGTTGGCGGCTATGCTTTTTTTTTCTTTTTTGAATTTAAAAATTTCAGCAAAGCTTTTGAGTGCCGAGCATTTGAAAGTTTCTATTGGTACTCTTGTGTTCGGAACTTTGGTTTTTTATGCACTAAAGCCTTTTAATGAGTCTGTTGCAATTTCGGCATCTATCATTGCACTTGCGCCTACTGCCATTGCTGCTCCTGTGATGGCTAACTTATTGAAAACGAATGTTGCATGGGTTGCACTTTCTACATTGGTAACCAATGCAGTGGTGGCGGCACTTTTGCCTTTTTATATTCCTTTGGTGTATGGAATTGATAACCATGTAAGTACAATTACTTTATTGCAATCGTTGCTGATTATTTTTATTGCTCCATTTAGTTTGGCGTTGGTTATTCAGAATTATGCGCCAAAGTTGCTTAACTTTTTGAATGGTTTTAAAAATGCCGGTTTTATTTTGTTTATGAGTAATATTTTTCTGGCTTCGGCTAAGTCGAGTCATTTTTTGCAATTTGAAACTCAAGAGTCTTTGTCTGTTATATTAATGATTTCGTTTTTTTCGGCACTTGTTTGTTTATCAAGCTTTTCGATAGGTCGCTTTTTGGGGCGCAACGATAAGGCTATTGAAACAAGTTTGGCTTTTGGGCAAAAAAACACAATGTTTTCGGTTTGGATTGCTTTAACCTATATCAATCCCCTTGTTAGTTTAGCACCAATGAGTTATGTTTTATTCCAAAATTCCTATTTATCGTACCTTCTGTACAAAAACAAAAAGCAAATGAAGAGGTAAAATGATTATAAGTTAGAGTCTGTTTATAAAGTTTGTTTTTATAAAAATATAACTATTTGATTATGAACTTTTCCAAAGTTTTTAACTTTGGAAAAGTTAACTATACGCACACTAATTAGAATCATCAATCTCTGTATTCGTATTTTTGGTTGCGCAAACGGGGTTCAAAGCCAGCTTCTTTGATTGCTTTTTGGATAGAATTGGCATCGAAGCTGTGATTTGCTCCGGCAGCCGACACTACATTTTCTTCTATCATAATCGACCCAAAATCATTGGCTCCTGCGTGCAAACACAGTTGCGCTACTTCTTTACCAACGGTAAGCCACGAGGCTTGAATATTTTTTACATTGGGCAGCATAATGCGGCTAATAGCAATAGTTCGGATATATTCGCCAGCATAAACAGGCAAAATGCCTTTGTTTTCGTCCATTAGCTTTGTGCCCTTGCCTTGAAAGGGCCACGGAATAAATGCCAGAAAACCAACAGCATCGGTGGGCTTTTCCGATTGCACTTGCCGTATTTGAATCAGATGCTCGATGCGTTCGGCGCGGGTTTCTACGTGCCCAAGCATCATGGTGGCTGAGGTGTACATTTTAAGCTTGTGAGCATCACGCATTACGTTGAGCCATTGGTCGGTAGTGCATTTTGCTTTCGATACAATGTTGCGCACTCTGTCCACTAGTATTTCGGCACCAGCACCCGGCAAGCTGTCTAATCCGGCACTAATTAATCGCTCCAGCGTTTCCGTTACGCTAAGCTTTGAGATGCGTGCAATGTGATGAATTTCAGGAGGTCCTAGCGAGTGAAGTTTTACTTCGGGGTATAGTTTTTTGAGCGAAGAAAATAAATCTTCGTAAAAATCTATTTTCAACTTTGGGTGCAAACCACCTTGCAAAAGCAATTGGTCGCCATTAAATTTGAGCAAACCTTCTATTTTCTCTTTGTATTGGTCTAGGGTAGTTATGTAAATATCTTCGTCGTTGGCTTTTCGGTAAAAATTACAAAATTTGCACTGCGACACGCATACGTTGGTAATATTCACATTTCTATCTATCTGCCAAGTAACTACATTTTTGTCTTTTGTTTGAATCTTTCTCAATTCGTTGGCTACAAAAATAAGCTCACTTGTAGAAGCCTCATTGTAAAGCGTTAAGCCCTCTTGGAGTGTTAAAAACTCAAAGTTTAGGGCTTTTGTTAATATATTTTGTATCTCTTTCATTTACTAGCCTTTTATTTAGAATCAATGTAGCCAAAGTTAAGAAACCTGTCTGGTGGGCTGTCAAAGATTTAAGTAATTAAAAATAAAATTACGTTCTTTTTTTATAAAAGCAATGTCGTTGTATTATTTTTGTAGAAAACCAAGCAAGCTAATCACCAGCTAATGAACACTATGTGCGATGTTATCGTTTTTTTTTATTTATTATTATTAATTTGTTATTTTAAAATTGTTTCTGAAAGGTTGTTTTTAAAGTCAAACATCGTTTCTTTTAATTTTCGTTGCTGTTCTTTTAAATTTATCCATTCAATAACAATTTCTCTTTGCTTATCTAAATCGGGTAATGGAATTTCTAATTCACAAAGTAAATCATAAGTTAAGTTTTGGCGAACTGAACCGGAAGTTGCTGCACGTAAAAATGGATTAAACCAATCGGAAGAAAGCACCAAATACAAATATTCATTTAGCAAACCTTCTTTTACTCCAAAAACAACATACGCAGGACTAATATACATACTATCAAATTCTTCATCTACAATTCCAATTGAGCCGACATTTACTCGATAAGGATTGTAAACCAATTCGCCTGCTTTTACTTTCTTATAAGGTTGATTAAATGTTTCTCCTTTTTCAGTTAAATTCAAATAAACTCCTTCGCGATTTGTAACGCCAAGAATATTAAATTCTTCGTCGGGAAAATCAAATAATTTAACTTTCTCGCTGTGTTCGTAAATATAATTTTTAAGTTTTTTTAGTTCATATACAGATGTTAATGTGTATAAATAATTTTTTGCATCCCAACGTGTTAAATCTTTGTATTCTACAATTGCACTTTTTTCAAGTTTTCCCGTTTCATTATTTAGAAATTGTTTATAAACTTTTGCTACTTCAATCAGTTCGTTTTCACAATCATCGCCTGTTGCTGTTATACCAACTTTTTCGGCTTCATACATAAAAATTTGATAATTGAAATCGGCTTTTGCTAATTTCCTGCTTTCTTGCAATACAAGTAAATCTAATTCTTTTATTCGCTTTTCTGCATTTTTCTTTTGAGTTTTTAAATCATCAGATGCTTGTTTAAATTCTTCTTTTGAATGATATTCTTTTTGAGTAATTTTTGTTTCTAAAATGACTTTTAATTCCTGTCTTTCAGTTTGTTGGCTGTTGTAAACAAATTCTTGTTTTATTTTTAAAAGGTTTTGCCAATTTGTTTCTTCTTCTTTTGTGAATTTTTGAAAAAACAATAAAGAACAATTTACATCTGCATCGCTCGACAAAAATGTTTCTCTTGGTAATGAAACAGTTGCTAATATGTATCCGTTATTTTCTGTAAATTCTCTAACAAATTCTTCTTTTGGGTTATTAAAAAGTCCGTTTGGCAAAACGATTGCTAATTTGCCTTTTTCTTTTAATAAATTAATGCTACGTTCTAAAAATAAAACTTGTGTTGTAATACTATTGCTTTTAGGCAATTGAAATAGTTTTAGAATATCTTTATCAGTAGTTTTCATTCCAAAAGGTGGATTTGTTAAAACTACATCAAATTTATTATCAGTAATTGCACCATTAATATTTAAAAAGCCATCGCCATGATGTATGCCACCGTGTCCGTCTCCGTGCATAATCATATTCATTTTTGCGGTTCTTGCGGCACGTTCGTTAGCGTCAATTCCGAAAATACAATTATTTGCTAAATTAAATACTCTTGTATTTTTATTCGTTATATCACTATTTTTCTCTAATTCCGTAAATAATTCTAATATTTTTGCATCTTTTTCTTGTTCCGAAAAACTGTTATTGTTTTCAATTTCTGTTTTAAGTTTTAAATATTCATCGTTTAACGATTGATATATTTTTTGTTGCACATCCTGAAAAAATTTAATCAGAAACCCACCACTTCCACAAGCGGGGTCGCAAACTATTTGATTTTCTTGTGGATTTATCATTTCAACCATAAACTCAACAACAGGACGCGGTGTAAAAAATTGACCCAATTTCCCTCTCAAAAAAGTATCACTTAAAAAACTTTCAAAGGCAATTCCTTTTGTATCTACCGATGTTTCAGATAAATTGTATTTTTCTAATTTTTGAATAATTGCTTTTATTGTAGTGTTATTCAAATTAATTTTTTCGTCGGGCTTAAAAATTGCACTTCGTCCAAATTCTGTTTTTGTATCATCAAAAGTTTTTGCAATAAAATTTTTTGTATAAACTTCTGCTTTTTCTACCCAATCTAAACTGAAAATATTTTGACTTTTTTCTGCTTTTAAATTCCTTTCAGCATAAACTTTCATAAACAAAATTTTTGCAATTTCGTCAAAAGCAATGGTTGGGTCTAACTTTTCATTATTACGAATAATAGTATGGCAAGATTTCAAAATATCTCTAAATTCTCCTTGTCTGAAAACTTTTAGTTTAGAAAATAACTCTTCAATTTCTTTATCATTTGCTCTTGCTGTTGGAATATTCTCAATTTCTTCTCTATATCCGGGTGATTTATCTTTTTTTACTCGCCAAAATTTTGTTTCTAAATTATTGTGAGTTACAAAAAATGGGGCATTATGGATACGTGCATATAATTCGCCTTGTAAATAATCTTTTTCGGAAATAATAATATTTTCGGCTTTACATTCAACAACAATTAAAGGATTGTTATTAAGTTTAATATCATTGAAATGTCGATAAATAACAATATCTGCTCGTGCTTGTGCAGAACCTCTACCTGTCAAATTTTCTTCTTCCAACATTTGTTCAAGTGAATATCCGTAATCATTAACAAGTTGTAAAACAAAATTTTGCCTTACAACTTCTTCCGGCTTTTTAACTAACCATTTCTTACGAATAGGACTATATATTTTATCGTTTTCTTCTACTATTTTTAGCATGATTTAAAATTTTATTGCACAAAGATAATAAAATTTATTGCAATATTTTTGTTTGCCTTTTTCTAATAACCTACAACAAATTTGTTTTCTACAAAGATACCGCAACTACGTTGCTTTTATTTGAAAAAAAACAGATAGTATTATTTTTTTTAAATACTAAACTTTAGCCCTTCAGGGGGTTAAAACCCTTGAAAGGCTTAGCTTTGGCAACATTCACTCCTAAATTCCTAATTCCTAATTAACTTACCCTCTTCTTCGGTTTTGATTTCGACTGTTGGGTCTGTTATTAGGGAAATTCCTTTCGTTACGCGGCGAATTTTTGTCGTTTTCGTTCAAATTCGGTCTGCTTCTGTCGTTTCTATTGCCATGCTGATGCCTACTTTGCGAATTAGGATTGTGTTTTCTTACGTCCTGATTCATGTTTTCGTGGTCTGAATGGCGCATATCGTCGGAGTGCGTTGGATTTGGAAACTCCCGTTGTTCGTTATTTTGGTTTTCAAAATCACCCATTGGCGGTCTGTTCATGTTGTTTTGCTCAGAATTGCGCTGCCTCGAATTCGGATTTCTCGTATTTCGGTTGTTTGGGTTGGGTCGATTGTGATTGTTTCGGCGGTTTGGGTTTGAGTTAGAATTATCGCGCCTTCTTTCGTTGCGGTTTTCATTGTCTATCTCTCTTTCTCCGTCGTTTAAGTTATCGCGTTGGTTTTCGGGCAAGTTGTCACGTTGCTGCTCGCGCTGATTTTCACGCGGGTTTTGTCGTTGAGCATTGCGCTGATTTTCGTTGCGTTGGTTTTGCTGATTGCGTTGGTTCTCTGGCAAATTCTCGCGCTGATTTTCACGCGGGTTCTCTTTTTGATTGCGTGGAAAATTGCGCTGATTTTCATTGCGCTGATTGTCGCGCGGATTTTCTCTCGGATTTGTTCGTTGAGCATTGCGCTGATTTTCATTGCGTTCGTTTTGCTGATTGCGTTGGTTTTCGGGCAAATTGTCGCGTTGTTGCTCGCGCGGGTTCTCTTTTTGATTGCGTGGAACATTGCGCTGATTTTCGTTGCGTTGGTTTTGTTGATTACGCTGATTTTCAGGCATATTTTCGCGCATATTTTGCTTTTGTACTCCTCGCTGAGCATCTAACTGTGGATTTTCCACCGCTTCGATAGGTCTTTGAGGATTGCGCTGATTCTCACGCATTGGGCGTTGATTTTCACCAGAGTTATCGCGCCTTCCAAGTTTTTGGGGGTTGCGTTGTGGTTCGTCGGGGTTGCGTGGCTGTTCGTTGGGCTCGCGTCTGCGCTTTTTTGTTTTACGCTTGTCGTCGAAGCGTGTCAAACTTTCTTGACCCACTACGTTGGTGTAACCAATTGCCGTTACATCATTTTCTTCCACATCGGCTGAAAGTTCGGGCACTTCGATGCCTTTTTTGTTTTGCTCTATAATTTCAATTACCGTATGTATTGGCACCGGAATAGAATTTAGCGCACTATCTTTGTTAGCCGAATACCACATGATGCCTTTGAAAACATCTGTTTTTTGGTGGTAAAGCAAGCCTTTTTCGGTTCTAAGCGGAATTTCCTTGTCGGGAAAATCTTTTTGAGCATCTAAATAGGTTTCTAACTCAAAATTCAAACAACATTTGAGCTTGCCACACTGACCTGCAAGTTTTTGAGGGTTTAGCGAAAGCTCTTGAAAACGAGCCGAGTTGGTAGTAACCGACACAAAATTGGTCATCCACGTAGAGCAGCAAAGTTCCCGACCACACGAAGCAATGCCGCCAATGCGTCCTGCTTCTTGTCGTGCGCCTATTTGCTTCATTTCAACACGAATTTTGAAACGCTCGGCAAGTACTTTTATCAATTGCCTAAAATCGACACGCTCGTCGGCAATGTAGTAAAAGATGGCTTTTGTTTTGTCGCCTTGAAATTCTACGTCGCCTATTTTCATGTCCAAATTAATTTCGAGCGCCATTTGTCGGGCTTCAATCATTACGGCATGTTCCAAGGCTATAACTTCCTCCCATTTTTCCAAATCGGCAGGTTTTACTTTGCGGTAAATTTTCTTAAACTCGCTTGTGAGCGGAATGTTGTGCTTTTTCAACTGATTTTTAATCAGTTCGCCCGTTAGCGACACAATGCCTACATCGTGCCCGGGTGAAGCTTCAACCGCCACTATATCACCTACTTCGAGGCTCAAATTATTTATGTTTTGAAAATATTCTTTGCGTGTATTCTTAAATTGTACTTCTACAATGTCAATTTCTTTTCCTACCGCAGGCAAATCGCTCAACCAATTACAAACGGTGAGTTTGCTCAAATTTCGGGAACTTCCTAATTTTGATTGAATTGCTGAATTATCGCAAGAGCATCCATTTTTATTATGTTCGCAACTCATATATATAGTTTATTTTAAAATAAAACAACGAAAAGACAACTAAAATTCAACAGATTTTTTTTCGTTCTTTTCGATAACAACTAGAGGGCTTTGTAATTGAAGTTCAACAATCTGAACACAATTTTTAGAACAAAAACCCTGTTAAAAAAAGCTTACTTACTTTTGATTATGATAGTAAGCTGCAAAGCCATGTCGAGAAAAACAAGCTTAGCCGATACGTTGCGCGTAATGTGCATAAAGGCTTTGTTTAACTCTTGATTGAGCTTTATCGTTTTGGGTGCAGTTATAAAAGGATAGAACTTTTTAGAAAATTCCGATTCTTTTTTATCAAGGTAAACGATGTTTTTCTCATCGGGTGCCACGTTCATCATCAGGTTTTCGCGAACCATGCGCAAGGCATATTCGAGAAAATTCTTCTGTTTTTCGCGTCCCAATTTCGAAATTGTTTCAGCCCAATTCATTAATTCTATGATGTTGGCAGAGTAGGAGAGGCGCATGAGCGACGTAAAATTGTCGAAATTTTCGGTATTATTGACCGAGTTGTTCGACAGTTCGAGGGCTTTCACTGCATTTCCGTTTGCCAAGCGCACAATGTAATCCAACTCATCGCTATCGAGCGAGTTGGGGTTTTCGTGCGTAACCAGTTCCAATATGTTTTCGTGCTTAAACTTTGGAATTTTGGTTATTTGTGTACGTGATAAAATGGTACGAATAATTTTGCCTTCATCTTCCGACACTAACAAAAATAGTGTTTTGGGTGGTGGCTCTTCCAATATTTTCAGCAATTTGTTCGATGCCGAAATGTTCATTTTTTCGGGCAACCAAATGACCATGACCTTGTACTCGGCTTCGTAAGTTTTCAAATTCAATTTGCGAATTATCTCTTTACTTTCTTGGGTAAAAATGCTGGCTTGTGAGTTGTCAGCTCCTATAAAGTCGAGCCACGAGTTCAAATCTCTGTAATATCGTTTGATTAGAAACTCGCGCCATTCGCTTAAAAAATTATCACTTACCGGGTCTTTGAACTTGGGCGTATTCACTACCGGAAAAACAAAATGCAAATCGGGGTGAATCAATTTTTCGTACTTTTTGCACGAGGGGCACTCGCCACACGAGTCGCTACTTAGTGGGGCGGGCTGCTCAAAATACTGTTTGTTTGTGCAGTTGATGTATTGTGCATAAGCCAACGACATTGCCAATTTGCCGTTGCCTTCGCTGCCGATAAATAACTGGGCATGGCTCACTCGATTGTCTAATACACTTCGAATAAACCGTTCTTTAATCTCCTCATGCCCTTTTATTTCGCTAAAACGCATCTTCCTTTTAAAAAAAAATTAACCAAGTACTATTGATACTATGACTTAAAGCCACCTGTAAGTAAATGATTGAAATTAGTTTAATTATATTCAAAAACAAAATAAATTACTTATAAAAAGCTCTGAAAGAGCGAAATATAGTAGCGTAGGGCGTAGCCCTACGACAAAAATTCACTAAAACAATTAAGCCCTGAAAGGGCGCACTATTACGCTCTTTCAGAGCTTTTATTTTGCCGATTACTTAATTTCGTAGGGCACCAGCCCTACGCTAATTTATTTTGCACTTTCAGTGCTTTTTATTGTGAATACTATAAACTAATTTTGAAAACGTACTTACATTTTATAGTTATACAAAAAGCAAAGATATAGTTTTTCTGCAAAATGTAAAAATTAATTTTTGCTTTATTGCGCAAAACGCACCCCGAAATAAGTATTTTATTGTTTTACAATTTATTACACAAAGCCCTTCGATTCAAAATTGTGAGAAATAGGTACAAAAAAAAA
>JAIFNL010000076.1 GCA_020047755.1 Bacteroidota bacterium
CCCAATCAGCACACCCGCACAAAACCTCCCCTTAAGCCACTACAAAGTAGCTTTTATATTAAAAGTTAAGAGGGAGTTTCTCGCCGAAAGTCCTGAGTGAGTTTTTTAATTGAATAAAAATATTTTCCAAAACTAAACAATTAAAACCAGAAAACCAAACAAATTTCTGGTAAAACTCAAGTAGGTTGCTTGAAATTTTTAAAGAATAAATTAATACAAGCTATGCTGAAATGTAACTAATTGTAAATCAAGAATACCAACCTTTAGGTCGGGGCTAATTAAAAAAAATTAAAACAACGGTTACTTTTTTTCACAAAAATTTTTTCAAGTCTTCACTATCTGGCAATAAACCTTTAAATTTTTCGGGTATTTGGCGGCTTGTTTTGTAAGTTGCAACGCCCATTGCTTTGTTGTAATCTTTGAAGGCAAATTCGACAATGCTGTCTTTTTTTTCTTTGCAGAGGATGATGCCGATAGATGGGTTTTCATGTTCTTTTTTTATGTAAGTGTCTAATGCAGAGAGATAAAAATTCATTTTTCCGGCATATTCGGGTTTAAATTTTCCACGTTTCAGTTCAAAAGCAACAAGGGATTGTAGGGTTCGGTGGTAAAACAGCAAGTCAACAAAAAAGTCCTCCTCATCTACCACCACACGATATTGATTTCCCATAAAAGTAAAATCGTTGCCAAGCGACATGATGAATTTTTTGATATTCAAAACGATTTCATTTTCTAAAACCCGCTCGTCGTCTTCATCTTGAATGTTAATAAAATCGAGTAAATATTCACTTTTAAAAGCATCGGTGGCATGAGGCAATAATTTTGATGGTAATGATTTTTCAAAATTATTAATTATTTTCCCTTGGTATTCAAATAATTTGCTATCTAAATGATGTTCTAATATAGCATAAGACCATTGGTTTTCTATCGTTTTCAAAAAATAAAACAAACGTTGCTCATAATTTTTGCATTTTTGAATTAATAAAATGTGATGCGAAAAACCGATTTTCAAAAAAACAATTTCTGCAAATTGTTTTATTTCTATTAGCTTATTTTTCGGGTCAAAATGATGAATATTATTGCTTAATAATTGTTTGTTTAGTACCGTTAGAAATAAATTTTCTAATTGTCCAGATGGTGTCTGGATAATTTCAATATTTTTATTATCAGCCGTTTGGTTTAGGTAATCTCGAAAAAAATGATATTCTTCGTAAAACAATTTCATGTTTTGCAAATTTGAATAAGAAAACCCCCTCAAACCTGGTAATTCTTTTTGTAAATCATCAGAAATATTCCGAATTACACTTGTACCCCATTTAGCAGATTTTATTTTTTCCGAAAGTCTTTTACCTGTTTCATAATAAAGCAACAGCATTTCGCGGTTTGCCAAAGACGCGGCTTTATAGCGGCTTTGCAAAATACGTTGTTTTACTTCGGCAATAAACTGTATATATTCATTTTCAATCATTTTCACGGTAATAAATACAAGTAATTGATTATTTCATAGTATGTGAAAAAAAACGCTGCGTTTTTTTTAGTAATATAGACTATGCTCATAAAGTTTTTGTTTTTTTACAAAAATAAAACATAACTAATTGATTATGAACTTTTCCTAAATTTTAATTTTGGTAAAGTTGTCTAAACACACACACACTAGTTAAAAAAATTTCCTAACAAAACTAAACAATTAAAACTATAAAACCAAATAAAAAGCAAGGAAAAAGGGGAAAAAATAAATCGGCATCGTATTTTAAGTGCAAAAAAGCAGGCTTTGTGCGAGCATAAGTAATTGATTGTTAGTTGTAAATATAACAAAAACAAGCAACCTTCCAAGGCGCAGTGGCGGATTTCGAAGAACTGCACTTGAACCTACCACAAAACTTTCATACGAAGCACTGCACCCGCCATTTTGCCAAACCGCTGTTACCTGCATGTGGCTTTTCCATTTCTATATTGTTTTTATTCTTGATAAATTTTAAATGTTTTCCCGTCAAATTTACACAATTCTGTGCTTAAACTTTTGAACCAAATATTTCCTTCTTTGTCTTTTAAAATACCAGTACAGAAAAAGTTTGATGCATTGTGCAATACTCCAATTTCAGTTGTGTAATTAATAAATTTTTTGCCGTCATAAAAAGTAACACCATCATTTTTTCCGTTATTAAACCAAAGATTTTTGTTATTGTCTTCTACAATTGTAAAGACCCAATCTTTCAGTTCAATTGATGAAAAAGATTTGAATGATTTGCCATCGTAAGTATACAACATAGGTTTGTGTCTTGCATTAAACCAAACATCGCTATTGCTAGATTGCATCAATGGTCGTACCCATTCGATGCTGTCAACATTATAGTGATTTAATGTTTTGCCATCATAGCAAAACAATCCGTCTGTGCCTCTGCCACCAAACCAAATTTTTCCCGATTTATCTTCAATGATTGATTCGGGTCCAAAAATTTGCCCATCAGAAATTGCGTAACCAGTATTGTTTTGTACACCATCATTCTCGGTAAAATGAGAATAATTTTTACCATCAAATTTGTAAATACCCTTTTGATTACCAAACCAAAAAATTCCCTTGCTATCTTGTAAAATGCAGTTGATACTATTTTCAATTTGAGCATACACCTTGCTACTAGTTTTGTTGTAATTCAAGTTTCCTTTAATTGTTGAAATTGTGATAATAGAAAATAATTCATTTTCATAAGTAGTAATACCATCAGCAGTAGCAAGCCAAATTATTCCTTTGTTATCTTCCAAAATTGAATTAACATTATTATTGCTTAATCCATCTTTCTCTGTATAATGTTTGAATTTATTTGTTGAAGGATTAAAAACTGTCACACCAATTGAATCGCAAAACCAGATATTGTCGTTATGGTCTTGAATGATTGATTGACTTGCTTTAGGTTGAATTAAAGTTGCATTTACAACTGGAATTTCCACTTGACTAGTTCTTTGTCCTTGTCCGTTGCAAGACGTAAAAAAGGTCAATAAAATTGTTAGCCAATAAAATTCAATTAGTTTCATGTGTATTTTCAAATTCATTTTGTCAAAGTTAATTTCTTGCAGTCTGTTTTAAATTAGCAGTATCCCTGCCATTGCAGATAAGCGAAAACGCATATGCGGCGTTGTTCTTTTTGTGGATTTTGAAAGTAAAATGCTCATGTTACCGAAAAAGCTACTTTCTTGCACAAATGTTTGTGTTACAGAAATCTGCCCACAAAAAAAAGCAATGAACGGTCAATAATGTGTTATGGTTTTTATTTTCAGCATTTTAGTAATAATCAGTTTCATTTATGCAATTTACTAATCAAATAAGATATGCTTGAAATTTAGTTATTTACGATTAAATATAATCTTTTACAATTTACTAATCAAATAAGATTTGCTAATACATTTCATGCCCAAACTGGAATATATTTTGCATACTTTTTTGAAGTATTTTCGTCATCATCACTCTTTATCAAACCATTGGAAATTGCTTGTTCTATTATCCTTGAAACCATTGCTGAGTTTCTTGGGTCAATTTTAAAACGTTCTCGTAATGATTTATTTGTCATTTTTTCATTTGACACATATTTTAGGCAACAGTGTTGATAACAACATCTTATCTTGTCATTTTTGCTCATGTCTTTGAATTCTACATAAGAAAAAAGTGTCGCTTTGGTATGTCTTTCCATTTCCAAAAACTCAGGTGCTGGTAATTGAAATGTTTCTGTTTCAATAATTACCTTATCTATTCCACTACCTAATTCTTCGCAAATTCCCAATCTTCTCATACAATCAGCCAGTTTTTCATTCCGTGATTTATATTCATCAATAAATCTCATAGTTGTAATCAATGGTTTACCTGGATTAGTAATTTCTACCCTATCTTGAAATATCTCAACAAGAACACCTGTTCCTGTTTCCGTAAAATCCTGATGAATAATAGCATTAGCAACCAATTCTCGAATAGCTAATTCTGGAAACATGGATATTGTTTTACGAAGTGCTTTCCCAATTTCTTCATTAGTTGGTAATTGAGAGCTGATAAATTCAATTGCGTCTTCAAAACCGGTGGCATAGCCTTTGGATTCAATGTGGTCTTTAAGGATATTTACTCTATTTTTTCCATTGTAGGTTACAATACGTATCGCCTTTCTATTAAGTCGTTCAAAATCATGCAAATTCTTTGCAAACAGAATTGCTCCTAAATTGGTAATTGAATAATTGTTTTGTTCTTTGATTACGAAATTCTCTCGAATAAATCTATCTAATATTCCGTCTCGCGTTGATGGATATGGTATATTTATCAAGTCAAAATATTTCTGAATATCAAGCATTTTGACTACTTCGTCTGACGATAAACTAGATTTGGCAATCTCTGTTTCAAATACATTTTCTGAAGTTCTATTCCATATTTGTCGCTCTTTTTCGGGATACTCAGTTAGTTCTTTTGTATAGCTGCCAATTCTAATATATGCTTTATGTCGAAAACGAACAGGATTGTCAAGGGCTGCCGGAATTTCAAATAAAACAAGTGGCTTTTCATCAATGGTGTATTCATAAATCCGAAAATCAATTTTGGGATTTAGCATTTTAATCAACCAATGCTCTAAATCTTCTCCGCCAACTTTTTCTGTATTTGGCTTAAAAGTCGTGCCTATAATTGTATGCTTTGTATCTTCAACGCCAAATATCAAATAACCAAAACGTTGATTTTTCAAACAAGCACCATTTGCTAATGCTGATATTCGTTTTCCAATCTCTTCTGATGAATAATTATTATGCTTAAACTCTAACCATTCATTTTCAGAGTTTAATGAAATCAATTTTGAAGTTATATTTTGTAATTCAATATTTGTCATTTACAATCTATTTTTCAAATTTTTAATGTTTCGTTTTTCTATTTTTAAAAGCACAATATTAATAAATTATCCCGATTATCTAATCAGTTTCGCATTGTTGTTGGGTCATTTTGCGTAAACCATAACGTTTCAATACCCGACACTCCGAGTGTCGCTTATTGTTCTATTATGATGTACGATATACAAGTGCAAATATACTGATTTATTTTTACTTGCAAATTGTAGTGTCGTTTTTTTGTACGAAAAGCGACATTCAAAAAAAAACAAAACTTGTTAGTACATAAAAGCAGCCTTCAAAAGAGCACACCCTTTTGAAAACAAACAGCTATGGATACAAACAAGTTTTGAGTAATTCTTAAAATATATTTGCCAAAACTAAACAATTAAAACTATAAAACCAAATAAAAAGCAAGGAAAAAGGGGAAAAAATAATTCGTGCATTGGTGGCAAACAAAAATCAA
>JAIFNL010000115.1 GCA_020047755.1 Bacteroidota bacterium
CATTATTCAATCCAGAAAAAATACTTTCTTTCGAAATGCGTAAAATTCCGGTAATCACGCCTTTGTAGAGATACGAATTGTCTTTAAATGCGCCGCTTAGCAAGTTTCGCATAAAAGAAACAACATCGGTGTAAAAATTTTTGTAGCCTGCTTGAATTGGAGTGTCGTATTCGTCGATTAAAATTATGACTTTTTGCTGATGGTAACGAAATAAATACTCGCTTAACTGCTTGATACTTACTTCAAAATCAATACTATCAGCTATTCTATTTGCAATATTTTCAAATTCTTTTTTTTCTGAATCAATCAATAAATCATCTTTCAACAAGTAAGTATGAATTCGAAATAATTTAGCGATTTCAATTTTTATATGTTTAAATGTATCTTCCCAAGTATTTTGTTTTGCGTCTTTAAAACTCAAATAAATTACCGGATATTTTCCTTTTTTTTCTTTTATTTCATCGGTTTCTTGCCAAATATTCAGGTTTTCGAATAAATTAATTTCTGATTTTTGATTTCTATCAAAATAATATTTTAACATCGAAAGATTCAATGTTTTTCCAAATCGCCTTGGGCGGGGCAACAACACAATTTGACTTTGGCTTTCAATTATTTCTTTGATAAACAACGATTTATCTACAAAATAATTATTATTTTCTATAATACTTTTGAAATCGGAATTGCCAATATCTAATTTTTTCATTTTTTTGTAGTTTTAAATTACAAATTTACTGCTTTTTACCCAAAAATAAAATTTTTTTTATTCGTAAAACAGATACTGCTTTAAAATACATAGAAAAAACATCAATAACCGCAATATTTTTTACATAAAATCGGTGTAATACTCATTGGTAAAATGCGTACTATCGATACCTAGTTGCTTGTAAATATCGCCAATAATGTGCATTGCTAGGTCGAAATTTTCGTAAGTTTCTATTTGCGTTTCTATTTCGAGAAAAATCTCACTTTTGTCAGTAAATTCTACTACTGTAGCTAAAATAGAGTAGCCTTTATATAGAAATGGAAAATTAACACATTCTTTGGTAAATTGAGCTTTAATTGCAAATCCCATCGAAAGAAAAATTTCGAGCATTGCCTCTGCACTTTCTATTTCTAATTCTACCTCTTTTTTCGACTTCGATTCAGTATCAATGGGCTTAGTTTTGTAAGTTAGCAGGTATTTTTGCGAATTTATCTCGTCATTGATGGTTCTAATTCGCAATTCTTGCTCATCAATGGCAAGGTTTAAGTGTTTATTGTCCAAATACGTGTCGATATATTCCACCGAATACGCATTTTCAGTACGTGCATAGAGTTTTAAAAAAATTTCGTCCAAATCTAAGCTACTAATTTCGGCTTTTCTTTCTACTTCTATTTTCATATTTTGCTCCCTTCTACAATAATAACAATTTCACCTTTTACTGTTTTTTCGGAAAAATGCCGAATTAATTCTTCCAATGTGCCTCTAGCGTTTTCTTCGTAAAGCTTGGTAAGCTCTCGCGAAACGCTTGCTTTGCGGTCATTGCCAAAAAATTCGGCTAGCTGAGAAAGTGTTTTTACCAATCGGTAAGGCGATTCGTAAAAAATAAGAGTTCTTGTTTCGGTCGAAAGTTCGATTAATCGGGTTTGTCTGCCTTTTTTTTGTGGTAAAAAACCTTCAAACACAAATTTATCGTTGGGCAAACCCGAATTTACCAAAGCCGGAACAAAAGCTACTGCTCCTGGCAAAGTTTCGACCTCTACATTTTTCTCGATACAAGCTCTGACAAGAAAAAAACCAGGGTCTGAAATACCCGGCGTACCTGCATCAGAAACCAAAGCAATGGTTTCGCCGGCTAAAATTCTATTTACAACTAATTCGCTGGTTTGGTGCTCGTTAAACTTGTGATGCGAGCTCATTCGAGTAGTTATATCAAATTTTTTGAGCAACACACCCGTAGTACGCGTATCTTCGGCTAAAATCAAATCTACTTCTTTCAATATGCGTATGGCTCTGAAAGTCATATCTTCCAGATTTCCTATGGGCGTGGGAACTATATAAAGTTTACTCATTGGGCTTTTGCTTTGCTAACTTATTGTTTTTTTTACAAATATGCACTTTTTTTTTGAAATAACGAAAAAAATTACAGCAAAACAGTTGCTTTGTTCTTTGATTTTTATTTTTCAAAAAAAAACTGTTACTTTGCAGCTTTAATTCTTTTTAATACAATGAAAGAAAAAATACGATTCTTCCTTAAAATAATTCTTGTACTTATTGTTTTAGCAGTTATTAGCATTCTAATATCCAATAAGTTAATCGAAAAAGCAAGCCAAAACAAATTGTTCGACTCTACTGAAATTATACCCCAAAATAAAGTGGCTTTGCTTTTAGGAACAGGAAAATATACTCAAGGCAAATACATCAATCTTTACTACAAATACCGCATCGAAGCAACCATTAAGCTGTACGAAAGCGGAAAAATAAATTTCATATTGATAAGTGGCGACAACAGCCGAAAAGAATACGACGAACCCAATACCATGAAGCAAGATTTAATGAAAAAAGGTATTCCCGAAGATAAAATCTACCTCGATTATGCGGGTTTTCGTACCTTAGATTCAGTAGTTCGGTGCAAAGAAATATTCAATCAATCAAAAATAACCATTATTTCTCAAAAATTCCACAACCAACGAGCTATTTTCATAGCCCAACACTACAACATCGATGCAATTGGCTTCAATGCCCAAGATGTTAGTGTTTACTGGGGCTTCAAAACTCGCATGAGAGAGCATTTAGCAAGAGTAAAAGTAATGATTGACTTACTGATAGGCAAGCAACCCAAATTTTTAGGCGAAAAAATAAATATAAAATAAGGCATTTTGTGTTGCTTTAAAAATGACACAACATGCATTCCATAATTTGAGATTTTCTAATTTTAAACGAAAAAAAAGAAATCTCTTTAATTTTAATTTAATAAAATGAATACATTATTCAAACCAAAATTGTTTAGTTTGCTAAAAAAAGGTATCGACAAAAAAACGATAACTACCGACATTTTAGCAGGAATTGTAGTGGGAATTGTAGCCTTGCCTTTGGCAATTGCTTTTGCAGTGGCTTCGGGAGTTTCGCCCGAAAAAGGGCTAATAACGGCAATAGTTGCTGGTTTTATCATCTCTTTTCTGGGAGGTAGTCGCGTGCAAATCGGCGGACCTACGGGAGCTTTCATTGTAATTGTATTTGGTGTGCTAGAGCAGTACGGAATCGATGGGCTTATTATTTCTACCATGCTTGCAGGTGCAATGCTGGTTTTGTTTGGAGTTCTTAAATTGGGTGCTTTGCTCAAATTCTTTCCACACCCACTCATTGTTGGGTTTACAAGTGGTATCGCTTTGGTTATTTTTTCTACTCAAGTAAAAGATGCTCTTGGACTTGATATTCCAAAAGTTCCTTCTGAGTTTATCGACAAATGGTCGTTGTACATCGAAAAAATAGCTTCGTTCAATTATATTGCTTTGCTAATTACGCTTTTTACAATTTTAGTAACGATTTATTTTCCGCGCTTTATAAAAAAAATTCCGGGTTCATTTATTGCTATAATTATCACTACGGCAGCAGTTCAACTATTTGATTTACCAGTAACTACCATAGAATCGTTCTTTGGAAATATCCCCAACAAAATTAGCATAAATATACCTACTATCGACTGGACAAATTTGCCCTATTACTTTGCTCCTGCTCTTACTATTGCGCTTTTGGGTGGAATCGAATCTTTGCTTTCGGCAGTAGTATCCGATGGTATGATTAGTGGTAAGCATCGCTCTAATACTGAGTTAATTGCACAAGGCATAGCCAACATTGTAACGCCTTTGTTTGGCGGGATTCCGGCTACTGGAGCTATTGCACGCACAGCCACAAACGTAAAAAATGGCGGCAGAACTCCTATTGCGGGCATCACGCATGCAATCACTTTGTTGCTAATTATGCTTTTTTTGGGACAGTGGGCAAAACTTATTCCAATGGCAAGTCTTGCCGGAATTTTAATTGTAGTTTCGTACAACATGAGCGAATGGCGTTCGTTTAAATCCATTTTAGGAGGCTCTCTTTTCGATATTATTATCTTGCTATCTACCTTCTTTTTAACGGTTTTGGTTGATTTAACCATTGCTATACAAATAGGCGTTGTGCTTTCAGCGTTGTTGTTTATGAAACGCATGTCAGACATTGCCGAAAAGCGAATCAATAATGTAGTCGATTCAGATATTATCGACGATTATTCCTCACTACCCGAAGGTGTTGCCATTTACGAAATTAGCGGACCTCTGTTTTTTGGTTCGGCACGCAGATACACCGAAGTAATTGAAAATGTGGGAATGAAGAGCAAAATCCTCATCATTCGTATGCGACACGTATCGTTTGTTGACCAAACAGGCTTGCACAATTTAAAAGGTACAATAAAAAACTTGAAAAGTTATGGAGTTTTGCTCATTTTTTCGGGTGTAAACAACGAAGTTTTAATTGATTTTGAAAAAAACAAAATAACTTGCATGGTAGAACGTTCTAATATTTTCAGCACATTCGACGAAGCTCTTTCGTATGCAAAAGAAAAAATTAAAACCTTAAAATAAATAGTTCTATGGTTTAATTGTTAAATTGTTATTTTATCACGAAAAATTGGAAAATTTGCAATTTTAGCTAACTTTTTTAAAAAAGCCACATTTTTTACACTTCCAACAATTTAACCATAGAACAATTTAACAATTTAGCAATTAAAAAAATAGAAAAAAAGCAAATTAATTGAATAAAAAACGAAAAAGTTATAGGATTTTTATAAAAATTAATAACTTTGTAGTCTCAAAAACAAAAGACCCGTTAGAACAAATTAAAAGTTATATTTTTGAATATTCTTTCGGTTTTTAAGGCTTTACAGCTTATAAAAAAACGATTATTTAAAACCTTCAAAATATCATATTATGAACGAGGAACTTCAAATGTACATGGAAGATGCAGAAGACAGAATGAAAGCTGCTCTCGAACATTTAGACAAAGAATTACTTAAAATACGCGCAGGAAAGGCAAGTCATCACATGCTCGACAGTGTAAGAGTTGATTATTACGGCACCGAAACTGCTTTGAGCCGCGTAGCCAACGTAAATACAACCGATGCTCGCACATTGGTAATTCAACCTTGGGAAAAAAACATGCTAGCTGCCATCGAAAGAGCTATCATAAACTCCAATTTAGGTTTAAATCCCAACAATAACGGCGAAATGATACGCATAAGCGTACCACCACTTACCGAAGAAAGGCGCAAAGGCTTGGTAAAACAAGTAAAAAATGAAGGCGAAACTGCAAAAATAAGCATCAGAACTACTCGCAAAGAAGTAAATGCCGATTTGAAAAAACTCGAAAAATCGGGCGATATTTCCGAAGACGAATTAAAAGTAGCTGAAGAAGATGTGCAAAATTTAACAAAAAAATTCACCGAATTAGTAGATAAAGCTGTAGAAGAAAAAGAAAAAGACATTATGACTGTTTAATAATTCGTGTTTTTCAAACTAACGTAAAGCAGTCAGCTAATTGATTCGATAATTTTAAGTTATCGTATCATTAAGGCTAAAATTTTATTCATTGGTAAAAATACAGCAAAACTTTTTCGTACATACAAAAATACAATGCAACGCGCGGTTTTGCATTGTATTTTTTTTATTAATTCTAATTCATTAATTTACTAAAAAACATTAAACATTTAACGTTAAGCGTTAAATATTAAACATTAAAAACAAAAAATGTATATATTAGGACTCAATACCTTTCATGGCGATTCGTCAGCCTGCCTTTTCAAAGATGACCAGCTCATTATGGCAATAGAAGAAGAGCGTTTGCGCCGAATCAAACATTGGGCTGGCTTTCCTTCGCAAGCCATAGCTGCTTGCTTAAACGATGCCGGAATTAGCGTGAAAGACCTCGACCATATTACGGTTTCAAAAAATCCGTCGGCTAATTTGTTCAAAAAAATAACCCACACGCTTTTGAAGCACAAAAAACTTTCTACCATTATCGACCGACTTACTCAGTCAAAGAAAGTTACATCAATCAAAGCACTATTGGCAAAAGAATTTGGTGTAAACGAAAGCGAAATTAAAGCCGAAGTACACAATATAGAGCATCACCGCTCGCACATGGCTTCTACTTTTTTGGTTTCGCCTTTTGATGAAGCCGCAATTTTGTCGATTGATGGTTTTGGCGATTTTTCATCTACCATGATTGGCGTAGGAAAAGGAACTCAAATGGAAGTGTTCGATTCTGTTATTTACCCACATTCCATTGGTGCATTTTATACGGCTTTTACTCAATTTTTGGGCTTTATGAGCTATGGCGACGAGTACAAAGTTATGGGACTTGCTCCTTACGGCGAAGCAAAATACGTAGAATTGTTTGAAGACATCATTTATTTAACCAATGACGGTTTGTTTAAATTGAATGAGAAGTACTTCAAACACTCCAAAGAAGGTGTAACTATGAGTTGGGAAGATGGTTATCCGAGCATAGAACCTATGTTTTCGGATTATATGCTCGAAAAATTAGGCAAGAACCGCGAAAAAGGAGAAGAACTAACCCAATATCACAAAGACCTTGCAGCTTCGGCTCAAAAAATGACTGAAAAAGCAATTTTTCACATCTTAAACCATCTTCAAAAGCGTACTGGACTCAAAAAAATATGTATCGCTGGCGGCGTAGCTCAAAACTCGGTTGCCAACGGAAAAATTTATTTAGAAACAGGTTTCGACGATATTTATATGCCTCCCGCTGCTACCGATGCAGGCACAGCCATTGGTTCGGCTTTGTATTTTTACAACACAGAGCTTGGCAATCAGCGTGTTGCTCCTATGTTGAGTGCAAATTACGGTCAGCGTTTTACCAATGAGCAAATAGAAGAAGCGCTAAAAGATAGAAACGTAAGCTTTGAAATTAAAACCGACGACGAAATCAACACGCTTGTAGCCGATAGTTTGGTAGAAGGTGGTGTAATTGGTTGGTTCAAAGACCGCTCGGAATTTGGTCCTCGTGCTTTAGGTTATCGCTCTATTTTAGCCGACCCTACTCGCCACGATGCCAAAGAAATTTTGAATCTTAAAATTAAAAAACGTGAGCCTTTCCGCCCCTTTGCGCCTTCAATTATGGAAGAGCATGTATCGGAATATTTCGAACAAACGGATACGGTACGTTTTATGGAAAAAGTTTTTCAAATAAAAGAAGAAAAACGCAAAGATTTGCCAGCCGTTACGCACGTAGATGGTTCAGGACGCTTACAATCAGTTTCAAAACAAATCAATCCGAAATATTACAACATGATAGCAGCTTTCTATAAAAAAACAGGTATTCCTATTGTGCTCAATACTTCTTTCAATGAAAACGAACCCATTGTAAATACGCCTGCCGAAGCTCTCGACTGCTATTTGAGAACCAAAATGGACGTACTTGTAATGGAAAATTATGTAGTAAAACGGTGAAATTAATTAGGAATTAGGAATTAAGAATTAGGAATTGAGAATTAAGAGTTAAGAGTTAAGAGTTAAGAATTAGAAATTATTTCTTAACAATTCAACAATTTAATAATTTAACAATTCAACAATAGAACAATAGAATATATGAAAGTTTCGATAATAACTGTTTCGTGGAATAGTGCCAAAACCATTGAAGACACTATTCAATCGGTAGTGAATCAGACTTATAAAGACATCGAGTACATAATAATCGATGGTCTTTCGAGCGATGGCACTATGGATATTGTAAACAAATACAAAGACCAAATATCGGTAATTGTTTCGGAAAAAGACAGTGGCATTTTTGATGCTTTCAACAAAGGAGTAAAATTAGCAACAGGCGATGTAATTGGGATTCTCAATTCCGACGATTTTTACACAAGTGCCGATACTATCGAAAAGGTTGTAAATGTGTTTATTGAAAAAAATGTAGATTCGGTTTATGCCGACTTGGTGTATGTAGATGCTGTGGATACCGATAAAATAAGTCGGTATTTTCAGGGCGGAGAATACAATCGCCGAAAATTTGAAAACGGTTGGATGCCTCCGCACCCTACATTTTTTGTAAAACGCTATGCCTACGAACAATACGGACAGTTCAATACGTTTATGAAAATAGCCAACGATTATGAATTGATGTTGCGTTTTTTGTATAAATTTAAGCTCACTTCGGCTTATTTGCCACAAGTAATAGTAAAAATGCGCGAAGGCGGCAACAGCAACGGCAGCCTCAAAGTTCGCTACCGAGCCAACATGGAAGACCGCAAGGCTTGGAAAGTGAACGACATGGAACCGCCAATAATAGGAATGACTTTCAAGCCTTTGCGTAAAATACAACAGTTCTATATTCCTACAAGGATAAAAATGAATTTGCGAAATATGCAAAATAAATAAGTTTAAAAAAAGCTAACGAAAAATATTTTAAAATTATCTTTTTTAGCTATGTTTATAGAAATCATTCTATTTTTTGCCAAAACTTAAAACTCCAAATACAACAGGTTTTTATCAAAAAAAGCCGTAAATGATTATAAATATGAAAAAAGCATTAGTATGTGGTGCCGGTGGATTTATTGGCAGCCATTTAGTAAAACGATTAAAACGCGAAGGCTATTGGGTGCGTGGTGTGGATTTGAAAGAAACTCAATACGCCAAAACCGAAGCCGATGAATTTGTTGTGGGCGATTTACGCGACTCGCGCCTTTGTGCCAAAGTGGTAGATACTGATTTTGATGAGCTTTACCAGTTAGCTGCCGATATGGGCGGCGCAGGTTTTGTGTTTTCGGGTGAGAACGATGCCGATATTATGCACAATTCGGCACTTATCAACCTCAATATTTTGGAACATGCTTACAAAGCAGGCGTTAAAAAGATTTTTTATTCCTCATCGGCTTGCATTTATCCCGAATTTAATCAACTCGACCCCGATAATCCTAAAACCGAAGAAAGTTCGGCTTATCCGGCGCAGCCCGATAGCGAATACGGTTGGGAAAAGCTCTTTAGCGAAAGGCTTTATTTTGCTTTTCAGCGCAATTACAAAATGAATGTGCGTGTAGCTCGTTTTCACAATATTTTTGGTCCCGAAGGCTCGTGGAACGATGGAAGAGAGAAAGCTCCTGCGGCTTTCTGCCGCAAAGTAGCGCAAACTCCCGACGGTGGCACTATTGATATGTGGGGCGATGGCTTGCAAACTCGCTCGTTTCTTTACATCGACGAATGCCTCGAAGGTGTGCGCCGATTGATGGAAAGCGAAACTTTCTTTGGACCTGTTAATATTGGCTCAGAAGAAATGGTTTCCATCAACCGATTGGCTGAAATGGTAATGGAAATTTCGGGTAAGAGTCTGAAAATTAATCATATTCCGGGTCCACTTGGCGTAAGAGGACGCAACTCGGACAATGCGTTGATTAACGAAAAGCTCGGTTGGCAGCCTAATTTCTCACTTCGCAAAGGTTTGGAAAAAACCTACAAATGGATAGCTGGCGAAGCTGAAAAAGCTGCAAAATAAACATAGAAGCTGTTTTGAAAATAAGCAAATAGTAAAAGGTTTGCCCAAAAATAAAATAGCTCAGGTATTTAATATTCAGATATTTCAAATTTCAAAAATTTGGAATATCTGATTTTTCAAACACCTTTTTATAAAAAAAAACTCCTCAAAAGCATAAAAGCCATGAGAAGTTCAGTGATTATTCTAAATTTTTAAGCTATTCATTTTCTTTGTGTTTCACACTTCCCGAACCTATCGATTCTACATTTATGATAGGATTTCCAGTATAGAAAACATCACCACTACCTACTAATGAGGCTTTTAAGTGTTTATTTACTTTGCAATACACATCGCCACTGCCAGCTACATTGATTTCCAATTTATTCACCGAAAGCAAACCCGCTTGCACATCGCCGCTGCCGGCTATGTTTATGCTTGCTGCTTCTGCGGTTGTGCCAGCTAAATTTATATCGCCACTACCAGCAATTTCTACTTTCAATTTGTCCACTTCTAGCTTTTTGAAGTTCATGTTTCCGCTACCAGCTATCGAAAGCGCAAGTTCTTTGTTTTTAATGGTTGTTTCGGCAAAAACATCGCCACTTCCTGCCAAGCTCAATGCCGATAATTTTTGAACAGTAATATATACTTTTACTTTACCTAAATAGCTATAACCCTTTTTTTTGCTTATTTCTAAAACGCCATTTGACACCGAAGTTTTGATGTTTTCGAGGTCATCGTTATCGCCTTCGATGACTACTTTTTGTGGTGCGCCTTGTGTTAAATACAACTCGGCACCTATCGAAATACCTATTTCGTTAAAATTATCTACTTCGCGAGTTACTTTTTCGGTTGTTTTGTATGAAAAACCAAAGGCTACAAAGCCTAGAACCAATAAGCTGATTATCAATTTCGATTTCATTGTTCTATTTTTATTTAATGGTTAGAATTAAGCACTAATACTATTTTACTTTTGAGCAAACCTTTTGTTATTTACTTACTTTTAAGTATTTAGCAAATAAAATATACAATTAATTTGGGTTCACTACTAAAAAACTACGTTGCTGTTAATTTAAGAGACGATTGTTTTGTTACTCTGCTGCAAAATCTTTTTCTTTTGAACTATTTTTTTTCTCAAAATAAATAAATTTCATTAATTTCTAACTATAAATCACTCATTTTCAAATCAAAAAAGCAAACATAAAAATTAAATTAAATGATTTATTTTTTTTAAACATAAAAACTATTCAACAATAAACAACTAATTTTGCAGCGTTTATCAATACAATTGCGTATAGAGAAAAAAGAAAGCTAAGAATAATCCGTTATTGATAAAATAGATAAAAAAAATTGACGGATAACTTTTTTTAACCGAAAAAAATAAAGCGAATACAGAGCGTGCAAACTAATAAATCTGAAATAGCACCCGAAGTACTTAAAGGCTGTAAAAATGGTAAATTGAAACATCAAGAGATGCTTTATAGCCAATTTTACTCTTATGGTATAAGTGTGGCTTTGCGCTACTCTTATTCTCGCGACGAAGCACTTGAAATACTGAATGATAGCTTTTTGAAGGTCTTCAACAGCATTGCAAGTTTCGATGCCGAAAAGCAATTTAGAGCTTGGTTTAGGCGCATCATAATCAATACTTCTATTGACTATTATCGAAAAACCAAAAGACTTATTTTTGTTGAAAATACAGATTATTCTAAGGTCGAACTTTTCAGCCAAAACGATGTAAATAGTTTAGAAATGCAAGATTTGTTGCAACTTTTGGGAGCTTTGCCCGAAGTGTATCGGCTAACCTTCAATTTGTACGAAATAGAAGGTTACAAACACGAAGAAATAGCCGAAATGCTTGGCATAACAGCAAGTACCTCGAGGTCGAACCTGACAAGGGCAAAAAAAATGCTACGCGAAGCTTTTTTAAAGCAATACAATTACAGCGAATCTCAAAAAATAAATTATTTGTATCCGGCTGCAAAATAACAAGATAGATAGTTTTTGAAATAAAATGACTAATTATGGCACAACAATTCGATGACCTACTGAGCAATCGCTTTCGCGAGGTTTTTGAGCAATACAACGAACCTTACGATGCAGCAAATTGGCTTAGCATGAAAGAGAAACTTGCTCAAAACAAGCAAAAAAAAGTGTTTTTTTTGTTGCCTTTTCTCAAGGTGGCTTCCATTGTGCTTTTGGTAGCTTCTACTGCTTTTGTTACCTACAAATTAACGGTTTACTCTCAAAAAATGAACGCTCAAGTATTTGAAAATAATGCAGATAAAGAAGAAATAGTGCTCAAAACCAATCAAAAAGACAACCCAAAAAGCACTAACTTTTTAACTGAATCGGTAATGAATGCCGAAAACAAAACTACTGCTACAAAATCGGTTCAAATGAATCAAAATGAGCCTATTTTATCAAAAACAGATGAATATTTGAAGCAAAACGAACAAAAAAATGAATTTATTTTAGAAAAAATAGACAAACAAGCACGCTTGAATATTGCTATAAAATTAGATACTTTTTCGGTAAAACCAATGCAAATGAAAGCAAATCAACAACTCTATCTTGTTGATAATTCAGATTTGTTGGTGGAAGAAAAAAAGAAGAAAAAGAAGTTTCAGATGGGAGCAAAAGTGTCGAGTTTTTACAATTTTTCAGAAAATCAAAGTTCGGGAGATGCCAATTTGGGCTTGGGATTTGTGTCGGAATACAAAGTAAGTAAGCATATTGGAGTCAATTCGGGTGTGTTTTTTGCCAAAAACACGCTACAAAACGATGGAGCACTTAACAATATGTTTGCATCAAAAGACAAGGAATTTGCTTCAGACCAAGTAGTTTCTGGGTCGTCGGTGGTGGTTGAAACAAATTATGCCTTTTATAGCTTAGATATTCCACTCAATCTGTATTTTTATCACAAAAAAGCGTTTGTTTCGGGAGGTATTTCATCATTTTTTTACATCAACGAGCAAATTGAAAATACGGTATATTCTAATTCAATCGAATCGGTATTGAATCCAACAACCAATGTGTATGAAATGCAAAGTGTTGTAAATTCGAGTTCTAATGTACAAACACGAGAATCGTTCAAAGTTTTTGATTTTGCTAAGATGATTAACTTGTCGGTGGGTTATAAATTGGGTCGTAAAAAAAACAATTTGATGATAGAACCTTACGCCAAAATACCGGTCGGAAAACTCACTTCCAGCCAAATAGCCTTCGGCTTGGCAGGCGTTTCGGTGCGCTACAATTTCTAAAAAAATAATCTTTAAAATTACAACAAAATGAAAACGATATTTGGCTTATTTTTGCTTTTTGCGATAAATGCTTGTTCTTTTGAACAGAATTACTATGTAAAAAAAGTAGATTACGTGAATATTTCAAGCGTTTCGATGCCCGATACTGTATTGGTTTCGGAAAAAGTAGAAATCAATGCACAAGCCGAAGCAAACAATGGGTGTTGGTCTAATTTGTATTTTGTTTTGAGTAAATACGATAATTTCAATTACAACTTAGAGGCTTTTGGTACATTTCAAAGTCAGGGCTTTTGTACCGAAATGATGGTTTACAAAGATTCTGTTATCGAATTTAAACCCACCGCGCAAGGAATTTACTATTTTCACATCACACAAGTGCCTCTAAAAGTAAATATTGATACATTGATAGTGAAATAATTCAAAAAAAATAACTTGGGTAGTAAGCTGGATTCTTTTAAAAAAAATTGTAAGTTTGTGCACAAATAAACTACCAAATTTGAAAACAAATGAACGACGAATTTTCGATTGAAAACCAACGAGCACAACTGGAAGAATTGGCAAGAACACGTATGCCTTTTGGCAAATACAAAGGGCGTTTGTTGCACGAATTGCCTGAACCTTATTTGGTTTGGTTTTCGCAACAAGGTTTTCCGGCGGGCAAGCTTGGCGAGCAACTAAAACTAATGAACGAAATAAAACTCAATGGTTTGGAAGGTTTAATTCGCAAAATAGCAAATAGTTGATAGCGTAACTTGATAGTGACCGAAATTCTAAGAAAAGTAAAATTACGCAATTTTCCCCAAATTCTAATAACAAATTGTTACAACTTTTTCAAAAAGTCACCATTTTTTTACACTACCAATAATTAAAACGATTACATGCGACAAAAAAATAAAACAGATGAACAAACAATGGTACGAACTACTTTTTGAGAATTATGCCGAAAAGTATGAAAAAGAGTGCTTTGTGCAAGGTACTTTGGGCGAATGCGATTTTATAGAAAATGAAATACAGCACAACACAACTTGCACTATTTTAGATGTAGGCTGCGGCACAGGCAGGCATTCCATCGAATTAGCTAAGCGTGGTTATTCGATTATGGGCATCGATTTGTCCGATTCGCAGCTTGCTAAAGCTCGCTCTAAAGCGGCGGCGGAAAATTTGAGCATCAATTTTCAAAAGCACGATGCTCGCAATTTGCCTTTTGATGCGCAATTTGACCTTGCCATTATGCTGTGCGAAGGCGGCTTTCCGCTAATGGAAACCGATGAAATGAATTTTGAGATATTGAAAAACGCAAGCAAATCGCTAAAAATAAACGGTAAATTAATTTTCACAACATTAAACGGGCTTTTTCCGCTTTACCATTCGGTTGAAGAATTTACTGCTTCGCAAGGAAGTGAAGGCAACGCAACTTACAGAAGCAATAGCTTTGATTTAATGACCTTTAGAGATTTTAACATTACCGAAATAGAAGACGATTTGGGCATAAAGAAAACGCTTTCGTGCAATGAGCGTTATTATGTGCCTAGCGAAATAACTTGGCTTTTGAAATCCTTGGGATTTAAAACTATCGAAATTTTTGGAGCTAAGCTTGGTGCTTTTTCGCGCAACGATAAGCTTACAACCGAAGACTTTGAAATGCTAGTGATAGCGCAAAAATAACCAAAATTTTTTAGTTTTTTGTTTCAAACAAAACAAAAGGTTATTTTATAAACACTTTTTGAGTTTTAGAAGCTTTTTGATTTTGAATTTTTACCAAATAAATACCTTTAGCTGTTTCGAGTGTGAAGGTATTTACGGAATTAGAAAGAATCTCGTTTTCTATAATTACAGCACCTAGCATATTGAAAATTTGAACTTTAGCATTTTCAGCTGATTGAACGAAAATTTGATTTTCGCTTGCCCAAACTTTAGCATTTAATTCATTTTCGGTTGCAATAGAAGTAGTGTGAGCTACAAATTCGTCAGCTCCTATGTCAGGGGTTGTTGCGTTGCGAGTTTCGCCATCTATGTCGATAGAAATTTCAGCAATTGGAGTTGCAACCGCTTCTGCAGGACTTGTAGTTTGAACGTGCAAATTGGTAGCAGAAACAAATAAAGGGTCAGAATCTAAACTAGCAGCATCTTTTTGAGTACCTGTTTTCCATGTGGCTAAGTCGGCGTATTGCATTGAATTGAAGGTTCCGAGTTTTACGTTAGCTGAGCCCGAACCGTAATAAATATTGTTGTTTATATCAGCAGTAATAACGGCACAATTTAGAAATTCGTTGGCAAAATCAGTTTCGGCATTTACTAAGATATTGTTTTTCAATACAAGATTTCCGTTTACTAATTTTACGCCTTTGTAAGTAATTAAAGAAGTTGCATCGTCAAATAAGTTATTCATATATACAGAATTGTGTGCAAAAACTACATTCAAGCCCGTAGCATTGAATGAGAAAGCAGTCATTTCGCCCGATTGTCCTGTTGTTTGCGAAACAAGTTCAAAACCACTTACCATATTGTTTGAAAC
Source organism: Bacteroidota bacterium (assembly GCA_020047755.1). GTDB lineage: Bacteria > Bacteroidota > Bacteroidia > Bacteroidales > JAIFNL01 > JAIFNL01. The sequence continues at coordinate 15,284 of JAIFNL010000115.1, forward strand.
TACTAAATTTACAGGTGTTTCTAAAGTTAAAGCTCTCACGTATTTACCAACTCCCATTTTTGAAGCCACTTTGGTAATTTTATTTCGTGTAAATACAATGTTTGAGCCTGATTTAGAATTACCAATAAAAATGGCTTCGGAATTAAACTCTCCTAAATTTTGATTTACTTTAAGTTCGTTGCCACTTACAGTAGCATTGCCGGTATAGTTCAAGCAAATAGCTTGAGCTTTTCCTTCGATTAGATTATTTGAAATAACAATATTTTCTGAAATATCGGTAGCAGTTGTGGTTCCATTTCTATACCATACAAGACCAACAGCTCCGGTGGAAACCAATTCAAAATCGGAAGAAATATGGTTGTTGTCGAACGTTAAATTGCTTGGATACATTGCATCGCGAGTTCGTACCATAATGGCAGAAATAAATTTGGCACTTGAAGTAGAAGGCGATGCTTGTGCTTTGTGATATACATTCATATTTTTTACCACAATATTAGAGCAAGAGCCTATTATTACCATAGGAAATGCATTTCGATGAGAAGTTAGCGAACTCTCAAGAGTCATGTCGCGAGTAGTGCCACCTACTGTGTTTGAACCATCAAACACAATGTTTTTGGTTGTTCTAATATCGCCCCAATCGTTGCCATTGGTGTGATGCACGCCTACTAAAAATGCTCCTGAAGGTCCTACATTTATGTCGGCAACATAATTGAAAGCAATCACAGGCTTTACTGAGGGCGCTGGTTTAAAAGTGATAGAAAACTCACCAGGGTCGGCAGCTAGTCCAATACCTGAAACAGAGCAATCTTCGTTCAAACTGCTGGTTATCATCATAAATACATGACCACTAAAAGTAGCTGCATTGAGTGCAGTAACTGCATCGCGCAGTGTTGCGTAATGCCCTGCTTCGCCATTTATATTGCCTGTTCCAACGGAATAAACTCCCGACATTTGGGCAAAACTGCTTATACTTATTAGCAAAGCAGCAAAAATAGAAAGTAAAAATCTTTTCATTTTTTTGTTTTAGTTTGAAATTAAAAATAATTGTGTTTTTTTAAAAAGCAAATGTAAAAAACTATTTTCAATATTCAAATTTTTTTAACATATTTGTATTACATATTTAATAAATTAATTTACAATACAATAAAGCCTTTTAAATTTAATAGATATTATAAAATACAACGAAACATAATACTACAAATTTAGAAAAAGCATTTTTTGTTTATTAAAAAAAGAAAATTACTAAATAACATTAAAATTTCGTATTTCTTAATTAAAATAAAGAAAAAATAGTATCTTCGTAAAAAATTTTTTTAGAATTTGAAGCACAATGACAGAAACGACAAACGAATTTGATAAAGTTAAAAGTAATAAA
>JAIFNL010000105.1 GCA_020047755.1 Bacteroidota bacterium
TGTCGTTCTTTGCCGATGGATATTTGCATTTATCCATGAAAACAACTTCCACCAACGAGTTTTGGATAGGAATAGGTGGAGCAAAAAATACCGAAGCTAAAATTACTTTCAAAACAGGCACAGAACCTTACGGCTTCAAACGCGATGGACTTTGGCACAATTTAATTATTCCTGCCGCTGATTTCACTGCGCAAGGCATTGATTTCACTGCTTGCGGAAATGTATTTATGGCTGGTGGTGTATCAATTTCCGATATTGCTTTCGACGAAATCGTGTTCTCCAAAACAAATACAATTCCTACAAACAATAAACTAAATCCCAACAGAAATTCCGGCATTGGAACTCCCGACAACATTAAGAAAATTACTGCCGAACATTTTGCCGTTTATTCCGAAAACACAAAAATACAAGAACGGTTTTTAATCGACGATGTTACCGGACATATTTATATTTGGAGCAACCTTACTGCCACCACAATAACTCCTTACGAAGGCAAAGACGTATTGTCGTTTACTTCGGGAGGTGGAACTTGGTATGGTTTTGGAATTTTTGCCGACAAAGCGCACGATTTGACGCATTACGCCAACGGATATTTGCACATAAGCGTAAAAACGGCTTCTACCAACGAGTTTTGGATTGGTGTAGGCGGAAAAACGGAAGGAAAAATAACATTTCCATCTACTTCTGAGCCTTATGGTTTGAAAAGAGATGGCAAATGGCATAAATTAGTGATTCCGGTTGCTGATTTTGTAGCTGCCGGATTGAATTTATCAGCTTGTGGAAACATTTTCATGGCTGGTGGAGCTAGCATTGCCGATATTGCTTTCGACGACATTGTGTATTCTATTTCTCAAACTTTGCCCGTAAACGATGGAGTGAATCCTCAAGATGGCGAAAATCCCTACAAAATTACCAACGATGTGTATGGTATTTTTACCGAAAACCCAAACATTGCCAAAAAGTTTGCAACTGCCGATGGAAATGGAAATATTTACATTTGGGATGGAACTTTAACCGCAGTTCCAAACGCCAACATATACGAAGGCGAAACGGTTTTAGATTTTGCTTCAACTGGAAAAGGCTGGTACGGATACGGCATCAACTCAAAAAATCCGCTCGACCTTACTCACTTTGCCAATGGATATTTGCATTTTGCTATGAAAACCTCAAACGTATCCGATAATTTTTCGGTTGGCATTGAGGGAGCTGGTGGAACACAAGCAGTTGCAGCTTTTACGCCTGCTAGTAATCCTTATGGTTTTGTTCGCGATGGAAATTGGCACAAGGTTACTATGCCATTGAGCAGCTATCCGAATGTTATTTTGTCGGATTGACGATGTAGTACTTTCTAAATCAGCTACTCCCGAGTACAATCCCAACTTAGTGGGAACTTCTATCGAACTTGAAAACAATCCAATCAAAGTTTACCCTAATCCGGTTTTGGATAAAGTTTATTTTGAAGGTTTCGACAATAGTTTTAAAATTTCGGTATTCAACATTAGCGGAACTCGAATTTTAGAACAATACAATATAGATAATTCATTAAATATGAATGCTCTATCTTCTGGAATTTACATTTTGAAACTTGAAAACCAACAAAAAGTTTTTCAATTCAAAATAATGAAACAATAAATTAGGAATTAAGTATCAATGTCGCCAAAGTTAAGTCCTTCAAGGGTTTAGAATCATTGTAGGGCTGTTTCACGAATAATCACTAAACGACATTGAATTAAGTATTAAGAATCAATGTCGTTTAATTAAATGTCAGTGATTTAAACCTGTCAGGTTCTCAAAACCTGACAGGTTTCATTAATTAATTGTACGCAATGAAACAATTCATTCTATTAATTTATTGATATTTTGGCATTTATAATTCTAATAAAGTATAAATAAAGTATTATTTTTATTTTGAGAAGTGTTTTTGAGTAGGTCTTTTTTTATATTTTTTATTTGATTTATCTATTTTTGAAAAAAAATACGAATCGAATATCAATCTCAATAAAAATAAATAAGTAGCGAACCAAAATTAATTGTATATTTCGTTTTGCCCAGTGCTTAAAAATAAGCAAATTGCAAAAGGTTTGCTCAAAAATAAAATAGCACTGGTGCTTAAATTCAATTTTTTTTTGTTTTAAAAATCTTTGTTTGAACATAAATATTTTGTAATCGATGAAAAATATATTATTAGGCGAAACGCTTTTAAACAGTAAAGATGCTCAAATTTCGGGTGAATTTGTAGTGCTTGAGGGTGAGAAATTCTATAAAATCTCACATTACAACCAAATGCCCGACTTCTTTATGACCATTGTGAGCGATTCCGACCATTGGATGTTTATTTCGAGTAATGGTTCGCTTTCGGCAGGGCGTAAAAATAGAGATAATGCTTTGTTTCCGTATTATACCGACGATAAAATCCACGATTATGCCGGAATTACAGGTAGCAAAACGCTTGTTTTAGTTAATATCGAAGGCGATGCCTTTTTATGGGAACCTTTCTCAAAAGAATTGGCTGCAATTTATCGCATCGAACGCAATATTTACAAAAATGTGTATGGAAATAAGATTGTGTTTGAAGAAATTAACCATGAATTGGGCTTGAGTTTCCAATATGCTTGGTTTAATTCCGAAAAATTTGGGTTTGTGAAAAAATCGAAAGTGGTTAATTTGAACAATGGCGATTTACAAATCGAAATTCTTGATGGTTTGTCAAACTTACTTCCCAACGAAGTTTCCTATTATTTTCAGACTGAATACAGCAATTTAGCCGATGCTTACAAAAAGAATGAGCTGGTTGAAGAACTCGGATTAGGCTTATTTTCATTGAGTTCTATTCCCGTTGATAGAGCAGAGCCAAGCGAATCATTAAGAGCAACCAGCGTTTGGTCAATTGGTTTGGATAATCCTAAAATCTTGATTTCCAACAATCAACTAGCCAATTTCAGAAAAGGTATTCCCGTACAAACCGAAATAGACATAAGAGCCAGACGTTGTGCGTATTATGTAAATGCAGAAATTAATCTTTCGGCAAAAGAAAGCAAAGAATGGTACATCATAGCCGAATTGAATCAAGACAAAACGAGAGTTCAGAATCTAAGCTATTTTATTAAAAACGAGCAAGATAAAATTGCCTGTTTAAAAGAAAATATTGCGAAAGGCACTGAAAACCTAATCAAAATTGTGGCAGGAGCTGACGGATTGCAAGATTCAAACGAAGAACTTTCAGCCGCACGTCATTTTTCAAATACAATGTTCAACGTTATGCGTGGAGGAACTTATTTGAAGAATTACACCATTGAGGTTTCCGATTTCATGGCTTTTGTTAAACTGACAAACACAAAACTTTTCACCCAAATACAAACTCTTTTAAGTGGTTTGACGGCAGAAATTTCTCACTCGGAGCTTATTCAATTAGCCGAAAAAAGTGGAAATGCCGATTTTATAAGAGTTTGTAACGAATATTTACCTTTAACTTTCAGCCGCCGACATGGCGACCCAAGTCGTCCTTGGAATCAATTTTCAATTGAGATTAAGAACGAAGATGGAACTGAAAAATCTGATTTTCAAGGCAATTGGCGCGATATTTTCCAAAACTGGGAAGCCTTAAGTCTTTCGTATCCTGAATTTATCGAAAACATCATCAGTAAGTTTGTAAATGCCACAACTGTTGATGGTTACAATCCATATCGCATCATGCGAAGTGGAATTGATTGGGAAGCTCCAGACCCAGAAGATCCATGGGCTTACATCGGATATTGGGGCGACCACCAAATCATTTACTTGCAAAAATTATTGGAACTTTCTAATAATTACCACCCTGCAAAGCTCGATGAAATGCTAACCAGCGAAATTTTCGCTTATGCGAATGTTCCTTATCGCATCAAAAATTATTCGGATATTGTGAAAAATCCTAAAGATACGATAGGTTTTGATCACAAACTGCATACTAAAATTGAAGAATTAGTTGAGCAGTTGGGAGCTGATGGTCGTTTGTTGATTCAAAACAATGAAATTTACAAAGTAAACCTTACGGAGAAAATCTTAGTAACGCTTCTTTCAAAATTGAGCAACTTTGTGCCGGAAGCAGGCATTTGGCTAAATACACAACGCCCCGAATGGAACGATGCCAATAACGCATTGGTTGGAAACGGTGTTTCGATGGTTACACTTTACTATTTGCGCAGATTTTTAAACTTCTGGAACGCTAAATTTAAGCAAATTGCTTTATCGGAAATTACTTTGTCGGAAGAAGTAAAAACGCTTTTCGATTCGATTCAGAATGTATTTAAGACAAATGCAGCATTGTTAGAAAAAGGTTTTTCTGACGAAGAAAGACGAACTTTTACTGATATTTTAGGTTTGGCAGGCGAGAAATACAGAAATTTACTGTATGCAAATTCTTTTTCAGGAAAAAAAGCCAAAATAACTACTAGCGAGCTTGTTGAGTTTACACAATTGGCTTTAGATTATTGCGACCAATCCATAAAAGTGAACAAACGTGCCGACGGGCTTTATCATGCTTACAATCTGATTTCTTTCGGTGCGAAAACGATTTCAATTCGTTATTTGTACGAAATGTTGGAAGGTCAAGTTTCTGTTTTAAGTGCCGGAAGTCTTTCAACACAAGAGAACTTAGCCGTTCTCGATGCTTTGAAATCGAGCGCACTTTTCCGTAAAGACCAATACAGTTACATTCTTTATCCCGATAGACAATTGCCTCGTTTCGATGAAAAAAATATTATTCCTTCTACGAAAGTGAAAAACTCAAAATTGCTGAGCAAATTAATTGAAGATAAGAATATTAGCATTGTAAATGTAGATAAATTTGGCGAATACCAACTTAACTCTGAAAAATATGGAAAATTGGTGGAAGAAGAGAAAACTCAAATCTTAGCTATCTACGAAGAACTGTTTGACCACCAGTCGTTTACTGGTCGTTCTGGTACATTTTACGGTTACGAAGGTTTGGGAAGTATTTATTGGCATATGGTTTCTAAATTGCTGTTGGCAGTTGAGGAGTGTTTCTTCAAAGCAACTGACGAAGGTGCAAGTGCCTTTGAAATTGGTCGTTTGAAAGAGCATTATTTTGAAATTAAGGCGGGAATTGGCTTGTACAAATCGCCCGAATTGT
>JAIFNL010000192.1 GCA_020047755.1 Bacteroidota bacterium
ACCACAAAGGTTTTACACTTTTGGCATCTTATACCTTTGTTAGAAGTTCATTTACAGATATTAATGATAAATTAATTCCGTCATCGTGGGACAGCAAACATTTGCTTACGCTTACTGGCTCGCAAGAGTTGAAAAAGAATTGGCGCATTGGTTTCAAATGGCGTTATGTGGGAGGTTTGCCTTATACGCCTTACGATTTAGCTACTTCAGCTAATATTCAGGCTTGGAATGCTTTAGGACAACCTTACAACGATTTTAGCCAGCTAAATGCCGAACGTTTTGATGCTTTTCATCAATTGGATTTGCGTATAGATAAGAATTTCTTTTATAAGAAATGGTCGCTCATGTTATATTTAGATATTCAAAATGCGTACAATTTCAAAAATACAGGAAAAGATTACATTGTGCGCGAAAAAAATGCCGATGGAACTTTCAAAACAGTGAATAATGATACCGAATATGTTTTAAGTTCGATACTGAACGAATCGGGAACACTTCTTCCAACTGTGGGAATTATGATAAAGTTCTAATTTTTACCGTTTTTTACTTCAATGCAAAAATCCGTCAGACCGAACAATTCAGTCTGACGGATTTAAATTTTACCCTTTTTCCAAAATAATTGACTTTTCTTTCAAACGCTCCTTTAGTTTGTCATCAATGCGAATGAAGCAAGTTGTTTACTAGTTACTGACCTCTATATATGATGTAATACACCTGTTTTTCAATCATTTCATTATATAATTTGTAAATTATCTATCCGATTAAAATGATTTTTGTTTAGAGTTGCTAGTGGTAAATTATTTGCGATTGCAGTTCCGCCTATCAAAATATCAGCAATTTCAATCATTTGACTTTTGCTTTTCAACTGTTTTACGATATTTGAAGCTGCAAAGGCACAATTATCGTTAAAATCCAAAATTCTAACATTACGATAAAAATTTGTCCAAAATTCATTTTGGTTATCTCGCTGTCCAACGAATATTTCAAATCTTGTAATTGTTGAAACTGCAAAACTTTGATAATCATTTGCTAATTGATAGAAAGCAGAATTTTCTTTAACTTTTCTGCGGAATAAGTCAATCAAAATACTTGTATCAAGCAATACTATTCTATTTTCCATTGATTGAATAATTTACGTGCATCTAAAAAACTTTGATATTCATTATCTGACCAAGTTGGCGAACTTAAAAGAATTTTCTGAAAATCATTAGGCTCTTGATTAGAATACTTTACTTTACTTTCATCATTGGTTGTTAATAAAGTTTCATAAAAAGTTTCAATATCATTCGTGTTTTCCACCCAGTCGGTATCATTGAAGTCATAAGTTTCTAATACAATTATTTCAACACGCTTTCCCTTAAAATTACTTGGAATTTTAAGAAATAGCATTTCGTTGTTTATATTTAATTTTGTTTTATACGCTAACATAATATTTATATTTAGTTTATTCGCAAAAATAGTAAAAATATACCAAAATTCATAATTTCTTGAAAATAAATCTACGAATTCTTACTATTATTTTGAATTTAAAGCATTTAGTTAATTTATCATATCATTTTTATTTTCGTTTCATTTCTTTCCCAATTTTAATCACACAAAAAGCTACGTTATTTCTTTTCTACATCATTTCAGAGTTATAGTTTCTATTTAGTGTTAGAAAGAAAAGGCATCAATCATCGGACAGACCGGACAAGCCGGTCGAACCGATTTTGCTTTTGTGAAATTTAGATGCGAAAATAAGATTCTTTATTTTAGTTTGTTATTCTTTTCTAAAAATGTACTAGCATTTAACTCGCTCACTGGCTATTTGAGCAAGCCAAAGTTTAAAAGGCTCTGCTTTGGGCGAAGGTATCGATTGAATAAGCCTGAATAATTGCTCTGTATCAGCTACATGGTTTTGTAATATTTGCCGTCTGATGATTGCATTTTCAGTTGACTACAATTTGTAGCCAACTGACTACCTTCTTTTTTAAGCCTTGTTTTCAGCACACTCCAATATTTTCTTGGATTGGGACTTTCTGTTAATATTTCTATCAAATCAATTATAGAAACATACCATTTTTCATGTTCGGAGTCCCACAAAGTGCAAACCTATTTGTTTTCAAAAAGTTGTAGATTATTCATGTTTTTGCTATAAAATTGAAATCGTTTCGTTTATCTTCAATCATTCTTTAAATAAATCATTCCTAAAAACAATTTGAGATTAACATCGGTAAATATTACTATTTTTTGAGTGCTTACCGTTAATATAGTTGTTTTGATAGAATCAATATTTTGTACATTTTTAAGATTAGTTATCAGATTTTCTAAGCCTTGTATGCTTTTGCCCTGCTCTTTGATGTGTTGCAAACGCAAACTATAAATATCAAAAATATGTTCGTAAGTACTTTCAAATGATTTCGTTTGAATGTCTTTATTATTTTTTATGAAATTCTCGTAAAACCAAAATTCTTTTTGCGTTTTTGGTATTATTTGCTCTATATTTTCTAATTCGCTTATCATATCTTTACTTTTTACAAGACATAAATCTAAAAAAAACTCTGAGATCCGAATGTGCTATACCATGTGCTAGCGTGCGTATTTTTTCTTCATTCTTTCATCAAAAAGGAGACCAATACCACTAGGAACTATTTTACCCCTTTGGATAATAACATCCCAAGAGGGTATAAGCCTTGCAATCCTTATAGCCTCCTTCATAAAGACATTGTTTGTATCTGTAATTAATTCAATATTTTCAAGAGATCCTGATTTGTTTGTAGTATATAATTGTGTATAACTATTTTTTGTAATTATACTGTCAATTTTGCCATTCATGTCTGGTTGTATAATTAAACTAGCATCAGCAAATCTATTCAATGTAATAGGAACATTCTCCCAATTGATATTGTGATAAATAAATTCTATATCAATTTCTACATCTAAAATAATTGAGTTTTTATACTGAATAGTATCAATTAAATTGCCCTCTGAAAAGGTTAAAACATCTTCTATTTCATAGATTGAATAATAGCCGAGATTTACGTATCTTAAACACTCTCCCTTAGGAATTAATATTTCCCCTGTGAACCAAAAAGCTTTTATTTGGGCTTGATTATTATCTGGGAATATATCCTTGACCTCTAAAAATAAGGTTTGATCATAACAAGCATATATTTTATCCAGATATAGTTCATTATTAATTATTTTCCATAATGCTATATATCCGCGCCAACACCCTGTTGAACTAAGTACCTCATAATCTTCTAAATATTTTTCAGGATTCCTGATTCTATCTTTTTTCTCAAGTTTATCATATATCATTAACCCCAGACTATCGGAAACATTATATGATTTAAGAGGATTAGAAAAAATAGTTAAAGTATCACCATTCCAAACCAACAAATCACCCGATTGAGCAGTCGCATAGACTTTCAGAGGGAGAATGAAAATAATTAATATAGGAAGCAATTTTTTCATAATATGACGCTAAGATTTCAATAACCACCACTCCACTAATGATTATCTCTTTTTTATTCCTTACTAAATACAATTTCATTTTACTTAAAATTATATTGTAGCAAAGATAATTAAATTTTTTATATTGCAAATAGAAGGAAAAATAAATTATTATTCTCAATTCTTAATTCTTAATGCCTAATTCTTAATACCTGAAGAAATCATCTGAATACAAAATCTAATTCGGTAAATAGAAAATCACCTTCTTATGATAAAAAACGACCTTCATACCATTTTTAAATTTTAAAAATTGTAATAATTCGCTTAAACATTGTAATAATGTTTTTAAAAATTGTAATAATTCCGTTAAACATTGCAATAATTCGGTTAAACATTGCAATAATTCCGTTAAACATTGTAATAATTCGCTTAAACATTGTAATAATTCCGTTAAATATTGCAATAATTCGTTTAAACATTGCAATAATTCCGTTAAATATTGTAATAATTCGCTTAAACATTGTAATAATTCGCTTTTTTGCTGCCAAATTTCTCTGTTTTTTTTAAAGGTTTCTCTTTTTTTTATCAAAAAAATAGTTAAAAATAACTATTTTGTACAATTCTGAATAAAAAATAAGGTGTTTTATTTTGAAAATTTAACATGTTTTAACATTTGTTATTTATGTAAATAAAATGGCTATAAATAATTGTATATTAATTAGTTATAATGATAATTTGTGTATATAAAATGATGTATTTTTATTAAAAATAAAATTATTTTTCAAAAAATATAAAAAAATATGTCGAAAAATTTGCACATTAATTTTAGATGCACTACTTTTGTTCACGTTATCAATTAGATAATACAGCATACATAGTGTAAGTTGTAATTAATTAAAAGATAATTTAAAAAATATGGAAAAATCAATAAAAAAAGTACGAACTTTTTGTCTGGGTGATGAGGAGTTGTACCAGTTAGGTTGTCAAACTGTCGAATTAATGACAACAGACTCTACGGAGTTCGCATCGTTTGGGATAGACCAAACGGCAAAAGTAAGCTTGCAAGATTTAGCTGAGCATTTTAGAAGTCGTCCTTACGACGAAATTTCGATGCTCGCACAAAAATTAGCAACGCAAACAAAAGACGAAAAGGCTGACAATTTGCAGCTCGATTTGGTAAAACTGGAAACAAAAATTAGAACTGTTTTCGGTAGAAAGAATCCGTTTTATGAAATGTTTGACATAAGTTCAGTTTCGACGCTTACGCCAGACGAAATAGTTAAAAAGGTCGAAGTAATCCAGTTGGTTGTAAATGGCACATTTAGTAGTGTTTTTACAAACATCATCAGCAGTACTGAAATGGAAAAAATGGTGCTAAAAGCAAGCGAATTGCGCACCGCTATTCTAAATCAGGAGTTTGCAAGCCGCGAAAGGGTTTTGAACACCTTTACACGTACCGAAATGGCGAATGAATTGTACCGCGAGGTAGCAAAAATTCGCTACATAGGTAAGCAAATGTGGGCATACAGCAATTATGCAAAAAGTAGAATGTACTTTATGCCCCAGTTCAAAACCAAAACCTCGCAAGCGAGCGAAGATAACGTTCTCATAGAGGACACAGTTGATAACCAAGACGATACAACGTCATAAAATTTGTTACTTGTTGTTATTTGTTAAGCCAATGCTGCAAAGCGTTGGCTTTTTTTTTGCAATAAACGGTGATAGAGAGTTAGATTCATCTTGGCATCAACTGCATTTCGTCCAACAGTATAACAATAGATGCTACAAGGCGTAAAATCGTATATTATATCATCGTCTTCTTTTATTTCTTCTATATCGAGCGTAGTAACAAGTGTTCGGTCGATGCTATTTTTTTTGCAAAAAGATTTGAGATTCGATAAGTTTTGCAAACTTTTAACATATTTATTGCTCCATTTTATTTCTACTGCCCATAAAGGTTTTTGTTTTTCTGCCGAAAGACTTACAATATCTACTTCGCCATCTTTCCAGCGAGCATAAAAAGGCTTAAATTCAGTTTTGTGTTCCCATTGCGAGAAAATAGCTGTTTCTACCATGTTACCAATAAAATTATCGGTTTTATCAATTGGCGAAAACAATGCACTTCGCAAAGAAGGATTGGTAAGATAAATTTTAAACGTAGTGGCACGTTTAAATTTCTTGGCATTTTGGTCTATCTTATGAATCACTCTAATTAAAAAAGCCGCTTCGAGGTATTCGATGTATCGTTTTATTGTATTTTTGGCAACCCCCGAACTCATTGATAATTCTTCATACGAAAATTCATTGCCCGAATTGTAGGCAATGGTAGTAAAAAGTTGGTTTAACTCTTGCACATCTTTTATTCCGTACAAACTTGGTAAATCGCGCAAAAGTACTTTATCTATAATGTCGTTGCGAATGTATCGTCCCGGATTTGCTTGAATTTGAGCAGAAAGAGAAACTTCGGGATAACCACCAAAATTGATGTAATCAATAAAATGCTTATTTAATTGTTCGATATTGTCTGTTTTGAAATAATTTTTTACAACACCTTTCCACTCTTTCGTGCCTTGTGAGATTAAATCGGATAAGCCTTTTAAATCAATATATTCGTGAAAAGTAAGTGGAGGCAACATAAAATCGGTAAATCTACCTGCACCTGACTCATTACTTTTTAATTTCAACGCAGCAGCAGCCGAACCGGAAACGATAAATTTCACTTTATGGTAACTATCTACTAGCGTTTTAAGGTGCAATTCCCAATCTTTGAGATATTGAATCTCATCGAAAATAACATATTGTTCGCCCGAAGTATTTTGCCCTGTAATGGAAAAAAAATGAAGTAAAAGACTTTCCAATGCAAGTCCGCTATATATAGGATTTTCAATGGATAAATAGCAAATATTCTTAGGATTTATTCCCTTAGAAATTAAATCTTGCACAAGATGAAAAAGCAAAACCGTTTTTCCTACTCTACGAGGTCCCATTAAAACAATGGCTCTTTTAATGTTTTTTTCATACACCAGTGGCGCAAACAAATTAAAGTAAAGCCGTTTTTTCATACCTGAATAATAGGAGTCTATTGCTCCGGTTTCCCACCATGAATTTTCAAACTTTATTTTGCTTATAATTTGTTCCTCTGAAAATGGTTTCATTTAATTTAATTAGATTAGTTGGTTTATCTTATTTGCAAATATACAAAAATAAAATCAATAAACTAATTTTATTTGAATAATTTTAAATTTTATTTTTTTTTAAAATGAGTTATATTTTCATGCGATAACTTTACTTAAGGTTTAAAATATTTAGCAATAGTCTAATTTATAAGTAATTATATTGAAATGAAAATATAAATTTAAAAGCTTAAAGAAATA
>JAIFNL010000058.1 GCA_020047755.1 Bacteroidota bacterium
CCATTTTTAGCAAAAAGTACTTCGCAACCCGGAAATGCTCCTTCTTTAATCGCATTTTCGGCTAAGGTATCTATTTTTTTTAGCTTTTCGATGTCGATGTTCAATTCTAAAGGAATGGAATATTTTAGTCTAATTTTTTCATCTCCAACAATTCCGTAACCTTCGGGGTAATCGTTTCCTATCGAAACAGGCAGCTTTCCTTTGGCAATTATTCCTCCGTAAATTAGTTGAGCAGCAAGTTCTTGCGTTAAGTCATCGTCGTTGTAGCCTATCAAAATAGCATGCAAATTTTTGAGCTGAAATTTTTCTAAGGCATAAGCATTTGCAAATAAGCTAAATATAACTTTCTTCTCCTTTGAGAGTGCATTTACAAAATCGATGCTAACTTTTCGAGTTCCGTAGGTATTGGGGTAATAATGAGTGTTGGTAACTCCAACAATAACAACTTCAAAATCAGTCAGTTTTCGCTTCAATTCCTCAAAATTGGCTACTGGAGCTTCTCTATCTATCGCAAAAACTGTCAAATTGTCATATAGTTTTAAATAGCTCAAAAAAGCACCATCTTGCTTGCCATCGCCTATTTGAACGGCAGCAATTTTTTGTTTGTCAAGCTCTTTTATTGGCACTATTTTGTTTTTATTTTCTATCAAAGTGAGCGAGTTTTCTATCAGTTTTCGATTGATAAGTTTTGATTGCTCCGAGTTTAAATCCGAAATTATATTTTCAATTTTTATAGGTTTATTATTTGATAAACCAGCCCAATATTTTGCTTTTAATATTTTTTTGCAGTTTTTAATCAATTCGATAGCTTTGGAAATATCTTTTGACATCAGCACAATATCATTTCCGGCTAAAATAGCTTTCAAATCTGCTTCTCCTGGTTCATTTAGTTCTGCAACTCCTTGCATTCCCATAGCATCGGTAATAATTAAACCTTCAAATTTCATTTGGTTTTTAAGCAAATCGGTAACAATAGGCTTAGAAAGCGATGAGATGGAATTGGGATTATTGTCTAATGCCGGTACGTTTAAATGAGCTATCATAATAGCAGCTAATCCATTGTCAATGAGTTGCATAAATGGAAATAATTCGATACGATTTAGTCGTTCTAAATTGTGCGAAATTACAGGTAAATTTTTATGCGAATCCACTTCTGTATCGCCATGTCCTGGAAAATGTTTCGCGGTAGCAACTATTCCATTATCTTGCATACCAAGCATATAGGCAACTCCTTTGCGAGCTACATTTATTGGATTTTCCCCAAATGAGCGGCTATTTATTACCGGATTTTTCGCATTATTGTTCACGTCAACTACAGGCGCAAAATTAATATGAATACCCAACCGTTTGCATTGTCTGCCAACGTCGGCACCCATTTCGTAAATTAAACTTTCGTCGTTTATTGCGCCCATAAGCATTTCGCGGGGAAAACTTTGCACGCTGTCCAGTCGCATTGCCAATCCCCATTCGCCATCGGTAGCTATAAAAAGAGGAGTTTTACTTATTGATTGATAGTAATTTGTCAGTTTGGCTTGTGCCACAGGACCGCCTTGCATAAATAGCACGCCGCCAATTTTGTTCGTTTTTATTAACTTAGCAATGTATTCCTTTTCAGCTTTTTTTTGCATCGAAACGGTGGACATGATAAACATTTGTCCTATTTTTTCGTCGAGCGTAAGCGAGTTGAAAACAGAGTCAATCCATTTGTTTTCAGCATAATAGAAAGGAGGTTTGTTGTCGTATGGTTTTTCAGCTACAAGCGAATTTTCGGTATGTATAATCGCTGCGTATGCCATAAAGAGCACAAAAAATGGGATTATTCGCAAAAGTTGTTTCATTTTTTTACTTTTTAGCTTAAAAATCGTTCGGAAACCAATGTAACTAGTTGTATTTAAAATTTTTCGTATTTTCACGCCATCACATCACCGCATCACATTACTTACCTGCAAAATTAAAGGATTAATTGAATTATAAAAATTTTTGAGTATAGAAAAAAGTTTTTAGGTATTTTCAAAAAAAATAAAAAACCCGCCATGTTTCTCAACAAGCAGGTTTTTATTTTTGAAAATTTGTCTAATAGTTTATGCTTTATTTTTGAACGAAATATTAATTTTTCGATAATTTTTTAGCATCTCTTACTTTTATAGGTTGCTCATCTTGGAAAGCCACCACAAAGGCACCTTTTACACCAGTTGATGTTCTAAATTCGCGAGCTTCTTTGTAAGTTTGAAATTTGCCAACAGAGTATTTGAACCAACCATCTTCTTGAAATTCGCGCACGGCTTCGCTACCTTTATATACTTTATTGATTACTTCAGGCTTAGCTTGTTTTGTAACCGCCATTACTTGTACTTCAAACCAAACTCCAGTGGCTTTTTCTTTTACAGCCGATTCATTTTTTGCTCGTTCTTCGTCTGCAAGTCTTTGTTCCTCTTCAAGTTGCTTGATTCTTGTTTTGGCTTCGCCTGCGTATTGTCCGTAAGGAAATTTGCTCAAATAAGCTTCGTAAGCATTGATAGTGTTGCTGCTTTGAGCATTAGCCCAAGCGTCTTTTTCCGCCATCTCTTTCATTTTTTTCTCGTCTTGTTGGAAATAAATTTCGAAAGCTTCCGCAGTTTTATCTATTGCATATTGTTGAAGTTCAAGCACTTTTGCTAAATCTTTTTGAATTTTGGCATATTGCTCGTCTTTCAAATCCGATTTTTTTACACCCATATACTTTTTCAAGTTTGAGTTTCCGGTATTGAGCGATTTTTCAGCCTCTGCTAAAAGTTCTTTAGCACGTGTGCCATCTTCGGCATATTCAAATTTAACACTTTCCAGTTTTGTTTTGTAAACTTTAAATTTTGCGCTGTAAGATTTAGCTCGCAAGTCGGCTGCTTCAATTCTCAATATTTTGGCATCAACGGCTTTTCTTTCGCCTTTGTTGGCTTTTTTAGGGAAAAATTTCTCGAATGACTCTTCTTCTTTTTCCACTTCTTTTAGCTTGTTATCAGCTTGTTTTAAGAGGTCATCAGCTTTTGTGATGGTATTCATGTCTTTTGAATCTAATTCTCGGTGAATGCGGTCAAAGATATTACTATCAACTGATTGCGCAATAAGATTTAATACAAAAGCAATAGAAATAATGCTGATGAAAACAATGGCAACTTTAAACTTTTTCATAACGATACATTTTTTAATAAGTAATTAGATATGTTAGTAATGCAATTTTTTTTATAGTATTTTATAGTTTTTGAAAAATCTTCTTTTGGGGTTCAAAAATCAAATTTTTCAATCAAATTTAAGCTTTGAGCCTTTTATTTTTAAGCTTCTTTGATTTATTAATCTAAATTACAACTTTTTTCTGAATTAACGAAATTTTTTTCAAATAATTTTCAAAAAAAAAAATTATACCACAAAATTTTTTTCTTATTAGCTTGCTTTTCATTGTTTTATTCTTTTTTTTAATTGTTAAAAAATGCCTTTTGATTTAACCACTTTATATTTTATTTTTTTATAATTCTAAAATCTTTGATATTTAAGTGATTAACTAAGTTACTTTTGTTAATTTTTTAATTAACAGCATTATAAACGAAATTGCTAAAATTCTTATAAATAATTAACTTTGCAGACATAAATCCAATAATCTTATAAATTAGTTGGTATTTTATACACTTTGTTGTGCTCGCTTAGCTTTCATTTTAATTGGTTTAGCTAGTAAAAAAAAATAAAACGAATTTATTGATTTTTGTTTTGATAATTTCTTTTTTTAGCTTTTTAAGCTTTTAAAAACGCTGAAAGCTAGTACAAAAAGAAGCACAAAAATACTCAGCAATGCCGCTGGAATGGTGGCTGATTTTCCAAACAACTCTAGTGAAGTTACAACCGCAAAACCAGAACTTTTGATAGTTAGTAAAAGAGTTTCGCTTGTTAAAATTTCAGAATTACCGCCTTGTTTCTGTTTGAAAAAATAAAAAATTGCACCTAAAACAAACATTGAGATAATGAGCACTAAACTGGCTGAAATCAGCATACTAAAGTTGCTGTAAAAAATAGTTCTATTCATACCTACGGCTGTAAAAATGATAATAGCGAAGCTATAATCAGTTAATCGCCCTTTTATTTTGTTACTTACCTTTTCAATTTTTGGAAAAAGTAATAAGCGCGAGACTAATAGTGGAATTATCACCATTTTAACCATCAAAAATACAAGCTCCATTGAGCTAATACTGGCATTTTCGGTAAAAAGATCTATAATAAGAGGAGTTAAAGCCACTGACGCTAAAAATCCCGCTAAAAGTCCTATGGTTGAATACTTTAAATCACCTTTTGACTTTACTGTAAAGGGCAAAATAATTACTCCAGGAGGCGTTGCGGCTATGACCACAAAACCATAAAATATATTAATATCTGAAATTAGAAAATAGGCAAGGCTTATCATTACAATTCCAAAAACTATATAGTTGAGGTAAATCCCTCTAAGCATTGGTTTTATTACACTTTTAAGTGGAAAAATAGCTTTTGTAGCTATGCCCGATGATGAAAAAATCATGATAAGAATGAGTAGCGAAAATACATAATCCTTAGTGTAAAATGCTAAATCTCCAAAAAGAAAACCAGCAAAAACGGATAGTATTAGCAATAAATTGCGATTGAAAAAAAGTTCTTTTATTATTTTTGTTGTCATATTATTAATTCTTATGTTAGTATTTGCTGCAAAAATAGAATATTTTATTTGTTATTTAAAATGATTCTAAATAATTTAATCTTTTTTAAGCTAAAAAAATATAGATTTAGTTTTAAGTATTTGAAAATTAAATTTATATGAGTATTGATTTAAATTTTGGTTTGTTTTAAATGAACTGTTTCTATGTTTTTTCCCAATTATCGAATAATTTTGCAAGCTTGTATATAAAATTTATTTTTGCACCAAATTAATTTCAGAAAAAAAATGATTTCAGCAACCACAGAAGTACGAATACGATACAGCGAAACCGACAAAATGGGTTACGTATATTATGGAAATTACGCGCAATTTTTCGAAATTGGAAGAACCAACATGTTGCGAGAATATGGCATGACATACCGCGAAATGGAAGCTCAAGGCATCATGTTGCCAGTCAGAAGTATGGAAATACGTTACCATTCGCCTGCTTTCTACGACGATTTGCTTACTGTAAGCTCTTTTTTGCGCAAAAAACCAAGCAAAAGACTCGAATTTGAGCACGAAATACACAATGAAGCCGGAAAATTGATAGTTACTGGCAAAGTTGAGCTTGTTTTTGTAAGCGAAAAGACTCGAAGACCTACAAATGCGCCTGAATACTTTATGAAAGAGATAGAATCGTTTTTTGAAAATGAATAACACAAATAAGAAATGAACTACAAAGAAACGACCGATTTTTTATTTAGCCAACTGCCAATGTTTCAGAGAATTGGAGCTTCTGCTTACAAAGCTAATTTGGACAATACACTTGCTTTGGATAAGTTTTTCGGTTTTCCGCATCGCAATTTTAAGAGCATACACATAGCTGGCACTAATGGAAAAGGTTCAACTTCGCACATGTTAGCATCTATTTTAATTACAATGGGTTACAAAGTTGGTTTATACACTTCGCCCCATTTGATTGATTTTAGAGAGCGTATTAAAATTAATGGCGAAATGATTTCTGAGCAAGCTGTTATCGAATTTGTTGAACAAAATCGAGAGCTTATTCAAGAAATGAAACCTTCGTTTTTTGAAATTTCGGTAGCAATGGCTTTTCATTATTTTTCGGTGCAACAAATTGATATAGCGGTAGTTGAAGTTGGAATGGGAGGGAGGCTCGATTCTACAAATATCATCAATCCGCTGCTTTCGATTATTACCAATATTGATTTTGACCACACGCAGTTTTTGGGAACAACTCTTGAGCTTATTGCAGCCGAAAAAGCAGGTATTGTAAAGCAAAATACGCCACTTGTAGTTGGAAAAACACAACCCGAAACACAACCTGTGTTTGAAGCAAAAGCGAAAGAAAAAAATGCCGAATTATTTTTTGCCGACCAAAATTTTGAATGTTCATCAGTTTTTAATACCATCGATGGCAAACAATCGTTTAATATAAGTAAGCATAATTCTTTGATTTTTAATGATTTAAAGCTCGATTTACAGGGTTTTTACCAGCGCGAAAATATTTTGACGGTTTTGCAAGCGGTAGATGTACTAAACACCAGAAAACTTATTGATAAAGAAATTACAAATCAAATTTTGTACTCGGCTTTGCCAAATGCCGCAAAACTTACCGGACTTATGGGGCGTTGGCAAATAGTGGGTAATAATCCGCTAATGGTTTGTGATACAGGACATAATGAAGCTGGAATTAAAATAATATTAGAGCAAATTGCACAAACAGCTTATAAAAAATTGCATTTTGTAATAGGAATGGTAAATGATAAAGATGTTTCTAAAGTGCTGGCTATGTTGCCATTAGAGGCTATTTATTATTTTACAAAAGCTTCTATTCCAAGAGCTTTAGATGAAAAAATTTTGAAGCAAAAGGCAGATGCTTTTAATTTGCAGGGACAAAGTTATTTGTCTGTAAAAGAAGCAGTTGAAAAAGCGAAAAAGAATGCCGAAGCAAGCGATTTTATTTTTATAGGTGGAAGTACTTTTGTGGTAGCCGATTATTTGACTAGTTTATAAAAAGTAGTAATGCTGCAATTCTCAATAAATCAGAGTAATTGCAACATTGAGTTAGAGCTATTTTACATAAAAATCGAGCAAATTTTCACCCTCCATAAAGGCTTGAAGATGGTCGCCAACTTTCACGGCACCAACACCTGCGGGCGTTCCGGTGAAAAGCAAATCGCCAATTTTTAAGGTTACAAATCGCGAAACATAAGCAATTAGCTTGTCGATTGAAAAAATCATTTCGCCTGTGTTTCCTTGCTGGCGCAGCGAATCGTTCATTTTTAAGCTAAAATTTATATTGTTTATATCCGAAAACTTTTCTTTGCTTACAAATTTCCCAACAGGTGCCGAACCATCGAAAGCCTTTGCAACTTCCCAAGGCAAGCCTTCTTCTTTGCATTTTCTTTGTAAATCTCTGGCTGTAAAGTCAATACCCATAGTTACTTCATCATAATATCTATGTGCAAATTTTTCTTGAATGTTTTTTCCTACTTGGCTTATTTTTACTACAAATTCGGTTTCATAATGCAAATCGTTCGTAAAATCGGGATAATAAAAATCTTGGTTGTTTTTAATTAACGCCGTTTCTGGTTTCATAAAAAAAACAGTTTCCTTTGGCACCAAATTGCCAAGTTCTTTGGCATGTTCGGCATAATTTCGTCCTATGGCTATTATTTTCATACGTTTTTTTGTTGTGATAAGAAGTTAATTTTTTATGATAATTTTTTCCACATCATGGTTTTCGATATAATTTTTTAGAATAACTTGCACGTCTCTGTTGTTTTGTCGTGGTTTTATGCAATCGAATAAAAACTCTAAATCGTTGGTTATCACACTCGAATCGATGTAACCAAATCCAATGTATTTTCCGTTTGCTACGCGCACAACCGATTTTTCGTCGTCGTTTCTCCCTTTTCCAATTACCAGAAAATTTTCATTTTCAAATTCAAATGTTTGCAAGGCTTTTTCGGCTCTTTGGTTGTAGTCATTTGGGCTTTCTACGCCTATACACGCACCTTTGCACTGTTTTATTTCGTGCTGAAAACAGGAGCCTGTATGGTTGTAGAGTCCATTTAATTTCTGGCATAACTTGAACTTTTCGGTTAGACGTTCTAAGTGATTTTTTGCCGCATCGAGCGTACTAAACGAAGTTAAGGGCATTTCGTCCATGTCGTTTTTGCCAAGTTTGAAACACAAATAATCGTTGGCATCGAAATGGAAGAAAATTCCGTAATGCGCTGTAGTTCTGCGTTGTGAGCGATTGTATAAAGGCAAATGTGTTTTTATTTCGTCCGATTCTAAAAGAAGTGCAATTAATTCATTACCAGTTAGTTCGTAATCAATGTCTACAATTTTGCTTTTCATTTCGGTTGCTTTTGGCGTTGAATTGTTTGCCAAGTGCTGCTTTACTCTTGCTTTTATATTGATGCTTTTTCCTATGTAAATGAGCTTTTTATACTGATTGAAGAAGTAATAAACGCCTTCTTTCTCAGGCAAATTGTCGATTGTTTCGGGCTTTAAATCGGGGTGCAAGCCATTTTCGGTAGCTGAAAGATGCGATAAAATTGGCTTTTGCGAAACATCAATTTCCAGTAATTTCTCGAAAAGTTTTACGGTAGCTTCGGTATCTCCGGCTGCTCTATGTCTATTCAAAATAGGAATATCTAAACTTTGGCAGAGATTTCCTAAACTGTACGATGGTAAATTTGGAATCAATTTGCGAGAAAGTTTTACGGTACAAATTGTTTTACGTTGGTAGTTATAGCCCAAACGCTTAAACTCTTCTTTTACAAAACTATAATCGAATTGTGCATTGTGTGCAACAAAAATTTTATTTTCGGTTAGTTCGAGTATTTTTTTTGCAATTTCGTAAAATTTTGGGGCATTTGCCACTAATTGATTCGAAATTCCGGTTATTTTTGTAATCTGATACGGAATATTTCTTTCGGGATTTACCAAACTTACAAAACGGTCAACTATCTGATTTCCATCATAAATATAGATGGCTATCTCTGTTATTTTTTCGAGAGAAGCTTTCAAACCAGTGGTTTCTATATCTATGATTGCAAACATTTTATGTTTTTAAGAAGTTTTTTGTTTTTAACTTTTTTGTTTTGTATTTTAACACAAAAATACACAAAAAAAGGGAATAAAAAATTACTAAGGGTGTGTCTTTTGGTGAGTGAGGGTAGAAAAAAAGTAGATTTTGTTATTGCTTTGATTAATAAAGTTTTAGGTGTAAAATATAAAGATTAAATTAATGCTATTTTGTGAAAATAGCTTTTTAAATTATTGTAACTATCAATTTGTAAGCAATTTTTGATTATTGCCTAAGTGTGTTTAATTAAAACACGTAGCAGCTTAATACACGCTTTTATTCTACATTTTGCAAGAAATAAAAGTCCTTGTATATTTTATATTCTTGATTTTCAATGAATATTCTATATTTTTTCTTTTTTTCGAGTGTATTTGATATTTCTTTTATATTTTCGAAATAGAGTGAATTTTGGTTGTTCGTTTCTTTTGTTAAAATCAATTCGTTTTTGAAGTCATAAATAGAAATTGTGCTTTGATTTGAAATCGAATGCCACTGAATAGAAAACGTTTCTTTGTCCAGAAAATATAAAATTTCTTCTTGATTTAAAAAATAAAGCGGGTAAAATTGAAAATTTATTTTATGCATTGATTCTTGCTTATTGATTGTATCTAAATAATTTAAAATCAATGAATAATCATCTGAATTATTGAATAGTGAGCTTATGTTTTTATCTATTTTTTGAAGAGAAAATGAGGTGTCGTTGTAATTTTCTATTTTAAATATTTCGGTAAAATTGGAGTTGTCGATTATTTGTAAATTCTTAATTTTTAAGCCCGATTTCCAACTTATTATTAAGTTTTCGGGTTTTATAAAATTAGAATGGTTTGGCGTATAAAAAAAATTAGAAAACTCACGTATTTTCGATTTTTGTGTTGTTAATGGATTGGTTATAAAACTTTTAATGTAAAAATCATTGAGCTCGACATTTTGAAAAATAGTGCCTTGAAAAAAAGTTTTCAGTTCTATTTCTTTGCCTTTTTCTATTTTGTGCCACGAGCTAGAAATTTTCTCTTCTACCGAATAAATTTTAAGGTAAATATTTTGGTTTGTTTTTAAATATAAGCCTTCTAAATTAGCGGCTTCAAACTCAAAATTGGTATTGTCTGATTGTAGAGCTACCAATTTATTTTTTGTTCTGGTTTTGCTATCAATGAGCAATATTTCGGAAACTGTTTGGTCGGTTTCTACTATAAATTTTTTGTTTGCAAAGGATAAATTGCTGATAATTAGCATTAAGGCGATTAAATTTGTTTTCATTGTTTTTTTTTATTAAAGCGATTTCTAAATTTTTCTATATTTCTTTTTTTTAGCAGTCTTGTTGTTTTATACGCTATATTACCTATAAAATTATTTTAAATAGAGTGGTTCTCTATTTTTAAAACAAAAGGGTGCTTTTTTTATCGTTATTTTAAAATGTACAGCATTGATTTTTAGTAATTTAATTCTGATGCGTTTGTTTAAGTTACTAAAATGTGTTCTTTTTTGTAGTACATTGTTATTTTCTAATTGCAAATTTATAACTTTACATTTAATTTTCAAAATATAAATCTGTATTTATTTTCATCTATGCACCATTTTTTTTATTCGAAACGGCTTTTTCTTTTTGTTGTTTTTTTCTTGTTTGGGCTATTTTCGTATGCCGCTGTGCTCGAAGACTCTGTTACAAACGCTGTTGAAAAATTAAAAGGAAATTCGATTGTTCAGTTGCACGAAAAAATCGAAAAATCTTCTGATTATCAAAAGGTTGCAATTTATTATTTATTGGGCAAAAAGCATTTTGAATCGAATGATTTTCGAGCTGCTTCTGAATATTTTTTGATTATACTTGAGGATTACAAAAACATTGTTTCCGAAAAATTTAAGTACAATGTGCAGGTCAATATTGCATTGTGTGAACGAAATAGGCTAAATTTTGAGCACTCAATTATCTATTATACAATGGCTTACTCTTATATTCAGCATTCGAGCGATAGTATAGAAAAAGCAAATTTGGTGTATGATTTTGGCGAAACTTATTTTGAATGGCAAAAGTATGAGCTTGCCGGCGATTATTTTCATAGAGCCGAAATTTTGTTGATGAAAAATAAGCAAACTGATTTATTGATAGATACTTACATCAAATTAGGTGCTATTTCGCAAAGAATGAATTTGCATTCTTTGGCTATTTCGTATTATGAAAAAGCAAAAAAAATGAGCGAAAAATCGAAAAACAGCTTAAATTATGTCAATGCTTTGGTTAATTTGGGGGTAGAGTTCATTTTTTTGCAAAAATTTGACAATGCTGCTCAATTTTTGGACGATGCGCTTACTATTTCGCGCAAAATTAAGTATCAAAAGGGTGAAATTTACGCCTTAAACCAGATTGCAAGGCTTTTTGTGGCTAAAAATGATTATCCTACGGCGTTGGTTTTTTTACAACAATCGGAGGCTTTGGTTAATGTACAAACGGATATTGAAACGAAAATGTTGATATTCAACAATATAGCTACTGTTTATAAGTTAATGCAAAATTACACAAAAGCTTTGTTTTTTTTTGATAAACTCAATGAATTGATTTTGCAAAACAATTTGACGGAATATAAAATGCAAGCAGCCCTTAATTTGGCTGAATTGCACAAATTGCTGAAAAATTACTCGTTAGCTCAAAACTACCTAGATACTTGTATGCTGTTTGCGTTGAATTTGAACCAACAAGATATGCTTAATCAGGCGCGTTTTCAAGCCTCTGAAATTTTTATGCTCAAAGGTATGTACAAAGAAGCCGAAAATGAGTTGCTTGAATTAGTGCAAAAAGAAGCAACTATAAGCGATTTGTATTTTAAAAGTGGTATTTTCTTGCGAATGTCGGACTTGTACAAGGCTAAAAATATGCACAAAGACGCGCTTGTGTTTTATGAAAAATACCATAAATTGCAGTTGGAAATTATTGAAAAAGCAAGCTCTTTTGAGTTAAGTAAAATACAAAATGAAAGCAAATTGCATAAATTGACAGATGATTTGAAAACTGAAAAGCTAAATAATTTGCTGAAAATAAGAAAAATAGGGAATCAAAAAAAGTGGGTACTTTCTTTAAGTTTTGCCGGAATTTTGTTTTTATTTTTGACCCTTGGGCTGGCAAAGCTGTATGTAGAAAAGAACAAATCGTATAAAGAGCTGATAAAGAGAAATATAGAACTTGCCGAACAAATTCCGTTTAAGGCAGAGAAAAAATTGGTAGAGCGTTTTGCAACAGAAAAAAACACCAAGTATTCTGATTTAATTGCTTCATTGATAACACTTTTTGAGCAAGACGCGATTTATATGCAGCGCGATATTTCGCTGCAAAAAGTAGCGGAAATGCTCAACACCAATAGAACGTATCTTTCGGCTGCGATTCAAGATGTTTTGCAATCCAATTTTACTAATTTAATAAACAAATATAGAATAGAAAAAGCCCGCATTATGCTGGTTGATAAGGAACAAAAACTTTCGATTGAAGGCATTGCGCTCAGTGTAGGGTTTAATTCAAAATCTACTTTCAATTTGGCTTTTAAAACAATTACAGGTGTTACTCCTTCCGAAATGCGAACTCAAGAGCAAGAATAATTGTTAGAAAAACATTTTTTTTCATTTTTTAATGTACGGATTTTACAATTTTGATGTACGGATTTTACAATTCATACAACTTATTGTTTTTTAATTAGTTAAAAGCGTTCGGATTGAACAATCCGAACGCTTTTTGTTTGTTTAGAGTTTCTAAAGCGTATAAATTTGTACTGCAAAATTAAACAAAGCGGAAACCGAAAAGCTTTATGAGTAGGTAAATTTAAACATTTTAGAAATTATGAAAAATATTAAAAAAGTTTTATTCTTTGTGTTTTTTGCTGTACTGGCAGCTAGTTGCGAAAAAGCACCCTCGGCAGCATTTGACATGCCAAGCGCAATATATAGCGGCGAAGACTTTACATTTACCAATACTTCTACCAATAGCGACAGTTATACATGGGATTTTGGCGACGGCAATGAATCGACCGAAATGAACCCAACACATAGTTATTTAGATGTTGGAAATTATACCGTGACATTAAAAGCTACCAAAGCAGGCGAATCGAGTGAAATTACCAAGACAGTTACAGTGCTTCAGGGCACACAATTGCATCTGAACGTAATGTACGATGGAACGACAACTCCTGCCGCAAATTTTGAAATACAATTATTCGATAGCTACAACGATTGGTTCAATGAAACAAATTCTCTTTTAGAATCGACTACTGATGCTTACGGCAAAATTGATATTGTAGGAGTTTCCTCTATTGTTTACTACATTGATGCTTATAAAGCCGGAACATCGGGTTACTGGGCTAATTGGACTTTAGGTTATATGACTGATGCTTTAACGCTGCACCAGATAAATAATTACAACGTGTATGTAGAATATACAGCGTATAAAAAAACGGGTGAAAAAGAAAACTACAAAATTACAAAAATTGAATCTGCTAGCTCAAATCCGCAACTCAAATTGGAATCTCTATCTACAGAATCGGCAAGCAAGGTAGTGTATAAATTGAAATAAGTAACAGATTAAAATTGCTTTATACTATTTAGAGTATGTTTTTTAGTCAACTTTGCCAAAGTTAAGAACTTTGGCAAAGGTTATAATCAACTAGTTATATTTTATTTTTGTAATAAAAACAACTTTACGAACATACTCAATTTACAAGAAAAACTTTGCGTTGGCATTGTGTTTTACTTTGCGCAAGCTTGGCGAGAAAATTTTATTTTGATTAATATAAACTAAATTCAGACAATTATATAATATTCTTAACACATTCATTTTTTTTAATATCTGTTTTGCTTAGTTAGTTTTAAATGGATTTCTATGCTGATTTTATGAAAAAAAATGATAAAGAAATAATATTCAAAAGAAATTGCTAAAAAAAGTTATTTAAAAATATCAAATATTGAACTTCCTATGAGAAATCTTTTATCTATATTATTTGTACTGCTGATTTCTTTGCAGTTTTCTAAAGCACAATTAAAAAAAGTTAAAGTTGATGATATAGTTTATATGGTTGATTTGTACTCAAAAACTGCCAAAGTTGGCAAAAACTACAGCCTTATGAAAAAAGGAAAAGTAGAAGGCAATGTAATAATCAAACCATCAATAGTTTATAAAAAGAAAGAATATCCGGTAACATCATACAATGAAGAGGTTTTTTCTTATTGCCTGATAAATACGTTAAGTTTAC
>JAIFNL010000199.1 GCA_020047755.1 Bacteroidota bacterium
TGTTTTGCCCATGAAATAAGGCAAGGGCAAAACAATCGTGCTGAAACTCTGTATCTGACTTCCAACCATCGTTGGGGTATAGGAATTGGTCTTTGTTATTTACCCACGTTAGAGCAACAGATTGCCTAATGGATAAATAGATTGCCATTTCAATTAAATTGCTTTGTGTTATTCTTGCTGTTTTGTGTTGTGCAATGTCGCTTGGAGTTGGTTGCGAAGTTACGTAAACACCATTTTGTTGTTGCATATCAACACCTGGTAATATCAAATAGCCTATCTCGTCATTTACTTTGTCATAAAAACTACGTAACCAACGGCTTATAAAATCATTTTTACCAAAAGCATAAAATGTTTTTGTTTTTATTTTCGATTTAATAATGTGTCCGTCAGCCAAAAGAGCAACATTGACTTTAACTTTAGTGATGTCGTTTTTATTGGCTAAATCCCAAATTAAGAAGCCTATTGGGAAATTTCCATTTACATTGTCGAATGTATTTGCATTACAAATAAACCCTTTTTTATATTCGGCTTTAAAATACTGACGAAACTTGAAAAAGTTTTGCGAATTAATAAACTTCAAAGTACTAAAGGAAGCAAGTTTGGTATTGGGAAGCTCTTTGTAAATGCG
This sequence comes from Bacteroidota bacterium, assembly GCA_020047755.1. Classification (GTDB taxonomy): domain Bacteria; phylum Bacteroidota; class Bacteroidia; order Bacteroidales; family JAIFNL01; genus JAIFNL01. The sequence continues at coordinate 629 of JAIFNL010000199.1, forward strand.
CAAAAAGAATTGTGCAAAAAGCTCTCGGGTTGCTGTACCCAATTGATTGTTAAATTCATTGTAAACTTTACTTGTTGTTGATACACTCGTTTTATGTTTGCCGCGTGCTATTATGGTTGTTCTGTTACCATGTTCTGCATACGGCGGATTGATGTAAACAACAAGCTTTTTGCGTTTGTTGGGGTCATTGATGATGTTTTGCAAAGCTTTGGGTAGTTTTGTAAAGTCATCGTTCAGAAAATCGAATTGAAACACATGGTCTTCCAAAAGGTTTGCACCGTTTTTGATGCGGTCTTTCATTACGTCCACATCTTGGCGGTCGAGGGTGGACGCCCAAACGTTGTATTTATTGGTAAGCCCTGTCAAAAGGTTACCTGTTCCGGCGGCACAATCCCACACGTAGTATTCGTCTTGCCAGTCGTCGCCTAGTACATCGGTCAAATAGCGTTGCGAAAGTTCAACCCATAGTTGTGGCGTGTAGAAGCTGCCTTTTCGTTCGCGTACATCTTGTGGTACAAGCAAATCGCGGCGTTCTACTATGTAATCCCAATATTCTTCTTTGGGCGGGCGTTCGTATTTGTTCCAAAATTGTGTGTGTGCTTTTTGGTTGTCGGTAAAAAAAGTCTTTTTGCTGTTGAACATACCCATTTCATCGAGGTTTCGTTCCAGTTCGTAGTAATCTTTTTTCAAAAGCACCGAGAGTTTCTCTTTCAAGGTTTCATTTTCGAGCGAAAGCAAATCGGCAAGATAAAAATCGCCATCTATAATGTTGTGTTTCTTGGCAATATCCCAGTTTGCTCCAATGCTTGGCTTTACTGCCGCAACCCATTTGTTGTAGATAATAATAAAGTTGTTTTTGTCTATTCGTGTTTTCGACAAGTGGGCTTTGCCTAGTGTAAAGTTGGTTTGGATAAAGGCATGAAGTTCGTTTTTGTCGGCATCGAAATTAAAAAGTAACGAGTTACTTTCTATGCTTGTTTTTACTTTGTTATATACTTGCTTAAATTCTTTGGTTTGATGGTCGGAGGGTGTAATTTTCCAATTGAAATCGTTTTGATAAAATATTTCGTGTACATTATTATAAGGTACAAAGGCAATTTTATCGGCATCGAAAGCACCTAAAAACTTAGGTGGTAAATAATTATCGAATGTTCGTGCCTTTCCAATGGTAAGAATAAGTTGCACAAACGACTCGTAAATATCGTTTTTGTTTCCTTTTTTGGCTTCAGCCCAAAGCATCGATTCTGTTTCAAATAGCAAGCCTTGTGTAGGCGAAGCATAAGTAACACAAAAGTCGATATTTCCAACTATTTTAGTACAATCGAAAGCAGCAAAGTAGTCTTTGGCTACTTTGTTTTTCAATTCTTCTTCGAGTATATTTGTATAGGACATTGTACTTGATTTATTATCTATTTTTTTACAAATATATACTTTTTTTTCAAAACAACAATTTACTACTTCAAAAAAACAAAGACTATTGATAATTCATTTTCTTTAAAAAAAATAACAATACATCAACCGAACAATTGATAATTCACAAAAATTTTCTATTTTTGCAGTTTAAAAAACCAAGCGTTTATTGATACAGGTGACTTTAAGTCATCGTATCAATCGGCTAGTATTATCAATTATCCATAATCAATTATAAAAGATGCAATATAATTTTACTGAAATAGAACAGAAATGGCAAAAGTATTGGTCAGATAACCAAACTTTCAAAACCGAAATAGATAAGAATAAGCCTAAGTTTTATGTTTTGGATATGTTTCCTTATCCATCGGGCGCAGGCTTGCACGTAGGGCACCCGCTGGGTTATATTGCATCGGATATTTACAGCCGTTTTATGCGCAACAAGGGCTTTAACGTGTTGCACCCCATGGGCTACGATGCCTTTGGTTTGCCTGCCGAGCAGTATGCTATTCAAACCGGACAGCACCCTGCCAAAACTACTGCCACCAATGCCGCTCGCTACCGTGAGCAGCTTCAAAAGATTGGCTTCTCTTACGATTGGAATCGTGAGCTTTTTACTTCCGATGCCGAGTACTACAAATGGACTCAATGGGCTTTTACCCAAATGTTTGAGCATTACTATTGCAACGATACCCAGCAAGCCAGACCTATTGCCGAACTGATTGAGGCTTTTGAGGCTTCGGGAAATCAAACCATTCATGCAGCAAATAGTTGCAACAGAATATTCTCTGCTGCTGATTGGAAAGCCATGAGCCACAACGAGCAACAACAAATTCTGCTCGATTACCGAATTGCTTACTTAGCCGATAGCAAAGTAAATTGGTGTCCTAAGTTAGGCACTGTTTTGGCTAACGATGAGGTAAAGGACGGACTTTCGCTTCGTGGTGGCTATCCGGTGGAGCAAAAAACCATGCGCCAATGGTCGCTTAGGGTTTCGGCTTATGCCGAGCGTTTGCTTTCGGGTTTGGATAAAGTAGATTGGACTGAATCGCTCAAAGATATGCAGCGCAACTGGATAGGCAAAAGCAAAGGTGCGCAAGTATTCTTTGGTGTTGCCAATAAAGACTTGTCCATTGAAGTGTTTACCACACGCCCCGATACTATTTACGGTGCTACCTTTATGGTACTTGCACCCGAAAGTGAATTGGTTAAAGAACTTACTACCAAAGAACAACAAGCTGAAATAGAGGCTTACCTCGAATTGACCGCCAAACGTACCGAACGTGAACGCATGAGCGACACTAAAACCGTAAGCGGTGCATTTACAGGTGCTTATGGTATCAATCCATTCACTGGCACACAAATTCCTATTTGGATTTCCGATTATGTACTTTCGGGCTACGGAACGGGAGCTATTATGGCTGTGCCGGCTCACGATTCGAGAGATTATGCTTTTGCCAAGAAATTTCAATTGCCCATCATTGCTGTAATAGAAGGCGCAGACGTTTCGACCGAATCGCAAGACGCTAAAGAAGGCAAAATGATGAACTCCAGAAAAACGAAACATTGGCACAGGAAAAACCAATTATCGTTTGCGCGATGCTATCTTTAGCCGTCAGCGTTATTGGGGCGAACCTTTTCCGGTTTACTTCAAAGACGATTTGCCCTACACTTTGCCTTTAGAGCAATTGCCTTTGCAGTTGCCCGAAATAGATAAGTTTTTGCCTACCGAAACCGGCGAACCACCACTAGGCAGAGCCGAAAATTGGCAAACTGCCGAAGGTTATCCCTTTGAGCTAAGCACAATGCCAGGTTTTGCAGGCTCATCGGCTTACTATCATCGCTTTATGGATCCTCACAACACCGAAGCCTTGGTTTCAAAAGAAGCAAACGACTATTGGCAAGATGTGGATTTGTACATTGGTGGCACCGAACACGCCACTGGGCACTTGATTTATTCTCGTTTCTGGAACAAATTCCTTTTCGATTTAGGATATGTTTGCAAAGAAGAACCTTTCAAGAAACTCATCAATCAAGGAATGATTCAAGGACGTTCTAATTTTGTTTACAGAGTAAATAAAACCAACTACGCACATTCCAAACTTTGGGAAGCCTTAAACAACGAAGCCTTGGGCGTTAAATTCAAACAAAATTACAATTTCGACAACCATGTATATGCTTTTGTTTGCGAAGAAAAGAATTTATTCGTAGAAATAGAAAGCCCAAAGAACTTACAAACAACTTACAATGAGTTGTCAGCCAGTTTGTCGAAAAAAGCAAACAAGCTCATAGTACTAAGTCATTACGATATTATCGACTTTTTGCAACATACCCTTGCTTACATCAAAGACGTAATGGAAGGCGATGCCGAAGTGTGTACTGACTTTTCAAAAAAAGAACAAAAAACAGGTTATTTGTTTGTATCAAAAGACCTTTTGAAACCCGAATACAATGCTCAGGAGCTTCACGCCGACGTAAACATTGTGAAGAATGATGTGTTGGATATTGAAGCTTTCAAAAAATCGCAATTCGATTACGAAAATGCAAACTTCGTGCTTTCGTCGGGCAAATACCATTGTGGATATGCTGTTGAAAAGATGTCAAAATCAATGTTCAACGTAGTAAACCCCGATGTTATCATAGCCGAATACGGTGCCGATACCTTGCGCCTTTACGAAATGTTTTTAGGTCCTTTGGAACAATCCAAACCTTGGGACACTAACGGCATCGATGGCGTGCACAAGTTCCTACGCAAACTTTGGCGTTTGTTCTACTCGCAAGAAAACCAATGGGTTGTTAGCGACCAAGAGCCTACAAAAGACGAACTAAAGGTAATTAGCAAAACCATTAAGAAAATTAGCGAAGACATAACACGTTTCTCATACAACACCTCAGTAAGTGCATTTATGATTTGTGTGAACGAACTCAACGACTTGAAATGCAACAAACGTGCTATCTTGGAAGACCTTTTGGTAATCCTTTCGCCTTTTGCGCCCCACATAGCCGAAGAGCTTTGGCAGGCAATGGGCAAAACCCAAAGCATAGCTTATGCCAAGTTCCCCGAGTTTGACGAAAGCATTTTGGTAGAAAACACCAAAGCCTACCCTATCTCTTTCAACGGCAAAACACGCTTCACGCTCGATTTGCCCGTTGGCTTATCGAATGCACAAATAGAGCAAGCCGCACTTTCCGACGAGCGTGCCTCCAAGTGGCTCGAAGGCAAAGCCCCACGCAAAGTAATTGTAGTGCAAAACAAAATAGTAAACGTGGTGATGTAATAAACTATCTATCGAAAACTTTAGAGGCATTGAGAAAATTGAACTCAATGACTTTAAACAGATTAATTTATTTGTTGGTGAAAATAATTGTGGCAAAACAACAATCTTAGAAGCTCTTTTTTTAATAACCGGAATATCAAATCCTCAATTTCTGATGACAATCAATCAATTGAGAGGATTAAACTATTTGTTGGGCAATGATAAAGAGCATCTATTGATTTACCACAAATTGGATTACAAAAACGAAATTTTGATAGAAGCCGAAAGTATTGAGAGTGAAAGAACATTAAAGATAAAACCTCACAAACAAGATGGTAGTGAGGATATTTCAACTACTTTTGAAAAAAAAGAACTCGAACACATTTCCTTAAATACATTATCCAAAAACCAAATGGTTGATGGATATGTTTATGATATTTCGATAACTAAAAAAGGAAAAACCGAGCAACACAAAGCAGCGATTTATCCGGTGGGTATAATCTACCATCAAGAAATACCAAATAAATATGAAGAAACTATCAATGCAACCATAATTAATCCGGTAAGTGCTTTGACGCAATTGCCGCAGAATTTGAACACGTTGATAAAAACCAAACGTATAGACAAGGTTGTAAAGGTTCTTCAAAAAATAGACAACACCATTTTGAATATTATTGCAGGAACAGACAATTTGATTTATTGCGATACGGGTTTGAATCAATTGATTCCGATTAATGTGATGGGCGATGGCATCAGAAGAGTGTTGTCATTGATAGTAACTATTGCCAATTTTAGAAATGGTTGTGTTTTTATAGATGAAATAGAAAGTGGCTTACATTATAAGTCCATTAAAATAATGTGGACAGCAATCATTGAAGCGTCAAAAGAATTTGATGTTCAAATTTTTGCTACTACTCATTCAATGGAATGTGTGCAAGGGCTTTATAATTCGTATAGTTATGACAAGCAGCCACAAGGTGATAATGAAATTAGATTGTATCGGATAGAAAGAAAAGATGGGCTTTTGTCGTCCTATTCTTTTGACCAGCAAATGATAAAGATTGCTATTGAAAATAATTGGGAGGTAAGGTAATGGCAGAAATAACTAAACCAATTGTATTTGCAGTAGAAGGGATTGATGAAATTAACTTTTTTGAAGCTTTTTTAAAACATTGCAAGGTCGATAATTTTGAAATAAAAGCAGTTTTAGGCAAAGATAATTTCAAAACTCAATTAAAAACGCTCGTAGCATCAAGTGGTTTTTCGAATGTAACAAAGTTGGTCTTAATTCGTGATGCCGATGAAAGTTCGGAAAACACATTTGTAAGTTTGCAAAATACATTAAAAGAATTGTCTCTTCCTGTTCCAAAACAAGAAGGCGAATTTAATACCCTTAATAATCTAGCTTGCGGAATATACATTATGCCTCTTTTTCCTGAAAAGGGAATGATTGAAAATCTTTGTTTGCAGTCAATTAATGATACAAATGATAATTTGTGCATTGACAAATTCATTGAGTGTGTTGATAAAAAACCAAGCAATATAGCCAAAGCCAAAGCTCAAATTTATTTATCAATACAAAATCCAATGGTAAGTAGTTTAGGTATTGGCGCAAAAAAAGGTTATTGGAATTTTAACCATCAATGCTTCGACAAGCTTCGGCATTTTGTTGGTCAGTTGATAGAAAATGACGAGCGTAATTGATACGGTTAACTATATTGATACGATGCCAAGCCACCTGTATCAATTACACGCTTGGTGTGCATAACGTGTACCTTTGCCAAAGTTTTGAACTTTGGCAAAGGTGGGCTTTGTTGCTGGTGCATCACGTAAGCCCTTCAAGGGTTTGA
>JAIFNL010000138.1 GCA_020047755.1 Bacteroidota bacterium
AATTGGTTCGTTCTATGGTATAATGTTGTTCGGGAATGTTGGGACCCGATGTATTAAAGTCTCTCATTTTTTTGGAATTTAAAATTCAGTTCAAAGGTACAACATTTATTTATTTTTAAGATAATTATTAGAGCTTAATTTTATCGAAAAAATACAAATAGAAAAAACGCTGAGCAAAAGTTAAAACCAGTGGAATTATCCAACTATTTAGTTCTTGCGGAATTACAAACCACAGAAGCAACAATAACACATTCAAGCTTCCATTAATCAGCAAATAGCCTTTATAAAAACCTGATTTCTTTTTCCCGAACAAGAAAAAAGCAAAAACAAAGTGCGTAACTAACAACCAAATAAGATTGTAATTATTTACGGTAATGGTATGATTGGTAAAAAACCACGCAAAAAATAGAATAAATCCACCAATTCCTGCACCCAACAGCCAGACAAAATCAAATCCGTACAAACGTTTCTTTTTAACAAATCCCCAAATCGTAACCAGCACATAACCAGCAAAAAACAACCAAAATACAGTAACTGGCTTAGGCAATTGCGAACTTATTTCTTGTTTTTGAGATTGAAAAAGGGTTTCCGATTTTTGAGCAAAATCAAAAGTAGCTGAATCTGTTTTCAAACGGGCGGTTTGGGTTGCATACATTAAATAATCTGGCAAAAACATATACTCGCGCGGCGTGGCTATTTTGTCGGCACGTGCGCCCAAAATAAGGTCGATGCCCAGTTTATTCCACTCTTTATCTTCGCCCAAATATTGGTGCAACATGTTTCGGAATGTGTAATTTTTATCTTCGGCACGAAAAGAAATGCTGCCACTTAATTGTTTTTCAAATACATCGCGCACTACTGTTGCACAATTTCGGAAAAAGAAATCGTATAGGTAAAATTTGTTTTCGGGTAATAAATTCCATTCCAAAAAATCGAACAATTGTTGTTTCTGTAATTGCGAAAGGTTCAGCTTTTGCTCAGTTACCGACCTATTTTCGGAAATATAATATTGCAAAAAATACTGAAAATTTCCATCGGAAATCATGTAATTCAAATCACCTTTTACAAATTTGACGTAAAAATTAGGGTCGTCGAAATCGAAAGTCCCATAATTGTAGGCTTTATCTATCTGTAAAACAGAATCTTGCACACGAATAGCCGTGTGCCCAAACACCGAATACAAATCGTTGCCAGGAGCAATCGTAATTAGACTTATGCTTGCATTTTCCGAAAGTTTTTGCGAAAAACCAGTTATGCTAAAAATGGATAAAAATACCGCTAAAAATATCTTTTTCATTGAAATTTTATGATTCTATTATTAAAATTGCTAAATTTAATTTCCTAATTCATTTTTGTTAAACCATCTGTTTTTAGCCTCCTAAAAATTAATTCGCAGGTACATTTTTTTCCAAAATAAATTTATTGTAAAGAAAAAGAGCAACTACCGAAACGGCTGTAATTCCGGCAAAAATATACCAAATTTTGTAAGGCTGGTAGGTTTGCCACAAATAAGCATTAAGCTCTGGCATAGAGAGTTGTAGTTTTTCGGCGGCAGTGCGATAATAATCGTTTTGTGTGAAACTTTCCGAAATTAGTGGCATCTCGATGCTTCGCTTTTCCATTTCAAGTTTTAAAAGTTCGGTTTTGTCCGATAAGTTTTGGTAAACCGTGCCAGAGAAAAAACCTGCTAATTTATTGCCTGCCGCAAGCGGCAAAAATGAGGTGCCCATGTAAAGTGCTGTTTTTTCGCGCGGTGCTATTCGCCCAATATACTCTGTAAATTTGGGCGATGCCGACATTTCGCCTATCGAAAAAATGAACAACCCCAAAATAATAAACAGCGGATTTCCGGTAGCCATAGTGATGCAAAGTCCTATTCCTATAACAATGGTGCCGCCAAGAATTGCGTTTATGGCTTTGTAACGCATCACAAAACTAGAGATAAGTATCTGAAATAGAATAATAAAGGCTGCATCTAAATTCAACAACATTTCGGGATTTATTCCGCCTTCGTTGTTGCCTATTTTGTCGGCAAAGACAGGGGAAACGGAAGCGATGCTGTTGCGCAAGCTTTGAGTATCAACCCATTGGTCGATAAAATTGGGCAAAGTGTAATACAATTGATTCAAGATAGTCCAAAAACCAATCATAATAATTAGAAAAAGAGTGAGTTTGAAATCTTTTAGGGCTATATAAATATTTTTGAAGGCAGAAGTAATAGATTGAGTAATGCTTTCGGTTGTTTTTTGGCGTTCGGGTTCTTTGTAAAAAACTAAAAGCAACAACAAATTGACAATAATAGCTGCCGAGGACATAATAAATACAATTTTCCAGCCGTAAGCATCGCGCAGCTTCGACGAAAACAAAGGACCCAAAAAGGCTCCGATATTAACCATCATATAAAAAATGCCAAAGCCGATGGACGAATTGCCCTCGTTGGTGGTTTTGGTAATGGTTGCCGAAATTACCGGTTTAAATAACGACGCGCCTATGCCTACATACAAAAAAGCAAAATAAACTGCACCGTAACCCGTAAAAGTGCCCATCATGTAGTATCCGGTTGCCAAAATAAAATAAGCCAATATGAGCGTGCGTTTGTATCCAAATTTATCTGCAAGTGAGCCAGTTACTATGGGCAAAAGGTACAAAATAGCAGCCACAGTTCCCATAATACTTCCTTTCTGCTCTTGCGAAAAGCCCAAAGCTCCCTCGTCGGTCGATTTGGTTAGATAAAGTGCCAACACCATAAACAAACCGTACCACGCCCAACGCTCGAAAAGTTCCATGGTATTAGAAATCCAAAAAGTTTTAGGAAATTCTTTAAATGTTTTTGCTAATTTGCTCATCTTTTTTCAAATTATTTTAAAGTTTATTGAGTCGCTAAAATAACAATTATTTTTGTTTTCAAGCTTTTTTGTCCAAAATTAGTTGTAATTTGTTTAAAACTTTGATTTTGTGAAAAATAAGTAACTTAAAAAAAAATAGTTTGTTGGGTTGTTTAAGCATATAAAAATTGATAAGATTGCTCGATAATAAATCAAACAAAATAACAAAAAGATTTATTCTCTATTTGCTTGCTTTTGTGCAAAAAAGCTATTACTTTTGATGCGAATGTTTGGGAATATTTTAAGAATACACGACTGTTTGAATTTAGAGATTTTTTATCTAAAAAACGGGAAAGATGAATTTTAAATATTAGAAAAATAGCCAGTTTATTTTACCATCATTTTTTTAATACTTTTAAGTTTTCTATTTATGAATAATTATAATATACTAAAGTCAAAAGGAACGTCTTTACAGAACATGGGTAAGGTGAATATTGCCCTTTATATTGCTACTTTGCTATTACCCAGTGCATCTCTTTGGGGTTCTTTAGCTGAATATTTTGGTGTTAATAAAATGATGATTACTATTTTTACCTTAGTACTTTTTGTTTCTATTATAATTTCAATCTATTTGTATTCAAGATATGTTAAAAAAAATATTGTAGCGATAGGAGATATAACCATAACTATCAGCGGATTAAAAAAAGTAATTGGAGGTTACGAAGATGTTATAAATTTTGCAGACATCGCTTCTGTAAAAATTAAAAACCACATGAAATCAATGTTTTTGTCGAGCAATACCTACGGAAATAGTACTTATTTAGTTTCTATAATAAAAAAAGATAAATCTAAGGAAATATTTGTAATTGAGGGAAATAGCAAGGTAGGTCGCAATTTTGCTGATTTTGTAGATTTATTGAAAAAAGCCGAAAATAAATCAGAGCATAAATTTAAAATAATTAACAACAGATTTATATAGTGTTTTCTTTCAAACATTATATAAAATTCATTCGATAAATTTTGTGTGAGAACAAAATAGCTTAAATAAGTTCTATAAATTTAGTGTAATTTTTAAAAGATTTTTAATATGAAATTATTTTTAGACGATGAACGAAAGCCAAATGATGTATTAAAATATTATAATAACGATATTTATTGGCACGAAGATTGGATTTTAGTGAAAAATTACACCGAATTTATTGATTATATTTCTAATAACAAAATGCCAAAAATAATCTCATTTGACCATGATTTATCAGAAGAACATTATAAATACGCAAGTGCTGAAAATATTCCTTATTCGGAATTTAAAATAAAAACGGGTTATCATTGTCTATTATGGTTATTATTGTTTTGTAATAGTAGAAAAATTAAGTTGCCAGAAATTTTAATTCATACTTTGAATATTACTGGATTTAATAATTTAAGAAATTTAGTTGATACATATAAATCAATAGCAGTTTAAGTAATTGATAATTAACAGGTTAAAATTACTTCATACTATTTAGTGTGTATTTAGTTAACTTTAGCAAAGTTCATAATCAGTTAGTTATATTTTATTTTTGTAAAAAAAAACAACTTAGTGAACAGACTCCAATTAATTAGAACGAAAGAATAGAAATAAAACATGTATATTTTTTATAAAATACTGTATATTAATGCAAAAAACATACTCATTATTTACTATTAATTTATAACATTTTTATGAAAAAAAACTATTTAATTTTTGTTTTGTTGCTTGCTTTTGCTGCTTGTAGTGGCGACAAGGAAGCAAGTAAAGAAGAGAACTCTTCGGAAGTAAAAGAAGAAGCTAAGATAGAAAAAGTAAACTACTCGGAAGAGCTTTTTGCGGAAGGCGAAGTGGCTGCTATTGCGCCCAAAATAACGTATCCGGTGGTTATCAAAAACGCCGACAAAAACGACGAATGGTCGGAGGAATGCTTGAAAGATGTTGATATAAAAGCATTTGCCGATGTTTTTTTCAATCTTATTTATTCCGACAAATTAAAAGCCTATGAATATATGAGCGATGTGGCTTTGAGCATAGAGCAAGTAAAAGCTTTTGAGAAAGAAAACAAACGCGCAAAAATAGGCAAAGTTTTGTTTGAAGAAGAGTGGTATTTTGATGCCAACAAAGCCAAAATGTATAAAAAAGTAAACTCGGTAATGCTTGCCTATGAACTTTATTCAGAAAGTGGCGAAGTAAAAGGCTATAAAGCAGGATTACAAATATTTTTCAATAAATAAACCAATACAAACATAGCTTTTTACTTTCCTAAAATTAAAAGCTATGTTTACTTTAAAAAAACAAACCAAGTATAATAATATCGTCGGTTTGCGAATTTTTGCCTTTCCATTCGTCAAATGTGGTTTGTAGTATTTCAACTTGATTTTTAGGGTTTTCGGCATGAATTTTTTGCAATAAATTTCTAAAATTGCGAGCTAGAAATTTATTTTTGTACTCGCCGCCAAATTGGTCTTGAAACCCGTCGGAGTAAATATAAAACGCATCACCTTGTTGAATGTCAATCTCATACGATTCAAAAACTTTGCGTTTTCCAAAATATCCACCTATTGCGCTACGCGAGCCTTTTATTATTTCAGCTTCGCCGTTGCGAATAAAGCAAAGAGGATTTTTAGCACCTGCAAACATCAATTTATTTTGCTCTTTGTGAAGCGAAATAATGCAAATATCCATTCCATCATTTACGCTTAGGCTGTCTTGTTCCTGTTTAAATATTTTGGTAATTGCTTCGTCTAATTTGTATAAAATTTCATGAGGTTTGTAAATTTTTTGTTTATTTACAATATCATCGAGAATATTATTGGCTATAACAGTAACAAATGCCCCGGGAACTCCGTGCCCTGTGCTATCGGCAGCAATAATAATGTCCAATTTTGCCCTTTCTCCATTTTCTATTTCAGCTTCTACTTGCGAGTACCAAAAAAAGTCGCCGCTTACAATATCCCTTGGTCTAAAAAAAAGTATGTTGTTGGGTACATGTTTGCAAAAGTGCTCATATTGAGGCAATACTGCACGCTGAATGCGACTAGCATAATTAATACTTGCTGTAATGTTGCTGTTTTTTAGTTCTATTTCTTCTTTTTGTGCATTAATTTCTTCGGTGCGCTCGGCTACTTTCATTTCCAATACGTCTCGCTCGTGTTTTAGCTGCTTTTCGCGACCTATAATGAGCAAATAAATAGCCAAAATACTAAAAATAAAGTACGAAATATATGCCAAATTACTTTTCCACCACGGCGGTAATATTTTAATTTTAACCGAAATAGCTTCGTCGCTCCAAACGCCGTCGTTGTTGGTTCCTCGCACGCTAAATACGTATTCGCCGGCTTGCAGTTTTGAAAAAGGCACAAAATGCCTGTTTTCTAATCCCAACCAATTGTCGCTAATGCCTTTCATTTGGTAAGCATACTTATTTTTGGCGGGATTGGTATATTCTAAGGCTGCAAATTCGATGGTAAATTCAATGTCTTTCCAATCCAAAACAATTTCGCTATGGTTGGTAATATTTATTGTGCGTGTATTGGATTCTGTTTTTACTTCAAGTTCTTTAAATACAAGCTTTGGCTTAAATTTATTTTTATAAATAGAGTCAGGAAAAAATGAATTAAGTCCATTTATTCCTCCCAAAAAAAGCTCGCCGTTGGGCGCATAAAATTTGGCATTCAAATTAAATTCAGGACTTTGTAGTCCGTCGGAAAATTCAAACGCTTTGAATTTTTTAGTTTTGTGATTATAAACCATTAACCCATTGCCACTAGCAATCCATAAATTAGAAGCCTTATCGAGTATTATTTCATATATATTTTTACTAGTAATTCCACTTTCTTGTTCAAAAAAATAAAACCTGTTTTCTTTTTTATTGTATTTATTTATTCCGTTTTGCGTACCAATCCAAATATTTTTCTCTGAATCTTCGCAAAGCGCAACCACATAATTGTCGCACAAGCTATTTTCATTTTCGGGGTCGTGGGTAAAAGTTTCTATTTTTTGCGTTTGAGGCTCTATTTTATTCAATCCTTTGGCTGTTGCTACCCATATTAGCCCTTCAGAGTCTTCTATTATATTGTAAACTTGGTTATTAGCTATTTTATTTTTTGTATTTTCGCTGTATTGAATAAATGTATTTTTTTCTAAATCCAACACAAAAACTCCTTGATGCGAAGCAATCCATAAATTTTTATTACTGTCGCGCACAATTCGATTTATGCGCATATTTTGCATATTTGGCAAGTTTTTATGCGTATAGAATTGATTAAAATGCACAAATTTTCCTTTTTGCTTGTCCAGAATTTCTATTCCGTTGCGAGTTCCTATCCAAAGTTCGTTTTCTGAATAAGGAAAAATTACATGAACAAAATCGTTTGTGATGCGATTTTTACCTGCTAAATTTGTTGAGTAATGCAAAACCTTGTTTGTAGTACGATTGTAGCAATTCAAGCCTTTTCCCCATGTACCTATCCATATTTTTTCTTCCGATTCTTTGTAAACCGAAGCAATTAAATTATCCACCAAATCAACTGAGTTTGTTTCTTCCGATTTGCGATAAAGCCGAAATTTTTTGGGTTTTAAATCTAACTTATCAATTGCTTGCAAAGTGCCAAGCCACAGATTATCAGAATAATCTATGCACAATGCCAATACTACATCGTGGCTCATACTCCAAGCTTGGTTGGTATGTTTGAAATTTAAAAATTCGCCAGATTCTTTAAACTTGAATAGACCATTTCCATTAGTGCCTACATAAAAAATACCTTGTTTGTTTTGTGTTATCGACCTAATAAATATTCCCTCAAGATATGAATCGACCTTTTTATTGCTTGCCCAAAGTTTGTTGAACCCATTTTGTGTTCCTATCCATATATTTTTTTTTGAATCGACCCAAAGAGCAGTTATATTGTTGCTCAACAAACCCTCTTTTGTGGTATAATTTACAATTTTTCCGGTTTTGAAGTTAAAACAGCTCAACCCCTGTGTGCTTGCTATCCAATATTCGCCTTTTTTGCCTTCTACAATAGGAATATTTTGGTCGTTTATTGCATCATCTTTGGGTTGTTTGGTGTAAAATGTTTGAATTTTGAATGTTTTAGCATTTACAACATGAAAATAAGGTGGCGTATTTACTAGCATATCGCCGCTGCTTGTGGCATACAAGCCATAAATAGCTTCGTTTATTTTTAGTTTAGAACATTTTAAATCTATGTATAAAAGTTTTCCGGTTTTATTGTCGAGCACATTCAGCCCGCGTTTTGTGCCTATCCAAATGGACGAATCTTTGCTTTGGGCGAGTGAAAGAACCCACGCATCGCGCAAACCTTCTGATTTTTTCTGACTTGTTTCGTAAATAGTGAAGCTGTAACCGTCAAATTTATTCAAACCGTGCTGCGTGCCAAACCATAGAAAACCTTGTTTGTCTTGCAAAATACAATTAGTAACCGATTGCGAAAGCCCGTCATTGACAGTATAATGGCTAAATTCGAGATGTTGGGCTTTCAAATGAGTACTAAAGGCACTTAGAAAAAGTAAAATAATATATTTTGCTTTCATTTTTGAATGTATTTTTTACAAATTGAAATTCTGTAACGAAAAAGATATTTTTTAAAAGTTTTGTTAATAAACTCAAGACTTTTAAAATCGCAACTTTCTTTTTATTGTTTAACACTTTTGCTACTAAATTTGGATAGGTTTGGTTTGCACAAAGATAGTAATTTTTTTTGTTTTTGTTGTTTTTCAAATTTAATTCTCTTCAATGAAATACGTTTTAATTATGTAATTCATTGATAATTTGAAAATTGGTAGTTTTTTTCATGTTTCATTCATATTGAAGATTGTGTATTTGATACAACCTTTAAATACAATAAAAATTGATTGTTATACAAAAAAAACAGATAAATTTGAACAAAAAAAGCAAAAAGCCTACCGAATTACCGACAGACTTTTGCTAAAATTGTGTATTGTAAAGCGAAATGACTATGAAATTGAAATTCGTTTAATTTTAATTTTTAAAAGTATGACTGAAACGATAAAACTTACAACTGTAATAATAATTAAACCGATAATTTGCGGCATAATTTGGTTCAAAGTAGCATTGTAAAGCAACAAACTGCGAAATGCTTCCAAATAGTGTGTGAGAGGAATGCAAGCTGCAATATGTTGCACCCACACAGGCATTTGATGCAAAGGCCAAGTTTGACCGCTGATAATAAAGCTAGGAGTTGCCACTACCATCAAAATTTCGGTAGCTTTTAGTGGCGATGGAATTGCCACACTTACCGCTATTCCTAGGAAAGTAAGCGACAAAACAAACAGCACCGTAAGCACGAAAAACGCAAATTTTCCGTCCATTATTGGCACATCGTAGTAAGGCATCAAGAGTTTAAGAAGCCCAAACCAAAGCAAAAAACCAAGAATCCAGTAAGGAATTGATTTTACAAGTATCAAATAAATTGGCGATTTTGATATTTCGAGCAACTCTAAAATTGATTTTGAAGCAAATTCTTTGGCAAAAGTAAGGGCAAATACCAATAAAAAAACCTGTTGCATAATAGTTCCGAGCATTCCGGGCCACAAAAACAATAAATAATTAGACGAAGGATTGTAAAACCTTGATACTGAAATTTGAAAGCTTTCAAATTGTTCGGTTGCAATTGCAGTGGGCATTCCTTTTTTTTGCAACGAACCTATTTCAAAACCCGCATTCAAAGTGCCCAAAACATTCATAATTCCGGTAGTAGCATAATTTCCGGTGAGCATATTTCCCGAATTTACTTCTGCCAAAATTTCTGGGTGCCGCTTTTGTTCTATGTCTGCCTGAAAATTTTCAGGTATTGTAACTATTGCTTGATAGTTATTTTGAAGCAATTCAGTTTTGAAATCTTGTCGAACTCTACGAACTTCTGCTACTTTCAAATATTGGTTATCGTCAAGAGCATCAATTAGTTTGTCGCTAAATGGCGTTTCGTCTAAATCCACAACCAAAATTGGCAAATCGGTTACTTTTGCTTCTTTGTAAACCTCGCCGGTTAAGATTGCATAAACAATGGGTGCTGCAATAAAAATTGCCAGCATCACCGTATTTGTGCTAAAAAGTTTTAGCTCACGCAGCAATAAATGATAGAAATTTTTCATTGCCTTTTAGTTGTTAGGTAGCGTTCGTTGCAATAAAACGGTACAGTTATTGAACAAATTTTCAGCCTCTTTTGCATTTGAAGGAATAAATTTCAATTCAAAAACCGATTCGCCTATTTCGTAATTTGGGTACGAACTTGTTCGGTCGGCATAATGTGCAAGTTGCTTTATAGCAACAAGTTTGGTTTCTATCGTTCTTTTTTCAAACGGAATATCAAATTTGTGAGTTGTACCTGTTTTAAATTCAGCAATTTCCGATTCGGGAATTGTAACTCTGAAAAAATAATCATCGCTTTTGCTTCCAACAAACAAATTGTAACCAGGCAAAGCCAATTCGCCTTCGTGCAAAGTAACCGCCTCGATGATGAAATCCTTAGGCGCAATGATATATCTCTCATTGTAAGCAACTTTAGCTTCAGCTACGGCACCTTCGGCTTGGCGCATTTGCCCTTCAGCCATTTTAATTCTTTCGTTTCTTACGCCTAACATCACTTCTTCTTTTTTGGCAATTGCCGCGTCTAGCAAGGCTTTTGCGCCATTAAATTTTGCAAAAACCTCATCGAAACTTTGCGCCGAAACCAGCGAATCGTTGTACATACTTTTTACGCGTTTCAACGATTTTTCGGCAAACTGAAATTGTTCTAAAGCAGCGTCGTAGCCTGCAATTGCTTGTTTTACTTGCTCTTTGGTAGCACCATTGAGCGACATTTCGTATTGTGCTCGTGCGGCTAGCAAAGCTCCTTCGGCTTGCATCAATTTTGCTTCAACCTCTGGTACTGAAAGAATTGCAAGCGTATCGCCCAGCCTAACAGCGTCAGATTCGTTGAATCGAATTTCCAAAATTCGCCCAGGAACTTTCGACGCAATCGAAACCGATTCTCGTTTTACTTTGCCTTCTACCAAGTTTATTTTTTCGTTTGAATTGCACGATGCTAAAAAAACGAACATCGCAAGCACTGTAATTTTAATTAAATTTCTCATTTCTAATTACTTTGAAATATTATTTTTTCTTATTGTTGTTTTATATCTAAAAGTTTAGCCGCGGTTTGGTATAAATTTCCGGTAACATCGTAAAGTTCTATTACCGAAGCTCTTTGCTCATAAATTGCTTGAATGCGATTTAATTTTGCTTTTTCTAAATCGTTGATACTTTCTAAATGTGTTTTCATCGAAATAATTCCACTTTGATACTCTTTTAAGCTCAAATTATACGATTTTTCGGCTAAAGAAACCTCTTTTTCTGCAACTTCTGCCAGTTGAATGTTTTTTTCGATAGTAAATTTTGATTTTTGCATACCCAATGCTAAAAGTTCAACGGCTTCGTCCTTTTTGCTTTCCAAAATAAGCGTATTGAGCTGTGCTTTTTGTGCATTGTGGTGCGAGGTAAATTTATCGAAAAGTGTCCAGCGAACACCTGCGCCCACGTACCATTCGGGGTCAAAAGCCGACAAATCTTGTGTGATAAGCTCTTTTTTTCCAAAAGCAAAAACTTTGGGAATGTACTCGGTGTATTGAATTTTTTGATTGTACTGCGATGCCATAATTGCATGGTCAAGTGCTTGTACATCACTTCTGTTGCTTATCGTATTGAGCGAATCGGAAACCGGAAATTGTTCCAAAATAGGTCTAATTGCTTCAATTTCTTGTGCCGAAATTCCCGAAAGTTGCGACAAACGTGCAGCCAATAATTTTCGCGAAGCATTGAGTTCTATTTGCTTCACTTTCAATTGCTCTTTTGCCAAATTGATTCGTTGCAAATCTAAATCGGTAGCCAATCCTGTTGCAATTGCTTTAGTTACAAAGCGTTCCTGTTCGTTTAAATAATGTTGGGTTGTTTCTAAAACTTCCTCCGAAACTACCACAACTCCCATTTTATCGTAAGTTGTTACAATTTCTTTTACCAGATAATTTTTTTCTTGCTCCGACAAACAATCCGTCATTTTTATCAATTCGTTTGTTGCTTTTATGGCATAAGGAACTTTCAATCCACTAAAAAGAATCATTTGCGCCGAAATGTTTGCTTTCAGTACATTTTGTCCTTGAATAGGAGGAATTTCTTTTAACGTAACGCCTTGCTGAGCCAAAGCGGCAAGAATTTCGGGAGTTAATTTGGTATTGAACGGAATTCCGGCAGCTTCTTTTACGAGCAAAGCTTGCGAACCCATCAATAATTTGTTAAAATCATCGGGCAGCATCACCTCATCGTTCAAATAAGTGTACGTTCCTTCAAACGAAACCGACGGCAAATACGAACTGTAAGCCATTTGTTTGTCTTGTTCATATTGCAGATTTTCAGCCTTTTTAATGTTCAGTTTTTGGCTGTGTTCGAGCGATTTTTCAATCAAATTCTTCAACGACACTTCTACTGTTTGCGCAGAAATGAAATTGAAAAATAACATTAAAATCAACAACATTTTTAATTTTAAATTCATTTTGTAACGTTTTGTTTTTAATAAGGAAACTCAAAATTAAAACTTGGTTTCCATGATTGTAAAAAAATATTAATTCTTAGAAATACCTTTAAAAATAATGTCCACCAAACCATCAAAAATTGCAGCCGTAGAATACGGCATTTCTTTAAGCATAGCTTGTGGAATTTGTCGAGTAAAGTCGTGAGTAATAATTGTTTCAACTGCACTAGCGTAGAGCGTTACTACTAATATTTTGTTAATATCTTTTCTAATTACGCCTACTTTTATTCCTTCGTCCATCAATTCAGTTCCAAGTTTGAATACAATATCAACTTTCACTTGCTGAATTACTTGCCAAACTTGCGGCGCATTTTGGCGAATGTCGTCAAGGAAAAATGAATTGATAGAAGATATTTTTGTTCCGGCAAACGACAATACTTTTTTTGCCTTAATCGAAAAATCTATTTCTTCTTTCATCAACGCCGACAAACCTTCTTTCAAATCTCTAACAAATTCATTTACAGTAGCAAGTAGCAAAGCTTCTTTGCTTTCAAAATATTGATAAAACGTTTTTTTGCTTATGGCTAATTTAGTGGCTAAATTGCTCATTGATACTTTGCTATATCCGTAGGTCGAAAATTCTTTTCGTGCTACTTCTATTATTTTGTTTTTCATATTTTAATGACTGTTTGGGAAACCAAAAAATGTTTTTAAGTTTCGGTGCAAAAGTATTGCTATTTTTTATTCTGCAAAATTTTTTAATTTTTTTTAAGATTATTCTTTCTAAAAATATATTTTTAACTGAATTGTAAAGTTTTTTTGATAGCCCAAAGCATTTTGTTGCAACGCAAAATCGGTTCGACCGGCTTGTCCGGTCTGTCCGATGATTTACTAACAGCCTAACCGACAGACCGACAAGTCGGTCGAACGGTTTTTATAAAAATATTTGACTAAAAATTTTGTATTTTATTTGAAATTCCCTACTTTTAGGGAATATTTTTTCCAATTATTTATTCAACTAAAAAAAATTCAAAACTATGTCATTAATTTCTCCAGTTGTCGTTATTGTTGCGCTTGCGCTAATTGTTATTGTTGGAATAATTATTTACAAAGCAGTTAGCAAAAAAGAATAAGGCATTCATTAACTAATTTATACGCAAACCAATAAAACAAAAAATGTTAGGTGAAATCATTTTATCCATTTTAGAATACATCTTATTCGAACTATTTTATCGACTTTTTAAACTCATAGGAACCCCTTTTCATTGGATTTTTAGATTAGGAAAATATTCTTTGGGCGAAATTTACAACCACAAATATACGGGCGGCATAGGTTTAGGTGTTTCTATACTAGCACTTTATTATGTTGTAAATTATTGATAGTGTAACTTGATAGTAACCGAAATTCTACGAAAAGCATAATTACGTAATTTTTCCAAATTCTAATAACGAATTGTTACATTGTTATTTTATCACGAAAATATTGATACAGGTGGCTTCAAAGTCATCGTATCAATTGGCTAACTGCTAAAATTATAATGCTTTTTGAAAAATTATAATGCTTTTTGAAAAATTATAATGGTTTTGAAAAAATTATAATGCTTTTTGAAAAATTATAATGCTTTTGAAAAAATTATAATGCTTTTTGAAAAATTATAATGC
>JAIFNL010000091.1 GCA_020047755.1 Bacteroidota bacterium
TTACAAAGGACGTGTAGTAACTTACAAAATGCGTGTAGTAACTTACAAAGGACGTGTAGTAACTTACAAAATGCGTGTAGTAACTTACAAAATGCGTGTAGTAACTTACAAAGCCTGTGTTAAAAAAAATAGGAATTTGAACTGAAGTTCAAATTCCTATTTTATAAGGTTAAAATCAATTAGCATCCGCCGCCACCGCCGCCGCTTGCTTTCTTTTTAGGTTTGGTTGGTGCTTCTGTTTTTGCTGCCGTAGTGGTAGCGGTTGTTTCCACAGCCGTTTCTACTACATCGCTTGGTTTGTCGCCCAATACCAAAGGATAGTTTTTCACTTCAGCCGAAGTAAAGGCATGACCTATGGCGCCGCCTTCGTTCATCTTGCTGTTCATAAAGCCATTAGCACCATACAACACCGAGTAGGCATCGTAGCCCAAAATGCGCAAATAGGCAACCACGTAAGCGGCTTGCTGTCCGGTGTAGCAATACACAACTACCTTTTTGTCGGTAGGTATAGTAGCTAAACTCGTGCTGCGGCTCAACGATTTTTTGGGTGTATATTGAATAGCTGTTGGAATATGTCCGGCGTTGTATTGCTCTTCTACCCAATAGTTTATAATGTAGTAGCTCGATGGGTTTGCAAATACTTCTTCGGCTTTCAAACCCCAATCGTTTGCAGTTTTTTTCAACACATCGGCAGCCAATGCGTCCAGAATATCAATTCCGGCACGTTTTCCGGTTTTGATTGCCGGATAGTCATACTTCTTGCCCTTTTCGTTGGGTGTAGTTTCGAGCTTGTCGGCAAAAGCACTGCCCGAGTTTTTAATCCAAACCTCATCGGCAAATTGTTTGTTCCAACCGCTCATGCCACGTTTCATGGCATATACATTTTGGTAGCCAAGCAATTGCATTACCGAGCCAACATAACTAGCCGATTGTCCCGATTTGCAAACAAGTACTACTTTTTCGTACTTAGAGGCATCGATTGTATTTTTGAAATACTCGTAAATGCCTTCTTGCTGCACGTTGATAGCTCCGTTGATGTGTCCTGCTTCGTACAAATCGGGCGTGCGCATATCAATCACATGAAACGCCTTATTGCCAAGGTTTTCAAAAACCTCATCAGCCGTAATCATGGTAGGCATGGCATCGCTATTGATGTAATTGCCACTAAGTTTGAGGAAATTGTACAAAACATCAGCCTCATTTACAGCAGGTAAAGAAGCTTCAACATTTTTTAAATTAGCTTGCTGATTTCCGCAACTTGTCAAAAACAAAACTGCCGAAAACACAATAGCCAAATATGTGGTTATTTTCATTTTTTTTCTATTGTTAAATTGTTCTATTGTTAAATTGTTAATTAGGAAATAGGAATCAATTAATAATTATTTCTTAACTCCTAATTCCTAATTAACTAGCAGCCTCCTCCACCACCACCAGATTTTTTAGCAGCTTTTTTGGTAGGAGCTTCGGTTTTAACAGCTTCGGTAGTTTCTGACTTTGGGGAAGCTGATTTAGCCGAACTCATTATCTTTTGAAAATCGTAAGCCGCTTTTTCGTCTAAATAGTTTGCCGCATTGGGTTGGTATTTGTCCAAAATATTAGCTTTGTAGTAAGCAAAACCGCCCAACATCATGGCATTGTTGGCGTAACCAATTTGTCGCAACAACAAAACAGGAGCGCACGCCTCGCGGTGGTGGTTTGAATAAAACACGTTAATCTTCTTGTCTTGCAACAAGATAGATTTCACATCGTCGTTCAAAATTCGGTGCATCGGAATATTGATAGCTCCCGGAATGTGGCTATTTAAAAACTCGTTGGGGCTGCGCAAGTCAATGAAGCGGTAGTAAGCCGTATCGGCAGAGTTCAATATTTCAAAAACTCTTTCGGGACGAAGCGCAGATTTGTCATTAACAGCATCTTGCCAAGTTTCTTCTATGCTCATCGTGTATTTTATTTTGGGCTGTTTGATAGTAACAAAGCCCACTATTATAACCAACAAGAAAATTACCCCCAAAATAGGCAACTTGTCTGTTATAACATTATAATCTTTTTCCTTATGGTAATCCATTTTTAGTAACGATTAATTATTAATGTTTAACGATTAATTTTTGATTCAATGTTGTTTATGAGCTTTGCCAAAGTTTTTAACTTTGGCAAAGCTGAAACACACACGAATTAATTAACAGCCGCCGCCGCCACCTGCTTTTTTTCCTGCTTTTTTAGTAGGTTGTGCCGAAGTTGGTGCAGTTGCGGCTGCAGTTTCGACCACTCCGCCACCTAAAAAGTATTGGCGTGCACCCAAACGGAATTGGTAAAGCTTTTCTTCTTCCACCGAAGCACTTACCGCAGGAGCTTTGGGCTGAATGATAGTCTCGAACCAGCCGTTCAATCCTCCGTTCATAAAATAAACGTTCTTGAACTTTAAGCGAGTGCACAGCGACCAAGCGCGTGAAGCGTAGATGTCGCCATTAGAATAAAAAACCGTTGTTTTTACATCTTGGTTCAAAGCATCGTTCCATTTGTAATGTCCGGTTTCGTCTTTAGTAAGCAAATCGGCAAGGGGAATATTGATTGCACCCGGAAGGCTGAATTTTTCAAATTCTTCGGGAGTTCTTACATCAATGAGTTGTAACAAAGGGTCGCCAGAAATTAGCATTTCTGCAATTTCGTCGGTAGAAAAGACTTTTTCGTCGCTCATAATTTGCAACAACATTTCTTCGGCATGGGCTTCTTTCATTTTGTCGAAATCGGGAATTACAACCAACCCAACTCCTGCAATAATCATAAGCGCAGCCATAAAAATGTATCTTTTCTTTATAATTCTAGGCTTATTATCTTCCATAATTTGAATATTTTTTTTGTTAAATAATTAATTATCAATTATCAATTATTATTAATATCTAACTGGTTTTGCTTTGCGTTGAATGCGTGCAGTAAGGTAGAACGACACGATAGCAAACAAAATAAGAATAAATACAAACATTCCGGCAGAAATACCAAGAACATCATACACCAAAATAGAGCCTAATGCTCCTGAGGTATAAAATTCTTCTATCAAAGGGAAAGTTGCTCCAAAAAGGAAGATTCCGATAAATACACCGCCCAAGAAAATCAAGCCATCGAGCTTGCCTATTGCCACAGCGCACACGCTAGTACCCGGACAAAAGCCACCGATAATAAAGCCCAAGCCCATAATAACGCCTCCTGCAATAGCAGAACCTAAAAATGTTTTGTTTACATAAATAAGGCTCAAATCAATCCAATCGAGGTAGGAAAAATACATTAAACCTACCATAGCGGTAAGTGCGGCAGTGAAAAACACACGCCAAACTACAAAATCGTAGCCATAAAATACTCCCGCAAGCTTGCGCGAAGTAGAGAAACCTGCCGCTTCGAGCACATAGCCAAAGCCTATACCTAAGACGAGCGCAATAAGCAGTTCCCAATTTGAGTTTAAAACTCCTATATCTGTTAGTGGTCCCATTAATTATGAGTTTATTTGTGAGTTTATAAGTTTATGAATTATAAATTCATTACTCATTAAACATTAATCGTTAAACATTAAAACTAAATCCAAAGTTTTCGGAAAAAGTAGGCAAAAAGATAGCCAGAGCCGAAAATAGCAAAAAGAGCAATAAATCCGGCAAGCGAAAGCGACGCCATTCCCGAAAGTCCCGAACCGCTAGTGCAACCACGACCCATTTGCGAGCCGTATCCGAATAAGATACCACCTACAATGGCAGCAATTACACGTGTTTTCTTAGTTATTTTGGGCGAATGTTCTACTTTGAAAGTCAAACGACCCGAAACGGCTCCAGAAATGAAACCTCCGAAAAATACGCCAAGCACCATATAAACCAAGCGGTTTTCTAAGATATTTTCTTTGGCTGCTATGTGCGCACCAAAGAAATGGTTGCTTTCGACATAAGCGGGAGCTATCTTTTCCAAAACAGCAATCTCATAACGCTTGAAAGCTCCGCTTGCGCCTAAACCTTCGCCCGTAAAATAATAAGCTGCTAACATGATAAGCCCCAACAAAAAACCCGCTAAATACGGATTCATGTATTTTGTTGCGTTGTTTGTATCCATTTTATATTTTTATTTATGTATTATTCTATTGTTAAATTGTTCTATTGCTCTATTGTTAAATTGTTAAATTGTTATAATTATTTTGAAATAATAATAAAATAATTCATATTTTAACATTAAACATTAACCATTAACCATTAACCATTAACCATTAACCATTAACCATTAATAAAGCCAACGAGTAATTTGTCCTGCTTCTACCATAATGAAACGGAAAATAGCTCCGCCCAATAAGATTAATGCCGCAGGAACAGCCACCGGAATATGAAAGCCTTTTAATTCTAAAGCCTCTAAAATAGCCGGAACAATTAAACCTAAAACCACTACAAGCCCCCAGAAAGGTGCTGTGAAATGACCACCTAAGAAAAGTTCTGCCGCTTCGATTTGCACCGCAGGACCTGCCAAGAAGCCCATGAACAAATGCACAATGAAGAAAAGCTCTACTATAATAAGGATTAAGTCGATACGGCTAAAAAGAGTACGCTCCTCTTGGTCGTTGGTGAGCCACATAATAGAAGCCGCAGCGGTAGAAATACCCGAAACTAAGAATAAAGGTCCCAATAAAGAGGTATTCCACAACGGGCGTGCATTGAAAGCCGAAAGCAAAATACCAGTATAAACCCCCAAAATAATGGCAAGTGGTAAAAGAATCCACGCCATTGTTACACGATTGGCATATACCCAGTTTTTCAAACTTCTAAGCCATTTGTAGCTGTATTCCCAATTAATACCTGTACCATCGTCGGTATCTTTCAAACGAACCACTAAGTTCATTACTTTCATAATGGGTTTAGGAGTTCTGCCTATTTGTGGGAAAACTTGGTCGATGTAAATAGCAACCCACGCAACAGAAAGCGGCATTACTGCCATTAGAGTCCAAGCACCCCACGACATAGGCGAGCCCATGCGAATGGTAGTGTAAAGTTGCCAAGAATAAAGCGGGTGTTTTAGGTCGAGCATCAACGCTATCAAACCTAAAGCAATGGCAATAGGAGCAATAATAGGAGCAACTTTTACGGCTGTTTTGTACTTATCTTCCTTATCCATGATAGTATAAAGAGCTGCAAAAAACAGTAAACCCGCAGACAAACCTCCTAAAAAGAGGTAAATAGGAATTTCCCAGTGCCACACGTTCAAAACGGGGTCGATTAAGGGATTCATCCTTCCACTTGTTATGATTTCTTCTCTCATTTTTAATGTTTATATTGTTGAATTGTTATTTAATAGAAATGAATACCTTGACGATTCCTAATTTACAATTCATAATTCATAATTAAACTAAGTAAAATATTTGTGGTAAAGTACCCGCTTCGGGCGCAAGGGTTTTGATTTTGCGCCTATTTACTATTTTAGAAATTTCGCTGTTAGGGTCATCTAAATCGCCAAAGTACATGCAGTGAGTTGGACAAACCGAAACACAAGCAGGGTCTTGACCGTTTTTAACTCTATGGTCGCAGAAAGTACATTTGTCCACATAGCCTTCGGGGTGCGTGTAACGTGCATCGTAAGGGCATGATTGGATACATGCGCCGCAACCGATACATTCGTTGTGCGTTACTTTTACAATTCCACCTTCTATGATGTGGCTTGCTCCGGTTGGGCAAGTGCGCACGCAAGGCGTATTGTCGCAGTGGTTGCAACGCTCAGAGCGAATTTCGAGCGATAAATTAGGGAAAGTACCTTCGGTAACTTCCACAATCCAATCGCGGGCATAGCCCACAGGCACATGGTTTTCTAATTGACAAGCTACTACACAGTCGCTACATCCGACACACTTTTTGGTGTCTATTGCCATTCCGTATCTCATGCTTTAGCCTCCTTTTCTGGTTTTGAAGTTAAAAAAGTAACAAAGTTACCTCTAAAACCGGTTCCACCCATCAATGGGTCAACCATAACTGTTGAAATTAATTGTTGGTCGTTGATGCCACGTCCGTAAGATTTTGAAAGTCCTTTTTGGTTTGTACCAAATCCGTGCACCATGTACACGTTGTCGTAACGAATACGCTCTGTGGCTCTAATTTTGATTGAAAACTCGGAAACTACTCCCGCTTGATTTTCTAACCAAATTTCATCACCATTTTTCAAAGCCCATTCTTTTAACACCTTAGGATTAACCCAAAGCACGTTCTCCGGCATAAGGTCGTTGAGGTTAGGGCTATTGACAGTACGTCCGAAAGTGTGCATTGGCGCACGTCCGTAGTTCAACCGATAGAAACCTTGTGGTGGCTCAGGGTGAGCTGTATATTTTGGCATTGGGTCAAAGCCAGACTCGGCAAGAGAAGCTGAGTAAAGTTCTATTTTTCCGCTAGGAGTTCCAAATTCATAAGTTTCGTCCATTACCGGATACATATCGGTAGTTCTTTCGAAATTTTTCACACCTATTTTTTTCATTTCTTCCAAAGAAGACCCCATTTGTTTGAGCTGCCAATCTAAAAGGGCAACTTCGTTTTTCCAAGGGAAATATTGTTTCAAACCTAAGCGTTTTGCCAACTCTTTTGCCATCCAAGCGGCTGATTTGGTTTTGTACATTGGCTCTGCGGCGGGCATTCTAAGTGCAATACTTGGAAAGCGGAACGAGCTAGAGCGCAAAGTATCGTAACGCTCTAAGTAAGTACACTCAGGCAATACTACGTCGGCATAGCTTACTATTTCGGCGGGCATGGTGTCGATAACTACCAATAAGTCGAGGGCTTCGATTGCTTTTTTAGTATTTTCTTGGTCGGGCATGGTTACAAATGGGTTTGTTCCATTGACAATCCAACCTCTAATGCGCCAATCGTTTTCGTTTTTGGCAATGGAAGCATCAACTATTTTGTTTGCCAAAATATCACCAGCTAATGGATACAAGCCGTTGTTGATATCATGCTCGCTGTGTGGGTGCGGAGCGGCAGGTGGCATTTGAGGTATGCCTGTTCCTTCAGGAATAAAGAAACCTCCTTTAGCACCCCAAGAGCCGAGTAAACCATTGAGCATAGCAATAGCCCTTGAACGCTGTGAGTCGTCGCCGTACCAGGTTACGTGTCTGCCTGGGTGAATGATTACCGAAGGTTTGGCTTCAGACATTTCGCGGGCGGTTTCGATGATTATTTCGGGTTTTATGTCGGTAATGCCGTAAGCCCATTGTGGGGTGAAAGGCGCAACGTGTGCTTTTAACTCTTCAAAACCAATGGTATGCTTGGCAACATATTCTTTGTTGTACCATTCGTTGTTAATCAAAACGTGCATCCACGATAGCAACAAGGCTATGTCGGTGGCGGGTTTTATAGGCAACCAATATTTTGATTTAGAAGCTACGGTAGAAAAGCGAGGGTCAACGGTAATGAAAGTGGCACCATTTTCAATAGCTTCCGCCATTTCTTGCACTTGAGCATTGTGCATGTTTTCGCCTAAGTGCGAACCAATAAGAACAAGGCAGCGAGTGTTTTTGATGTCGGTAGGTTCGGGAGAGCCTATGTTGCTACCAAAAGTGGTTTGAAATCCTACCTCGCGAGGTCCGCGACATTGCGCATACGATGGTTTAGCTATATTAGGCGAACCAAAAGCATTGAGTAAGGGTTTGAAATAACTACCGCCCGAGCCGTGTGTAAGTAAAGCTACACTATCGGGTCCGTGTTTTTCGGCTATTTCTTTCATTTTTTTTGCTACATAGTCGAGAGCTTCGTCCCAAGAAACATCTTTAAACGAATCAGCACCGTTTTCGCCGCCGCCTTTTACCCTAATCATTGGGTTTTTCAAACGGTCGGGGTCGTAGTAAGTCCCTACTCCACCCGTGCCGCGTGGGCAGAAGCGTCCGATACTGTGTTGGTCGTCTTTGTTGCCGACTACTTTCCAAATATCGCCATTTTCTTTTACATAAGTCCAACCGGCGCATTGCCAAAAGCAAATTTCGCAATAAGTAGGATAACGTTTTACTTTGGTGTCGTCAATGGGTTCTTCGTTGTCCTTGAAGAGATTGAAGGCTGGAGTGGCAAGTAAAAGTCCTCCTGTTCCGGCAGACGCAATTTTAATAAAATCTCGTCTATTCGTTTTCATACGTACTGTATTTGTCTATTTTTTTAGAACAAGTACATTTATTGTAAGTTGTAGTTTTTGAAACATAAAACCTTACAATAGATACACTTATACTTTATGTATAATTGTTTTTGCTTATTTTCTTAAGAAATAGTTTGATGCTTATCAACTATTTGTGAGAGCAAAGATAAATAGATAAATGCTTAGATTTCAAATTATTTTATATGCAATTTCATTTCATTTCAAAACATCTAAATAATTAGTTATGAATATACATATAAATCAATAAATTGCGCTTATTTAGAAAGATTTTAAATTTTAGTTTCTGCTGTTTAACATACTTTTTTGAATATGTGCGTGTAAAATGTTTCCAAGCACCTAAATACGTATCCGTCAGATAGAACAAGCCAGTCTGACGGATTTAAACCTTGCTTTTTTTCAAAATTAGGGAGTTTTCTTTCTTACACTACTTATTATTCGCTTTTTATCATCAGGTTTATATCTTGCTTAAAGGATTCATTTTTCAAGCCGAAATTTTGAAAAAAGAAATAGATTTATTCAAATGTTCTGCTTGAACTGCAAGTTCTTCGGCACTCGATGCCAGTTGTTGGCTCGAGGCTGCATTTACTTGAATAACGTTATTTAATTGCTGTATTGCTTTATTTACCTGATTTGTACCATAGTTTTGTTCTACACTTGCTTCAGTAATTTCTTGTACGAGCTTAGAGGTGTTATCTATTTTGGGAATAGTTTCAAGTATCAACTCACGAGATTCTTCTGAAAGCTTAAGCCCCAGTACAGCAAGTCCTATTATTTCGACAGCCGATTTTTGGCTGTTTTCTGCGAGTTTACGTACTTCAGTAGCTACAACGGCAAAACCTTTTCCGTGCATTCCTGAGCGAGCGGCTTCAATAGACGCATTTATAGCAAGCATATCGGTTTTATTTGCAATGGCATTTATAATCATTATTTTTTCCGAAATAGCCGAATTCGCATCAACCGAACTTTGTGATTTTTCGGCAAGGACTTTAATACTTTTGTTGGCTTCGAGCGATACCCTCTCTGTTTGTTGCGAATTGATTGTATTTTGTTCGATACTGGACACCATCTGCTCCATTGTAGAGGATACCTCTTCGATAGAGCTTGCTTGTTCGTTTGCACCCTGCGACAACTGCTCCGAAGCTGCTTTGACTTGATTACTAGCTTTCAACAAATTAAGGGAGTTTTGACTTATATCAGAAATGACTTCTTTTAAAATCGAGAGGAGCCTACTAATTGAATTATTTAAAACAGCTAACTCGTCGGTTGAATTGCTGGTATCTATTTGAATGTTTAACTTCCCTTCCGAAAGTTCTTTTACCTGATAGATTGATTTTTCGAGGGGAACGCTTAATATTCTATTGATGTATCTATACACGATTATTCCTAATATAATATTAAAAGGTAAAATGAAAAGCTGCGTGGAACTGCCAATTATAAGATGTATCTTACCAGTATAACCGACGATGATTGTATATGCTATAGTAATAAAACTGAATTTGAACATAATAGAGTTTTTAAAAACCCACCTTAATAATAGCCATGCAATAGGTACAGTTCCTAATGCTATTAACGCTTGTTTTACAATTTCGCCCATAGTTAAAAATTTTTAAGTTTTTTTTCCGGTTTTATCAATACGAAAGACAATGTGTGTCTGGAATGCTTCCAAACACTGCTCAAAGATAAGAGATTTTTTGTAATAAAGCAAGCATATCGGTTTTTTTTGTCCTCTGAAAAGGAATCTGCTCTTTCCGATTGCCAGAGCTATCCGCGCGGTACGCTACGTGGTGGGCACACAGGTAACCAATTGGCTACCTGCAATCTACACGATTATGTTTTTTTGTTATTTATCAAGTAAAGATTTTCTGTTTTTTTACTTGATAGGTTTGTATTAATAATTTATAAAGTTGTTCATTTATTGCATGATTGCTAAATAATTATGTTATATTTTTTCCATTTTACTTGTTTTTTTTGTTTTCAATCAATTTTAGTACATATTTAAAAGTGTAATCTTCGTTTGACAATTCAATCGGAACATAATAATCAGGAATTAGAATTTCGTTTGTATTTAAAATATCAGGGCGAAGAAAATAAATACTCGACATACTAACAACTATTGAAGTATTAGGTAATCTAAATTTAGTGAAACTACTTTGCTTTGCGGTACGATTTGCAGGTGAGCGACCTACAATTGTTCCAATTTCATTATCTTGCACTAAAACAGGAAAAGCCGTTGCTGCACTTGCCGAATTGGGCGAGGTTAATACATATACATTTCCACTAAACTTTTTGTCTTTTGTATTTACGTAATATTCAAATTTAGTATCATTCATTTTATCAAATACATTATAATCATCTTCTAATGATGTTACATTTAGTAAGGTATCATAATTAATTTTGGTTTTTTCCAAAGAATTATAATTTTGTTGAATCTTTTTTATATCATTTGTACTTTTATAAAAATCTGTATATTTAATATATCTTGTAAATATTTTAATATCCGATTTATTAGACAAAAAACTGATTAATTGGTAGGTGTAAAAAATATCGCCACCAGAATTATTCCGTACATCAATAATTAGGTTTTCACAATCAGTTGTTTTAAGTTTAGTGAAAAAAACTTCATAAAATTTTGTCATATTTTCGGTTCCGGGCTTTACATTTGCTAATCGTCCACTCGGTTTTCCCTTATACGCTTTGCGAAGCATATTAAAGGCAAATGGCCAAAATACTATGGGAACTTCACTTTTTATTCCTTTTGTAAATGCTTTCTTATCTAAAAATGTATTGAGTTGAAGATACGCAAGTTTGTGCTGGGGATAGAAACGATAAATATAACCACTATCCGTTTTTGCGATGGTTTGTCGAGTTCCGTAACCTTTATCGCTCCATTCTACGCCATCTTTGAATTTAATTGCATGTATCATAAAATATTTTACAACCTGCAGTGAATCTTTTACGGTAAGTTTCATGCTATCGGGGTTTGATTTATATTCTAAGCCCAATTGCTTTAAGAATACAGAACGACCCAATAAAATATTAGAAGACGCTTTGTTATACATCATTTCTTCCGACTCTTCGCCAAGATATGGCTTTATTTTACTAAAAAACGTATCAATAGGAATATCGTTAATGGCAAGTAATTCCGTTTTTATTAATTCGGTAGGATAATCTTTATGAATGTCAAAAATTTTCCACTTGTCGGTTAAATGAAATACTGCAAATAGAAAAATTTTATCGCCCATGTTGTAAATCTGAGGATAAACAACTAATGTATGGTTGTTTTTTAGTCTTGCTAAAAATTTCTGGTATTCGAGAATTGCAGTAGTATCGCTGGCAACTGATAAATTTGCTAATCCTAAATCAACGTTTTTTTGCCATTGGCTTGTTGACAGATATTCCTGATAATTTGGATAAGCGTCTTTTACAATATTAGCCAAAACCAAAAAATCTTTTTGATATTTATTATATGTTTTGAAATTTTCTGATTTTTCAATACTGTGATGCACTTTTTTATAAGCCCTGTTTTGATATTTGACATATCTCGGTGAATTGCATTGCGAAAATATCAATAATAATGAAGCCGCTAAGAGTAGAATATGTTTTTTTGATTTCATTTTTTTATATTGCATTTGTTGGACAAACACTTTTACAATCGGTACAAAGAATACATTCCGAGTGTGTTACCTTTTTGTTGTTTTTGATATAATCCATAACATCAATATCCATAGGACAAATTTTATTGCACGCACCACATTCTATACATTCTTTTCCTGTTGGTTTTATTTTAATTATGCTTATTTTGCTTGAAGGTATCATAACTAAAGAAACCGGACACAGATTTTTACAAAAAAATCGTTTATCGGAATAAATAAATGCCAATGGGATAGCCAATAAATAATAAATTGCATTGCCAGCAAACATCCAGAGCATTTCTCGTTTATTGACATAATCGGTTCTTACATTGTAATTTAACACAAAAATAAGATATATCGGTAATAAAATTGAAATAAGCAAAACGACGAAACGTAAATGTTTCAGATTTTTTGTTATTGGTATTTTTGATTTTTTTATTGGCAACCAGTCAAGTATTGCTGCAGTCCAACATGCCCAGCCACAAAATCCGCGTCCCCAAATTAATGGACCTACTATTTTGGCAATCAAATAATGAATAAAACCCTTACCAAAAAATCCAACTAAAAGAATTAGAACTACGCCTTCGAGTTGAAAATTTTCGTTGTTTACAATAGGAATAAATAGCAACAAACAGGGTAAAATCATCAGAATTGCTATTTTTCTACCAAGAATTTGCTTTTTTCCTTTTAATTTTGAGCGGATTATCATTCCCAATGTAATTGAAAAACCTATCCAAGGAAAAATCACACGAAAGCCCCACCAACCAAATACTAATTCAAGTATTCCAGCAATTGACAATCCGATTATTAGCGGTAAAAAATTTTTCATTTCGAGTTTTTTATAAAATAACTGGGAAGCTTACTCTCCCTAAGAACTTAACCCAGCAACATTCATTTACTTTTTTATTTTTCAGCAAAATTATACATTTTTGATGAGTTATCAATGCTTCTTTTGTTTTTTCTTTGTTGAATTTTACAAAATAATCGTTGAAACCGAAAGAAACTCCGCTCGCGCTTTGCTTCCCAGGCTATGGCTACAAAAACCTCACTTTTAGTACGTTGTCCCAAAGTCTTAGCCCAATAATGGCTTTCGCCTACATCAGACCCTTAGGTAGGATACTACCGAATTAATCCATTTTTTATCATTTCACTTGGTCAGAATATTTCCACCAAAAAATCGTGCTGAAATATCCTATCATACTTGTAATTATCAATAGTATATAACTTAAAATACTTAATTGTGATTTGAGGTCAGCTCCGCCACTACCTGCATAAATTCCCGGAACTGCCCAAGGAAAATAATTACCAAAGCCCAAAGCTCCAATAATTTGTGCTAAAACTAATGCAATTGCTACAATCCCAAGCGGTGCTAAATATCCTTTACCTGAAATTGCAAAAAAAGCGATTGGCGTATTTAGTAAAACAATCATTACCGTAGTAATTAAATATATAGTAAGATGTTTGATAAATAATTCGTTATCCAATCCTTTCAA
>JAIFNL010000017.1 GCA_020047755.1 Bacteroidota bacterium
TTTCCAATTATCTTTGTAGTATCATAAATCCAAAAATAATCTTTTGCGACCTTATTTTTTAATTCTTCTTCTCTACTATTTATATCGTATGGCATTCTTATTTTGTTTATGTTTTCCGTAATTTATAATAGCAGCAACACTATTTACCTGCAAAAAAACTTTATTTTTTACATTTTTTATTCCTCACAAACATAACAAAATTTTTCAAACTATAAAAAAAAATCATAATTTTAAAAAGAGCCTTCGTAGAAGACAAATAACGATAGCAAAAAGAAACACCCTTACTTTGAGCTATTGATACAGGTGGCTCCAAAGTCATCGTATCAATAAAAAAGCATTAATCGTTAATCATTCAAAAAAAGCACCAAAGGTGCGAAATAATTAATCCTTAGACGTTGTTTAAATTTTATTTTAATTAGCCCCGACCTGAAGGTCTGGGTTATTGATTTACAATTATTTATATTTTAGCATGGTTTGTATTAAATTATTCTTTAAAATTTTTAAACAACCTTGTGAAACTTAACAATTAACCATTAAAATGTGTCATTTTAAGAAAATTTATTCCGCACCTTTGGTGCTATTTTTATTCATGAACAATTATCAATTATCAAAAACACCCGATTACTTTTACCAAATCACATCACCACATCGCCACATCACCAGCTTTTTTCTAGTCCTTTTGTACTAGTTCAAATTCATCTTTTCTACAAATTATTTTCAACCTTTTGCAAATTGAATGGCGATGTTAATAGGCGTAATTTTGTGGTGTAATTAATTTCACAGAAAATGGAAAAAGTAAAAATAATATTAGTTGAAGATAACCAACAATTCAGAGAATCAATAAAGGAATTACTTATAATTAAGTGTTGCTACGAAGTTATTGCAGAAGCAAATAACGGAGAGGAGTTTTTATCCTTGGGCGAATCTCTTTCTCCAGATATTATTTTGATGGACTTATCGATGCCAAATATCAATGGTTTTGAAGCAACAAAAAAATATTTCTGGCAATTTCCCAAATCAAAAATTATTGCAGTTACAGGCTCTATCGAAACAACTTTTCTCGACAAACTGATAGAAGTAGGTTTCAAAGGTTGTGTTTTTAAGCACAATGTTTTCGATGAAATACAAAAAGCCATTGAAACAGTGCTTTCAGATAAAATGTGGTTTTTAAATGTTCATAAATTAAGTTTTGAAAATAAATAAAACACAATGAAAAAAAATATTTTAATAGTCGATGATTTTGAAAACACGCTGTTTGTTACCGGTCTTTCCATAGAGCAAGCTGGTTACAAGGCACATAAAGCAGAATCGGGCAAGAAGGCATTGGAAATTTTAAAATCGACCCAACCAATAGATTTGATTATTACCGATTTCAACATTAAAACAAATTTGTTTTGACGATTACATTTTAAAACCAATAAAGGAAGAGGATTTAATAGCAAAAATTACAAACCATGGATTTACTACAATTTAAGCATAAATATATAGAAGAAGCTTCTGATTTACTCAATAAATTAGATAATGATTTGATTAAATTTGAGAAAAATCCGAATGACAAAGAGGGTGTTGAGCAGATATTTAGAGTAATGCACACTTTAAAAGGTACAAGCGGAATGTATGGGTTCGATTACATACGAGACTTTACTCATGAGCTTGAAAATATTTTTAACCTTGTGCGTGATAGTGCTTTGGAGGTTACTACCGAGCTTTTTAATATTACCCTTGCCTCGGTCGATCATATTCGCAACTTGCTAAACGATGAGCAGTTATCAAATCCTCAAAATGAACAATTACACAAAACACTAAGAGCACAAGTAGCTATAATCCTCGAAAATGCAGGACTTGTAACCATAGAAAAGAAACAAATAATAAAAGATTACTCAGATGCAAAAATCCGTACTTGGCAAATACTATTTATGCCCGACGAAGAAATTATTACACGAGGTATAAATACATTATATACGTTGTCCGATTTATTAGAACTAGGCGATTATCAAATACAGGAACCCGATTTGAACGAAAAAATTACTTTCTGGTCTATTTTTTTAGTTACCGATAAGGGGCTGGACGATATTGAAGATGCGTTGATTTTTGTAATGGAATATTGTAAAATACAACTAGTTGCAGAGTTCAATATTTTTAAAGAAGAAGAATTAAACCAGCGACAAAAAGAAATAGACCAAACCCAGCAACAAGAAATAAAAAGAATAGAACATAAGAAAAATTTAAGCAACACCGAAATAAAACCCATAAAAATAGAAAAACACACTTCGAGCCGAATTACTGTAGATGCCGAAAAGTTATATCATTTGATGTTTCTGGTGAGCGAATTGGTTACTACAAAATCCGAATTGCTATTATCGATTGAAACCAAAAACGAAGACCGAATTATTGAATGCGTACAGAAAGTAGATAAACTTTCTAAATTGTTTAGAGATAATGCTTTAGATATTCGTTTAATATCAATGAACGAATTAATTATGCGCTTTAACCGTTTAGTACGCGATTTGACTCATTCGTTAAACAAAAACGTGGAATTTGAAACAAGCGGCGCAGACGTTGAATTGGATAAAAACATCATCGACAGCATTGCCGAGCCCATCATGCACTTGATACGCAACTGCATCGACCATGGCATCGAAACACCCGAAGAACGAGCAAAAGCAAACAAACCCGAAGCCGGAATCATAAAACTGTTTGCCTACAAATCGGGAAGTTTTGTGTTTGTACAAATTAGCGACGACGGCAGAGGAATTGATAAACAAAAAATTATAGCCAAAGCAATAGCCAAAGGTCTAATAACCGAAACTACACAATTAACCGACAAAGAAATATACGATTTAATTTTTCTGCCGGGCTTTTCAACCGCCGAAAGTCTTACTCAAGTTTCGGGGCGCGGCGTAGGAATGGATATTGTACGCAAAAAAATACAAGAAGTACGCGGCGAAATTCATATCGATTCCCAATCGGGTTTAGGCACTTCTTTTACCCTAAAATTACAACAAACCATTTCGATAATCGACACGCTTTTGTTTCGTACCCACAACGCAAAATTTGCAATTCCGGTGGAAGAAGTAGAAAATTGCCAAATAATAAATACTCAGATTTTGCAGCAAAAACACAGCAAGCAAATCGCTTACAACGAAGAGCTGATTCCTTATATTTCGCTGGGCGATGTATTTGAATACGATTATCAATTAGCTAGCAAACAACGAGTTATTGTAATTAACAAGCACGATAAAAAATTTGCCCTTATTGTAGATGAAATTATTGGCGAATATCAAGCAGTAGTAAAGCCACTGGGTAGCACTTTTTCCGAAATTGAATTTATCTCGGGCGCAAGTCTTCTGGGCGATGGTAGTATTGCTTTGCTTTTAGATTCCGAAAAACTTAAACTACAACTTGTAAAACATGAAATAAAAACAGCTTGTTAGCTTTATCCATTTCATTTTAATTTTTTTTAAATAAATAAAACATGGAAACGTATTTAATATTTATGCTCCAGCAGGAATACTTTGCTGTACCTGTTACAAAAGTGTTGGAAGTGTTGCAAAAACAAAAACATTCTACCGGTAATAGATACCCGCCGAAAATTTAATTTACCCAATACCAATAGTAGCGAAAAATATGTAGTGATAGTATTCGACATTATAAACCCCGACAATACTAAAACTATCATTGCAGCCACAGTTGATATGGTTAAAGATGTTATTGTTATAAACCAACAAAACATTAAGCCAGTGCCAGAGCTGGGGCTAAGTTACGACAGCCGTTTCATACAAGGAGCCGTTCGTACCGACGAAGGATTTATTCTTTTGCTCGATATCGAAAAAATACTATCCAACAAAGACTTGGCAAATATTCAACCTCTTCAGTAAAAAAACAACAATCAATTAAATAGTTACTATCATGAAAACAAATTCATTAAAATTCAGAATTATCGTTTCAACAGCATTGGTGCTTCTAATCAGTTTAACTATAATCGTTTGGTACAATGCCATCTCGCGCATAAATGACGAAACAAAGAGCGCAATTGTAAATTCGCAGCTTACTGTCGAAAATTTTTCTCACGACATTAAGATAAAAATTGATTATACTTTCGATGCTTTGCGTATTTTAAACCAAAATTTAGCGATTTCAAAAAATAAACTCGACCGCAATACCATAAACGAGATGCTTACTAGCTTGCTAAAAAACAATCCTACATTTTTGGGCACTTACACACTTTGGGAGCCCAATGCCTTCGATGGTAAAGATAACCAGTATGTAAACAAACCCGGACACGATAAAACAGGACGATTTATTCCCTACT
This sequence comes from Bacteroidota bacterium, assembly GCA_020047755.1. GTDB lineage: Bacteria > Bacteroidota > Bacteroidia > Bacteroidales > JAIFNL01 > JAIFNL01. The sequence continues at coordinate 4,313 of JAIFNL010000017.1, forward strand.
GGACAAGGAAAAGCACCGATGAATTGCGTTTAGATGCACTAGTAGATTATGAAACCGAAGGAATTGGCGATTATTATGTATTGCCACGAAAAGCTAAAAAAGAGTGCATTATCGACCCCTATATTTATAAGATTGGCGATAAAGACGTACTATTGATTTCTTGCGTGTCGCCTATTTTAATAAACTCTGAATTTAAAGGAATTAGTGGTGTGGATTATGAATTATCTTTTATGCAACAAGAGGCAACGAACTTAAAATCAAAGATTTTTGGCGGAAAAGCAGAAATTGAGATTTATTCAAACAATGGAAAAATTGTAGCCAGTACAATTTCACCCGATTCAATAGGGCAAAGTATTTTAGACCTTGATTTTCCTGATGCCGACCAAATTGTACGCAAAATACAAAGAGGAAAGTCCGAAACAAAAACAGTTGGAGACAGCTTATTAATTACCAAATCCTTTGTTTTTGGACAAACCAGCACGCCTTGGCAAATACGCTTTACTTTACCTTATTCCGAAATTACAAAAAAAAGCGACCAAGTAATGATGTATTCCATCGCTACCGGTGTGGTTCTGTTACTGATTAGCTTAATTATTATTTATTTATTAATCACTCATCTAATTAAACCATTGGAGAGACTCGTAGAACAGACAATGAAAATTTCTTTTGGCGATTTGACCGGAGATATTGAAGTAAAAAGAAACGACGAACTAGGCATTTTAGCCAATTCGTTCAACACAATGATTAACAAACTGAAAGAAATTATAAGTGTGGTTATTGAAAGTGCCAATCAATTGACCAATGGAACCATTCAAATGGCAACAAGTTCGCTAAGTTTAGCACAAGGAGCAAACGAGCAAGCGGCATCAGCAGAGCAAATTTCAGCTTCAATTGAACAGATGACTGCCAACATTCAACAAAATACCGATAATGCCATTCAAACCGAAAAAATTGCAACCGAAGGCTCTTTAGGTATCAGTAAAGTAGCCGATGCTTCGATTAAAAGCATTGAAGCTATACGAATAATTACCGAAAAAATATCAATAGTAAACGATATTGCCGAAAAAACCGACATACTTGCAATCAACGCCGCTGTTGAAGCAGCTCGCGCAGGAGAACATGGCAAAGGTTTTGCCGTAGTAGCTGCCGAAGTTCGCAAACTAGCCGAAGTAAGCCAAAAAGCGGCAAAAGAAATTAACGAACTCTCTAAAAGCAACCTAAGAATAACCGAAGAAGCAGGTCTTCACATGAAAGAAATCATTCCGAATATTAAAAAAACAGCTTTACTAGTGCAAGAAATTACAGCTGCAAGCAGCGAGCAAAATACGGGTGCTCAACAAATACGCTCAGCTATTGAGCAGTTAAATACTGTTGTGCAGCAAAACTCTGCTGCTGCCGAAGAAATGAGCACTGGAAGCGAACAACTTGCCAGCCAAGCCGAAACGCTAAAAGAAGCAATTAGTTTCTTCAATATTGGTAAACAAATAAATATATCAAATAATTTAAAAATACACAACCCACAAATTACGAGAGCCAATAATTTGGCTTCTAACGGAATAAACATAAATCTTCAGCAAGATAATTTTGACAAGGAATACGAACATTTTTAATTTTTAATTGAAAATGATTTTATTATTTAAAAACAATAGCTTATGCGTTTTTCTTCAAAACACTATTTTTTCATTTCGGCAAAGTATTTATAAAAATACGGAATTGTTTCTATGCCTTTGAAGAAATTGAACAGCGGGAAATTTTCGTTGGGCGAATGGATTGCATCGGATTCTAAGCCAAAGCCCATTAAAATAGTTTTAGCTCCCAAAACGCGCTCAAAGGTTGAAATAATAGGAATACTTCCGCCGCTGCGTACCGGAATAGGTTTTTTGCCAAAGGTTTGAGTATAAGCTTTGTCGGCAGCTAAATAGGCAATGCTATCTGTTGGCGAAACGTAAGCATTCCCTCCGTGAAGGTACTCGGTAGTAACGCGCACGCTTTTGGGTGCATACTTTTTGAAATGAGCATCGAAAAGAGCCGCAATTTTTTCGGGGTCTTGGTTGGGCACAAGTCGCATCGAAATTTTGGCGTAAGCCTTAGAAGGCAACACCGTTTTAGTGCCTTCGCCTGTGTAGCCCGACCACATTCCGTTCACGTCGAGCGTAGGTCTTATTCCGGTACGTTCGGTAGTAGAATAGCCCGCTTCGCCCTGCTCCTGCTCTATGTCGAGTGCTTTTTTGTAGTTTTCTAAATTGAAAGGAGCTTTTGCCATGAGTTGGCGTTCGGCTTGCGAAAGCTCTTGCACATCGTCGTAAAAGCCTTCTATGGTTATGTGTCCGTTTTGGTCTATTAAGTCGCCTATCATTTTGGCAAGCACATTTGCCGGATTGGCTACTGCACCACCAAAAATACCCGAATGCAAATCGCGCTTAGGTCCGGTAACTTCTACCTGCATGTACGACAAGCCTCTCAATCCACTAGTTATCGAAGGAATATCTTGGGCTATCATTCCAGTATCAGACACCAAAATAATATCGGATTTTAACATTTCCTTATGCTCGCTGCAATAAGCTTCTAAACTCGATGAGCCTACTTCCTCTTCGCCTTCAATCATAAACTTCACGTTGCAAGGCAAATTGTTGGTTTTCACCATGTATTCAAACGCTTTGGCGTGCATGAAAGCTTGCCCTTTGTCGTCGTCGGCACCTCTTGCCCAAATAATGTCGTCTTTGATAACCGGCTCAAAAGGCTGTGTGTTCCAAAGTTCAAACGGTTCGGCAGGCATCACATCGTAATGTCCATAAACCAAAACGGTGGGCAGGTTTTCAGAAATGATTTTTTCGCCATACACCACAGGATTTCCGGCAGTTGGCATCACTTCAGCTTTGTCGGCTCCAGCATCGATTAGCAGTTGTTTCCAATACTCGGCAGCTCGCACCATGTCTTGCTTGTGCTCAGTTTTTGCACTTACCGACGGAATGCGAATAAGCCCAAACAGCTCGTCGAGAAAACGCGCTTTATGTAATTCAATATACTCTTTTATATTCATATATTTTATTGTTAAATGGTTCTATCGTTCTATTGTTAAATGGTTCTATTGTTAAATTGTTAAAATATCGTTTTATTCTTCATTCTCATTCCTAATTCTTCATTTTTCATTCTTCATTCTTCATTTTTCATTCTTCATTTTTCATTCTTCATTCTTCATTTTTCATTTTTCATTTTTCATTCTCATTTCTAATTATTCATTCTTCATTCTTCATTTTTCATTCCTAATTCCTAATTCCTAATTCCTTTAAAACCTTCCTATTTTGAAAACCCAAAATTTTTGTCCAATAAAATTGATAATAGAACTAACTCCGGTTGCGCCAATGAAAGCAACAAGGTATTTCAA
>JAIFNL010000182.1 GCA_020047755.1 Bacteroidota bacterium
TTTCGGTAGTTATTCCTTGCAAAAACGAAGCTGGAAACATTGAAGACGCGGTTAAACGCGTTCCGAACATGGGAAAACACACTGAAATTATTTTTTGTGATGACAAATCGACCGATGGAACACCCGATATAGTACGCGAAATGATGCAAAAATATCCGCAACGCGACATAAAACTTTATGATGGACCCGGAATTAGCAAATCGGAGAACGTTTGGACTGGTTTTGACCGTGCCGAAGGCGATATTTTGATGATTCTTGATGCCGATTTGACCGTTATCCCTGAAGAATTGCCTTATTTTTACGATGCAATTGCCAAAAGGCGCGGAGAGTACATCAACGGTTCGCGTTTGGTTTATCCTATGCACAATAAGGCAATGAAGTTGTTCAATATAATTGGAAATAAGTTCTTTAGCTTATTTTTCTCGTATATTTTAGATTCGAGTGTGAAAGACTAAAGTAGTGTGGCGGCGTGATTATGAGCGCATTAAAAAACTTCGCAATACTTGGGGAGTAAGAGACCGCTGGGGCGATTATGAACTTATTTTTGGTGCTAACAAATTTAATTTGAAGCATTTAGACTTACCTGTGCATTACTACGAGCGCACGTATGGTGATACAAAAATGACTGGAGTAATTAAAAATGGCTGGATAATGCTAAAAATGAGTTTTGCAGCATTGTTTAAAATCAAGTTTCATTGAATTTATTCCTGTTTTCTTTTTCTTTGTATATTCAATATTACTTATTAATTTCTTATTTATCAACAATTTATTGTGTTATTTATATAATTATTATTGGGTAGATTAAAATATTTTAAGAAAAAAAAAATTTTTAATTCTATTTTATTTATTACATTTGTAATATAAATACTAAAAACTGAGACTATTTTAAATAGAGGAATAATAGATGTTAGATATTTAATTTCTTGAAAATAAGTGCAATACCTATTTTCTGTTAGAACAATTAGATTCCGTTATCATTAAAAGAACAGTCGGTATTTTTATTGTGTTTTTTATTTGAGAGTGTAAATAGTTTTTTTGTGTTTCTAATTTTTTTTTATTATTAGAAAATATATTTTAAAAATTTATTTATTATATGCTAGATTGGAAAAATGAATATTCACTTGGTATTCAAGAAATTGATAACCAGCATATAAAGCTTATCGAATTGATTAATAGGCTTTACGATGCATTTATAAAACGAAAACAAGCAGAAGAAGTACTCAAAGTGATTAAAGAGTTATCTGATTATACAGAAGAACATTTTTCAACTGAAGAGGTTTATTTTAGGCGTTTTAATTATGCCGAAACCACAGAGCACATTAAAGAGCATCACTTTTTTATACAAAAAGTGAAAGAATTTCAGGCGCAAGCAAAAGAAAACCCGGGCAGGTATGTGTTTAATATTATTACTTTTTTACAAGATTGGATAGTGAATCATATCACAGTAACTGATAAAAAATATATTGAGTGTTTTAAAAGAAATGAGGTATTTTAACTAGTAAAAAATATAAAATGAAAGAATTATTTGTATGGAATCAAACTTATGAGCTTGGTATTCAAACTATTGACGAGCAACATAAAAAATGGCTTGGTATTATGAACAAGCTATATAATTCATTTGTAAAAAAAGAAGCTTCTGATAAAGTGCTTTCCATAATTAAAGAAATGGAAGATTATACAATCTATCACTTTTCGAGTGAAGAACGCTTCTTTAAGCAATTTGGATTTATTCAGGAATCAGCTCATTTAAAATTACATAACGATTTTAAATTGGAATTGAAGAAGTTAAAAACAGAGTATGAAAAAAGCCCTTTGAGTTTGACATACAAATTAATGACTTTTATGCAAACTTGGCTTAGAGCTCATATTTTAGAAGCCGATAAACAGTATGTGAGTTTGCTGAAAGGAAAAATTTAATTTTTTTTGAAAATATAAACAAAAAACGATTTTATAATTCACTAAAAAGAACTTTTTTAGTGAATTTTAATTGTAACACTAATGATAAAAATAAAGCTTTATAGTATATTTTTAACCTCATTTCTCTTTTTTTTTGCACACACAAACGCAAAAGATGCGCCTTTGGTGAGCAAAGGAAAGATAAATTTGTCGGATTATGATTTTGGTAGCAATGAAATTATTGATTTAGATGGCGAATGGGAGTTTTATTATCAGAAACTTTACTCACCTGAAGCCTTTATTGAGCAATCCTTTGCACCCGAATACTTTGTTTTGCCACAAATTTGGAATGATAATTATTTGAAAGGGAAAAAATTAAGCCCGTATTCTTATGCTACATATAGGTTGCAATTAGTATTGCAAAAAGGAAAACGCTATGGATTAAAATTTCCATATCAAGCTACCGCATTTAAAGGATACATTAATGGCGAGCTCGTTTTTCAGTCGGGAAATGTGTCGGTGCAAAAAGATAGTATTGTACCATCATACATCAATCAATTTTATTTTTTTCAGGCTAAAAGTGCTGAAAATGAGATTATTTTGCAAGTTGCAAACAACTCACACCGAAAAGGAGGAACGTGGAGTTCTATCCTGCTTGGTTCAAAAACACAAATGGAAAATGCACGACATTACTCTATTTTTGTTGAAATTTTTATTGCCGGAGCCTTATTTATCATGGCTTTTTTTCATTTTATACAGTACTTTAATCGAAATAATGAACCCGCATTACTTTCTTTTTCCATTTTTTATTTCATTGTGTTTGCGCGACTTATTACAACCGGCGAACGTGTTTTATTAATGGGTTTTCCATATTTAGAATTTGAATTGTATAACAAAATAGAGTATTTATCCTTCTTTTTAGCTGTGCCCGCTTTCCTTTTTTTTATAGAAAAGCTATTTATTGGATTGATTTCCAAAAGAATGCAATTTATTGTACTTGTTATTCCAGCTATTTTTAGCATTATTACTTTATTTTCTACCGTTAGTTTTTATTCTTATCTTATTATACCTTTTCAAATAATAGCGTTGTTAGGTATTTTGTATTCTATTTATTTGATTTACAAAGCTATAAAGCAAAAGAAAAAAGGGGCGAGATTGATATTTATTGGTACTTTTATTATTATAATTGGTACTGTAAATGATATTTTCTACACCAATCAAACCTTTAATACCATCGAGATGACTCACTATTGTGTACTGGTATTCTCTATTTTTCAGGCAGTTGCAGTTTCTTTGAATGTAATGGAAATTGAAAATAAAAACAATAAACTCGAAGCTGAATTTAATACCACTAAATATTTGAGCGAAGTTGGCAAGCAAATTACATCTTCTCTCGATACCCAAAGTATATTTAAGACTGTGCATCAATATCTTATAGAAATGATGCAGATAGATATTTTGAAAGTTGGATTGGTGGAGAATAATAAAAAAAGAGTATTTTTATTTGATACAAAAACACAAGGATTATTTCCTTTAGAAACAAAAAATGAGGTATTTGAAGAGGAGTTAGAGGCTTGGTGCGCAAAGCACAAAAAGCCAATTTTACTCAATTCGATTGGTAGCAATTTCGATGCTTTTCAATTTACCCAAAGTAAAATTGGTAATTCAAAAGCAAAATCAATTATCTTTCTGCCACTCATTAAGTTAGATGCTGTTGTTGGATACATCAACATTCAAAGTTCTGTTGAAAATTCTTATACTCAAAACCATTTGAATATTATAGAAAGTATCATTGCTTATGCGTTTATAGCTTATGCGAATGCAAAATCGTTTGAACAAATACAAGAGCAAAAGACTGAAATAGAGGTACAAAGAGATTTATCGATGAAGCAAGAGAAAGAAATTACTTCGAGCATCAACTATGCAAGTCGCATACAGCATGCAATGCTTCCTGCCGAAACTCTTTTTGAGGAGAATTTTGACGAGCATTTTATCTTTTTTAGACCAAGAGATATTGTAAGTGGCGATTTTTATTGGGTTCGCAAAGTGGAAGATACCATTATTATTGTGGCTGCCGATTGCACAGGACACGGAGTTCCGGGAGCATTTGTAAGTATGTTAGGTATTTCTATCCTCAATAAAATAAATATTAAAGCCAATAAAACTAAGGCTGGAGATATATTAGATATTTTGCGAGAAGAAATAAAATTTGCATTGAAACAAACCGGAAAAGACCACGAGTTGCGCGATGGAATGGACTTGTCGCTTTGCTTGATAAATATGAAAACCAAAGAGTTACAGTTTGCTGGTGCAAATAATCATTTGTATATTATAACCAAAAATAAGCTAAGTACTGCAACTTTGAATGAATTGACTCAAAATCCGGCAGTTGGTGTTTTTTCAGAAACAGCAGATTCAAATTTGAATTATTTAATTGAAATTAAGGCAGATAGACAACCGATAGGTATTTACAGAAAAGAATACTCCTTTACTACGCACACATTCAATATTCATCAAGGTGATAAGATTTATATGTTTTCCGATGGTTTTGTCGATCAATTTGGAGGAGATAAAGGACATAAATTTAGAAGTAAATATTTTAAGGAATTACTTTTGCAAATTCAAAATGAAAATCTGCCAAAACAGCATGATATTATTGAAAATACATTCGATGAATGGAAGCGAGACAGAAAACAGATTGACGATGTGTTAGTTATGGGAATTAAAATTAAAAAGGAACTGGTTTAGCTACTATTTAATTATACGATATTTTTTAAATTACAGCGAGGGTTATTTAGAATCTCACTAAATTATTGATTCTATTTTTGAGCTATTTTTTTTTTAGTATATTTGTTCAAAATTTAATTCACAAATTCTATTCTTATTAAATATTACATAAAATACTTAAAATGAAGAGTTTAAAAGGAACAAAAACAGAACAAAACTTATTAAAAGCTTTTGCTGGCGAATCGCAAGCTCGTATGCGTTACAATTATTTTGCCGAAAAAGCAAGAGAAGAAGGATTAGAGCAAATTGCTGCTCTTTTTGAAGAAACTGCGATTAATGAAAAAGCACACGCACGTCGCTTTTTCGATTTTTTAGAAGGTGGAGGAGTTGAAATTACAGCTATGTATCCTGCTGGAATGGTGGGCGATACGCTTCAAAACTTGAAAGCCGCTGCCGATGGCGAAAACGAAGAATGGACTGAGCTTTACCCTGAATTTGCTCGCATAGCAACTGAAGAGGGATTTCCGGCGGTGGCTTCGGCTTTTAAATTAATTGCTAAAGTCGAAAAAGAGCACGAAGAACGTTACAGAACGCTATATAATAATTTAGAAGCAGGAAAAGTGTTTATGCGTGGCGACAAAATTATGTGGAAATGCAGAAACTGTGGCTATATTCACGAAGGCGAAAGTGCTCCAAAAACTTGCCCAACTTGCTTATTCCCACAGTCTTATTTCGAGATTAAAGAAACAAACTATTAGTTTGTATTCTGAATTATAAAAAAAGCCGTAAAATTTTTATTTTGCGGCTTTTTTTGAAAAATGTATGTTGCTTTTAATCACTAAATTTACTGCTTTAATGCTGCTTTTGTAAAAATATATTCAGGAATATTTTGGTCAAATTTCATGTCAATTATATTAAATTCAGTGCCTTCGCCTTGTTTTAGCATATCTTTGTAAAGCATTTTTGTTGGAAACCACCGATTTTGTATTTTTTTCACTTCCGAAAAACTTGTGCGTTTCAATAGTTGTCCACTTTTTGCATACAATTCTTCTTTTAATGGCACAAAACGCTCTGTATCAATCCAAATTTTGCGCGAGTAGTAAGCCAAACCTTGTACTTTGGCTGTAAGTTCGAGCAAATGAGTGTTCCTTTGGTCAATTGTTTCGTTTTTAATAAATTTTGCGGTATAAATATCCGTGAGTTTTCTATCGTCCATCATATCTTCATACGACAAGTCGGAGCCCATAACCGACTGCCGGAGCATGTGTCCCGAAATTTGCATCGTGCGGTCGGTTGACGGCGAATAAATCCAGAGTTTGTCTTCTAACTTTAGCATTTTAGTTCCTTGCTCGCGGGCTGGCGATAAATATTCTGTAAAAGCTTTTTGGTTGCCTACCGAGTGCGATTTTGAAGTAATTGTTCTGCTACTGCGTTTTGTGTGGATAGTCATAGATGATTCTACTATTCTATTTTTGGACGACATATTTTTATCTACTTTTTCCATAATTTCGAGTGCATTTTGTGCCGAAATAGACGAAAAAATCAAAGAGACTGTAATGCTTAAAATTAATTGTTTGAGCATAAATTTATTTTTTAGTTAATACAAAAAAAATGATATTTTCGAATATTCTACTATTTTCTTGTAGGAAAACAAACTAGCTAGTAATCCATTCCATTGCGGAAATTTCGTTTTTAAAATACTTAATATCAATTGGTTGTATATTTTTAGCTTCGTTGGCTTGTTGCACTGAAATACTCGAAAATATATCTGCGCCAAGCACAAAAGCCAATCGTTGTACACCTGAATCTACTGCTTTTTTATTTATATTATTATCAATCCAGCTTTGAATTTCTGGCACTACTGTGTATTGCATATTTTCCATATTGTGCAGAATGTATTTAATACCCAAATTAAAAAAACTCGGAAATTCAGCCATTTCGAGCTTGAACAAATCATTTGTCATATCTTTTGTTGCTGATTTCCATGTTATTTTGATTAATTTTTGATTTTCAATAAAGTCAATATCTTTAAATCTGGAGGAACTTAATTTTTTCATTTTTTTTAAATTTCGAGTATTCTAAAATGTTAATTTGAACATCAAAAATAGATAATTTTTGGTAAAACGCAACATTAATATTCACTTGTTTGCTCTTTTTCATACTTCTAATTCTTTAAAAAGCTGAGCCGTTTTGCGTTTATAAATTCCAATTCCAGAGAGCGCATTACCTAAAACCATAGAAAATAAACCCGGAATAAAACCAATGTAATACGCCTCAGGCTTTACAATGGCACGAAAAACAGTAGGCATCATCAGACCTCCATCTTGCATAAGATTTCCTAAATTAATTCCATGGTTTTGAAGATAATATCCAGCTGCTAGCCCAATCATAGTGCCAATTATCGAGCCTATAAAACCAATAAACACAGATTCGTAAATTAGAGTTTTGTAAATATGTCGTTTTTCTTCTCCCATTGCCAGGCGTATTCCGAACTCATTATATCGACGTAAACCGCCTAAAAGTCCTGTATTCCAAAGCACTATCGACATTACAAGTATAAAAAGAAAAATCATAATTGACGACATGTTTTCCGATAAAATAATGTATTCGCCTAAGCCGTTTTGTTCGCTGAGTAACAACATTTTGGAAGCGAATTCATCGTTTATTTTTTTATGTTTGTTGTTAAATGCTTGTTTAATTTTTTCGGCATTTTCTTTATTGTAAGTATTATTATTAAAGAAACCAAGTATTTCGCCTGCTGCATTTTCCATATCAAGAGCTTTTTGGGCGTCACTCAAATCAATAAGAATTGCTCCTCTATCTAATGCCTGCATACCAAAGCGTAACGTTCCTACTATCTTAAAGTTATAAAAAGTCATGCTGGTATTCATAGTAGAGCTAAAAAGAGTGATTTCGTCGCCTAAGCGGAGATTGAATCGTTTGAAAAAATCGTGGCTAATGAGCGCATCGCCTGATTTTGTTGGCAATTTTCCGGTTATAAGTGAATTGTGAATGTTCATTCGCTTTACTTCCTTTGATTCTGTCGAAAAAAAATCGATAGCCTGACCTGCCGCTGGTCCTTGTGCTCGTGTTTCGCCTTGTTTATCAGGTATATCCAACAAGCCACCAAATTGAATTCTAGCAGCCCAATCCATTTGCGGGTAATCTTGCTTCAGTTCAGCCATTAGTTTATCTACTTCGAGTAGAGCTAAATCATTGGGTATCTGAGTTATATTCTCGGCATAAGCCTTGGTCATTATTTTTACGTGTCCTGTGCTTAAGTTTGCATTTACGTTTACCATATCGGAAAAAACTCCGCTGAACCAAGTGCTGAAAAATACCGTGAGCGCTACACCTATTGAAATGACGATAATTGGTAGAAGACTTCTATTCTTATCGCGCAAAATACCTTTTATTAAGAATTTTATCATTTTATATATTTTGATAATAAATTATAAGTATTTTATTATTTTATAATTGAATATATTCTTTTATAAAAAAATAAATAATTTGAATTATTTTTAAAAAAAAGAATATAAATTTAGTTGTTTGGAAATTGAAATCAGTTTAATTATCACAAATAAATTAGAATAATTACTATTGAATTTTTCCTTTTAAAGCATCGGTTGGTTTTAATTTTGCTATTTTGCTCGCTGGCAAAAAGCTAACGATTGTAGCAGCCAAAACAACAAAAACTAGTGTTGAAACAATTAGTTCGATGCTAAAACTAGGAAAAATTCGTTCGGAAATAGCAATATTCATGTTATTCGTTCCTGCCGGCATAGCCAAGCCTGATTTACTGAGGCTCCAGAATAGAGGAGAGCCGCAAATAGCTGCTAAAATAGCTGCTAAAATGCTGTACATGCTGCCTTCTACTGTAAAAATTTTTACTACTTGCCAGCGTGTCATTCCTAATGCAATGTAAGTTCCAATTTCTTTTTGGCGTCTGAAAATTGAAAGTACTTGAGTATCAAATATTGCCAGCAGAGCTATTAATAATAGAAGCCCGTAAAATACCACGCCAGAACCTCGTTTGGCTTCGATAATTTGGTTCAAATCGGCAAGTAAAAAATCAGTTGTTTTGAATTTCCATTTTTCGAAATCTCCTCCTTTATATTTTTCATTTACAATAAAATAGCTCGCTTGGTTCTCTAAGTTTATCATTTTTTGTAAGTTAGCTAGCGAAATCCATATTTTTCCATTATCTACACCCGGAACATCGCAATCAAAAATTTCAGATATTTCTATTTCTATCGCATCGAATGTACCATTTTTGTCGCGCCACCTTATTAATAAATTTTCTCCTTTTTTAAGTTTTAAATTTTTTGCCATTTGTTTTCCGATAATAGCTTTAATTATTTCATTTTCAGATGATAATGCTGCCGATGGAAGTTTAACTATTTTTTGATTGGGAATAATTCCTTTGAGTAAAATACTTTGCATTCTACCTTGTGGGTAAGCAGATGCTTGCGTTAATAAAATAGGTGTAACTTTTTGTTGTTTAATTAGTTTACTCATTTTTTTTGAGATAGGAGAGTGTGCATCTTGATAAGTGAAAACGTCGAGCGGGTCGAAGTTTTCGTGCCAAAGTTGTCCTTGTCCTATTTCCCAAGCTTGTGTGTCGTTTCTGGCTTGCAAATTCCAACCATCAATTATACCATTGTGAAAAATGATTATTAGGTAGGCAACTGACAAAACACTGATATTGAGCCAAGTTCTTAATCCTGCACCTATTAAATTTCTTATTGCTAATTTTATTGCTAACATATTTTTATTTAATTATAAATTTAAGCGATAAATAGCTGTATTTTAACTATTTTTTTATCTTAAAATTTGAAAAAAACATTACATTAATTGTCTTATTCAAAATTAGTTTGTTTTATTGTATTTCATCTTTTGTAATTTGCCCATCGGCAAGTGAAATCATTCTTTTCAAATAGCTCATTACTTTTTCGTCGTGAGTGGCAAAAACAAAGGTTGTTTTTAATTCTTCATTCAGCTTTAGCATGGTTTTCAATATATTATGAGAATTTTCTGAATCTAAATTTGCTGTAGGCTCATCGGCAAGCACCAATTTTGGTTTTTTTACCATCGCCCGAGCAATTGCAACCCTTTGACTTTCACCGCCCGATAATTGTGAGGGTTTTGATTTTATTTTCTCGCTAAGTCCTACCCATTCTAAGGCTTCGAGTACAGCCTTTCGCCTTTCGCTTGCTCCCATTTTTTGTAAAAGTAGAGCAAATTCTACATTTTCATAAACTGTATAAACTGGCAATAAGTTGTAAGTCTGAAAGATAAACCCTAAATGCAAATTTCGTAATTGCGCTGATTCTTTGTGAGATAAATCGGCAATGGATTTACCTAAAACTTCAATTTTTCCTTCACTAGGCACATCAAGTGAACCTATAATGTTGAGCAAAGTTGTTTTCCCTGAGCCACTTGGACCTACTAAACCTGTAAATTCTCCCTCGTTTAACGTTAGGTTTATTTTGTTTAGTGCAGTAAAATGGCTATTTCCAACTGCAAAACGTTTGCTCATATTATTTATTTTTATAATTTCCATAGATTTTAATTTTAAATTTTTATGTCTTTCTTAATGATTTAACAGTAGCATTAGTTGAATCCCTTTGCCACTAAATAAGTTATTACCAATAGTTTGTGTAGGCATAATCGAATCTTTTGGATTCCAAAAGGCTAAAACATGCAAACTTAGTTTATTGAACTGTCGCTGCCAATTCATAAAATTGTAAAGCGCATTGTTATTCCAATCGTAGTAAAACATAACTCCTAAATTATCGAATAAACTAATTGGATATGAAGCAGATATAGCAGATAGATTTAGAATGTTTTTTAGTTGGTATGCTTTTTCTGTGTTGTTTGCAAGTAAATGTTCTAACACAAAATTTAATCCATTTCCAATCTTAAAAGTATAATCACTTCCAATTGTTAATAATTTTTGATGAGTATAAATTCCTAAATTTTCTGATTTTGAAGACAAGGTTGTTTCTAACCAAATTCCTATAAACCAATCAATTTTTAGGTCAAAGCCAAATTTATTTTCAGGTATTTTTTCTAATGGAATAAATAAGCCATTTAGAGAGCGAGAATCGAGCAAATTATGGTGATAACTAAAACCTATTTCGCTGTTTTTCAATGGAAATTGTACTCTTGTTCCAAATTCAGGAAGTTTTTTATTGTGTTCAATAAATTCCCAGCCACGAGGTGCTTTATTTTTATATAAAGCCCAAAGCCAAATATTTGAATTATTCATAAAATAATATCTGCCCAAAATACCCCAAACTCCGTCGGTCAATTTTAGCGGATCACGTGCATCAACTTGGTCGAACCACATGAGCGGGCGCAACATAGTGGCTGAGCCAAAATTTATTTTTTGAAGTCCAGCTCTTAGTTCAAATTGTTTTCCAGAGTAGCGAGCCCAAACTCGGTATGGTTTTAATTGGGCGTTGGAATAGGTGGAGTCATTAAAATTTGTAGCAAACGTTCCAAATGTATTTATAGAAGCCTCAAAATCAATTTGTTGTTCATTTTTTAGTATGTTTGTATAATTTAGTTGCGGAATATATCTGCTTCCAAACCAATAGGGTAGCTCATTGTTGCTACTATACAAAAGCCAATTTGAAAATTGCCCTTTTAGTTTTAGCGTATCTTGCGCTTTAGCCTGTAAAAAAAGGCTTAGTAACAGAATGAAAATTATTTTACTTCGCATTTATTTTGATATTAGCTATTGTTTTTATTTTTTATCTTGATGCGCACCTATTCCGTAAAAGAAAAACTCGGTTACTTCCATAATTAAGGCTTGTGGTGTTTCATATTTTTCAATTAGTTGATTATCAGTTATCATTCTTGCCATTTGGTTGAAAAAGTATAAAATAAAATCTATTTTTAAATTTTTCCGGATAAATCCTTCTTTTTGAGCTTTTTGGATAAACAAAATTGTTAATTTTAACGATTCTTTATTTAATTCATCAATGAATGGAATTAAGCCTAGTTCTGGATTTTTGTATAAATCTAAAATAAACTCTTGTCCCACATTTTTGATGCTTTCTAGTTTCATTTCTATTAGTTTATTTATTTTTTCAGTAAAACTTATATCGCTGGTTACAAGGTTTTTATATGAATCAAAGCCTTCTTTTGCTACTTTTTCGAGTAAATGTTTTGCTAGCTCTATTTTGTTTGGGAAAAAACGATAAAATGTCATTTTACTTACTTTAGCCAATGAGCATATTTCTTCTATACTCACTCTTTTAACCCCATGCTTCCAGAATAATATTTGGCTGGCTTTAATAATTTGTTGGTATTTTTGATTTGTTTCTTTTTCAGACATTTTGCTACTTTTTTTTAGCAATTATACGAAAAAAATCTAAATATACAAATTTCGTAAGTTTTTTTTAATTTCGTTTTTATTCGGAGAATCGTATTGTATTGTTTTCAATTATAGTTTGAATGTATTTGGAAAGGGAAAAGCTCCATTTTGGCTTATAAAATAGCTAAAAAGTGATAATTTTTGATTAAAATATGGCATAGTTAGTTAGAAAGATAGAATCTAGGCACTTTAACTGCGAAAAAAAATGGAAGTGTTTATAAACCTAAGACTGATTTGAGTTTGGAAACCTGTTTTTTCCATAACTGGATTGCATCTTCTTTTTCTTCACTATTTTCGGCAAAATCGGTAATAATCAGAGCATTATCGCCAGTTACTGGATTATTGCGAATGGAAAATTCAAAATATTCATTGTCGTTGCTGTCTTCCCATTTGAATTTTACCTTTTCATTTTTTCTATTTTCTTTGAGAAAAGCAATTTGCTCATTTTTTTCCCACACAAAAATAAATTTATCTTGAGCCACAAAAACATCGTCGGCAAACCATTCGCCGAGCCCACTTGGTGTTGAAAGCCTCATATAGAGTAAGCTACTTGAGGTATTCAATGGAAATTCTATTTCGTATTTTTCCATAAATTTGTGATATTAAAAAACTTTGAAAAATTAAGTTTTAGCTGCCTTTAAAATTTTGTTATTTTATAAGAATTGAACTAATCTATTTATTATTAGACAAATAAGTAAATCTAAATTAAAGTATTAAATCGCTACAATATAGAAACAAATTTCGAATAAAAAAAATTAAAAAAAAATACTTTTTTTTTGAAAAAATTTTTTCTTTTAAAAAAAACGTTTACCTTTGCACCCGCAAATGAGAAACAAAAACGTTTAGAATTTGTGGTCATGGCGAGGTAGCTCAGCAGGTTAGAGCGCATGATTCATAATCATGAGGTCCCCAGTTCAATCCTGGGTCTCGCTACTAAAAAAGCGGCAATTCATATTTATGAGTTGTCGTTTTTTGTTTCTATTTTCTACTTAATTTTGCTCCTATCTGGCGCAGCAATTTTTCTTTCAAACTCTTCTTAAGCTGTGAACCAAAATTAATTGTATAGTTCGTTTTGCCAAGTGCTTAATAAAATAAGCAAGCAACAAGAGGTTTCTTCAAAAATATAATAGCTTGGTACTTAATCTTTTTCTTTAAGAGCACTTTTCTTATTCAATTTTAACGTTAAGTAAGTTCAAATAATTACCTGATAGATTGAGCATTCCTAATTTATTACAATTGAATTTGGTATATAAAAAAGCAATTTTTAGTGTGAGAAATTTGAAGGAGTGGTGATGAATTTCATAAAATTTAGTTGCCAATTGTGTGTAGTAAATTAATGCGCCTTTTTTATTTATAGTACGTTAAATCAAACAGATAGACTCTTTTTTTATTCCTAATTTTGTTTAAACGTTTTTCTATTACTTTGCTTGCATCAATTTGAAAAATTGTTCCAAATTCATCTGCTTCGGTAGAAAGAATTGCTTTTTTTGAATATAAATGATGTAACTTTTTTCAATGGAATAACTAAATGTAAGTCATACCTAATTTTCTGATTATAAGCATTTTTTAGAGTAAATACGATGAAAATTACAATAAAAGTTAATTTCATTTGTAAGCTAGTTGTATTTTTTATATCTTGCATACTCTATTTTGCTTGTAAGGCTTTTCTTAAGAATCGAATAAATTTTTTATTTGAGCTAAAAAAGTGAAATTTTTTGAATAATTTGTAAAAAGTGGCTTCTAATTTTGCTTTTTCACACAAACTCTGTCATTTTTTTGGGTGGAAAAATCTACTAAATATGAAAAAAAAACGAAATATATTTTTAACTTTTTCTTTTATTATTGCCTTTATTGTTTGTGTAGGTCAAAATCATAGCATAAAAGTAGTCGAAATTGTTGATGCAAATGGCAATACGCCTAACTCTACTTCGTCTTTTATTCAAGATAAAGATGGATTTGTTTGGTTTGGAACTCTCAATGGATTAATTCGTTATGATGGTTCTGATTTTAAGATTTACAGAAACAATGGTACGAAAAACTCATTGTCGAACAACATTATTAGGGCTTTGCAAATAGATAAAGAAGGCTTTATTTGGGTAGGAACCCAAGGCGGTGGCTTGAATAGATACAATCCTAAAACTGATAATTTTACCGTTTTTGAGCACAACCCGAAATCGGTCAATTCATTGTCTAACAATAATATATGGACTTTACTTTTAGATAAAAACGAAAACTTATGGATAGGAACTTTAGGAGGAGGGCTTGATAAATTTGATAAAAACACAAAGCGTTTTAAAAACTACAACCATTTGGGAAGTAATGAAAACACGGTGAGTGATAATGATATACGCAGCCTTTTTGAAGATAAAAATGGCAATATTTGGATAGGAACTCAGAGCAATGGCTTGGATATGCTCAATCCGAAAACGGAGAAAATCACTCATTATAAATTTGATGCTTCAAATAAAAATTCATTGCCTTGCAATAGTATTTATTCTATTTATCAAGACAAAGACGGACTGTTGTGGCTAGGAACAAATGGTGCTGGTTTGCAATTACTTGACTTAAAAACGGGAATATTTTCGCCTTTTTATAAAAATTCTGAAATGAGTCAAATTATTTTTGGAATTACCAAAAAAAATGATGGAAATTTAGCTATTGCTACTGAACATGGGCTTTACATCATTACTGCGAGCAATAAAAAAGAAGTCAGAAAAATTAGCGTAGAAAATACACCCAATCTTAAAACGAACCGTTTGCGAGGACTTTTTGTTGATAAAAATGATAATTTATGGATAGCTACAGAAAGCGGCGTAAGTAAACTTATTGAAAATAAGGCTTTTATATTATTTACACACGATGCTGAAAATAAAAATAGCCTTGCTGGTAAAACAATTCGCTCGGTTTATGAAGACAAGGAAGGCATTTTGTGGATTGGTACATTAGGGCAAGGATTGACTAGTTATAATTTTGAAAACCAAGAATTTATAAGCATCAAGTATAGTTTGGTGCAAAAAAAATTATTAGGCTCTGAAATAACTTCGATTATGGAAGATAGTTTGGGCAATTTTTGGGTTTCTTGTTGGGGGCAAGGGCTTTTTTTGTTTGATAAACAAACACTTACTGTTAAAAAAAATTATCGACACAAGGAAAATTCTAATTCTCTTTCCGACGATAGAGTGCAGGCTGTTTTTGAAGAACAAAAGGGTATTTTGTGGGTTTCCACCGAAAATGGGCTCAATAGATTGAACATCGAAACGCAAGAATGGACTAACTTTTATTACGATTACGACAATAAAAATAGTGTTAGCGGAAATAAATTTCAATCAAAATCGCTAGTAAAAGATAAAAATGGAGTCGTTTGGGCTGGCACGTGGGGAGATGGGCTTAACGCGCTGATTCCAAACAAAAAAGCACAAAATGGTTATAAAATTCTTTCGTGGAAAGAAGCATTAAACAATTCTAATTCAATTAGTGCCTCTTCGGTTATTTCGCTTTTTCTCGACTCAAAAGGCAATTTGTGGATTGGAACTTTTGGCGGTGGAGTGGATTTATTAAAAGCTTCGGAATTGAATTGGATTGGAAAGCGTGAACTTAGATTTATTAATTATAATATTTCTAAAGGTCTGGCTAACAATATTATATATGGCATTCTGGAAGATATAAATGGGAACATTTGGTTTTCGAGCGATAGTGGAATCTCTAAATTAGATATCGAAACACAGGAATTTACTAATTATAATGTAGCTTCTGGATTAAATTCGAATCAATTTTTTTGGGGAGCTAGTGCAAGTGCTCGAAACAAAGATTTGTATTTTGGAAATATTGATGGTTTGGTTTTGGTAAAACCTCAAAAATTGACCAAACAAGATGATTCTTTATATTTAGAAATGACCGATTTTCGTTTTTTGGAAGAAAATAAGCAGGCAAAATTTGAAGCTTCGATGAAAAATAAAAACATTAATCGGCTCAAAAAAATTGAAATAGAAAGCGAAGACGCTTTCTTTACTATTAAATTTGCCGCTGTTTATTACAATTCCAATAGCCAAATGCGGTACGCTTATAAATTGCAAGGAAGTGGCGAAAACTGGAACGAGCAAGTTAAAAACGAGGTTACTTTTAACAATTTGAAGCAAGGCGACTACGTATTTATGGTAAAGGCGTTTAAGCCAAACTCTAAAACATGGTCGAAGCCTAAAGCTTTGATTCACATTAAAATTTTGCCACCTTTTTGGGAGACTACATGGTTTATCACTCTACTTTTTATCGTAATAAGTTCTTTATTATTAAGATATTATAGAAGTAAAATTAGTCGATTTAAGCAACAGAAATTAGAACTTGAACTAAAAGTAGAAGAGCGAACCAAAGAATTGCACGAAAAAAATACTCAATTGCAAAGCATAAACCAAAACTTAGCCCAAAAAAGGGAAGAAGCTGAAATACAAAAAGAAAAAACAGAGCGAATTAATAAAGAACTAAACGACTTTGCTTACATTATTTCACACGACTTGAAAGCGCCTTTGCGTGGAATAAGCCAACTAGCTACTTGGATTTCAATAGATTATGCCGATAAATTTGACCAAGAAGGAAAGCAACAACTTTCGATGCTCGTGGAAAGAGTAAAAACTATGGACAAAATGATAGAAGGAGTGCTCCAATATTCGCGGGCAACCAATTTTGTTGGAGAATTTGAATTAATTGATTTGAATTTACTAGTAAAAGAAATAATAGAACTGATTGTTCCACCCCAAAATATTAAAATAGAAGTATCGCAACTTCCAAGTATTAATGGAGATAGAGTCAGAATTATGCAAATTTTTCAAAACCTCATTAGCAATGCCATTAAATACATGGACAAACCTGAAGGTTTCATAAAAATAAACCACTCAGACCAAGGTACGCACTGGCAATTTGATATTGAAGACAATGGAATTGGGATACCTCTCAAATACCACGAAAGTATTTTTAATATATTTCAGATGGTAGATAGTAGCCGCAAAAAAGATAGTACTGGCATAGGTTTGTCGATAGTTAAACGCATTGTAAATATTTACAAAGGACGTATTTGGGTAGAAAGTGAACACGGAAAAGGTTCTATCTTTAAATTTACGCTTAGCAAAGCCGTAGGTTTTTAGATTCAAAATTAAGGAGCATTTTTTTTACGCGTTTTTATTTCTAAACTACTCATTCATAGTCATAAATTGAAATTTTTGAATTCTAATTGTATCTAAAAATTAAATTTATAGATACGATTAGAAAAAAAAGGCTTTTTTTTTTTTGAAAAATAATATTTTTTACATAACTTTGAATACAAAATAGAAAAGCACAGATGCTTATTTAGTGTCTGAAAGAAAACACACTTTTGGGTTATGTTGAAACTCTAAAATCTTCATTTACTTGTTTAAATTGGGGTTCTAAGATTTTAAAATTTCTCAAATTTGCTATTTTCTTTCAAATACTATCTCTATTAATTAATTATTTTTTTTAAAAATTATAACAATATGGGATATTACAAAACAATAGACGGCGTAAAATATGATGCCGACTTAATTGAAGCAGCTGAAACAGCAGTAGCAGGACAAGGAGATGGCAAAATTTCGTTTGAAGATGCCCAAATTCTGCTTGAAAAAGTAAAAGATGGCGACACTTACACAGATGTAGAGAAAGCTACAATGGCGTACATTCGCGAAAATTTTAAATGGACAGAAAAAGCCGATGAGTGGTTTAGAGCTGAAATTAGAAAATGGGCTGCCACTAAATAATATTAAAATGCTGTATATTAGGGATTTATCTATTTGTTAAATCCCTATTACCGGCTTTATATAAAACAATATTTTTTTTATAAAAAGATAGTTCGCAATGCTTTTTAAGCATTCGATTTTTCTTGTTACATAGTGCATGAAAGAAAACTCATAAGTATTTCTAATTTAATTGATTGATAGTATAACAAGCGATAACTTTTTTTTAAAAGTTATTTAAAATTTATCATTTTACAATTTTTAGTGATAAAATAGTAAAGAACAATTTGGCAATTTGCTATTAGAGTTTAGAAAAAGTTGCAGAATTTTTTTTAAAATTTCGCTTCTTATCAAGCAAAGAAATGATGAATATGCGTTTTCTTTCAAGCACTATTAAATAGCTTACAAAATAAGTTCAAACACATAAAATGGAAAAACACATAATAATAGAAGGCATTGAATATGACGCTGCTTTGATAGAAACTGCCGAAAAAGCAGTTGCCAAAAATAGTAATGGAAAAATTTCGATGGAAGATGCCGAAATATTGCTGGAAATGATAAAAAATGGCGAAATATACAGCAATATCGAAAAAGCAACTATCGCTTATATTCGCGAAAATTACCGATGGGTGAGCGATGCCGATGTATGGCTTAGAACAGAAGTAAGAAAGTGGGCAGCTAGAAAATGATTTAAGCACTAGTGCTATTTTATTTTTGAGTAATTCTTTTGCTAATTGCTTATTTTTTAAGCATTTGGCAAAACGAAATATACAATTAATTTGGGGTTACTAATTTATAAAAACCGGTAAAAAAAAATTACCCGTGGGGTACACGGGTAATTAAAACAACTGACAGTAAAAATGTTAAATAAATTGAGGATTTTTGAAATTATGAAAAAAAAAATTCTATTCGTTTAGTAACCAATCCTTTGCTATTTCCATATCATCGAAATATTGAGGAACTATGATTCTTTTCGATTGCATTTCGGCTATTTGCTCTATGCTAACAGGAGAGTTGAACTCATCGTTCACAATAAATGCCATTTTTTCAAGTCCGCCTCTAACTACTTCGGGCATTAAACCACGCAATAGCCATTCTTCGTTTACTTCATTTATTGGTGTTTCTCTTTCTGTCAAATCGATTAAGAACTTTTCGGGTTTTATTTTTTTTATTAACTCTAAAATTTCTCTGTGTTCCTTTACAAACTTGATGTTTGTAAAATCTTTAGCTGAATATTTTTGCTCTAACAAAGAAGTTGTATCGTCAAAATAAACCTGTACATAATCGCTTTTGTATATTTCCATCATTCTGGTAATATTAATAATGTTTTGGTTGTTATTGTTTTTAAATATTTACGTTACACAAAAATTAAAATTTTAAAAAATTGCCTGCATGGTTCACACCGTGCAGACACAAAAACTTTTACTATTGATTAAAAATGTATTATAAATACTTAATTTCTGATGCAAAGATAAAGCTGTTTGGGCTAATGCGAAATAGTTAAAATACCCATTTTTAAAATTAATTTTAAGTCTTTTTTATTAAAAAAAACAGTCTATCAAAAAGCACTGTCGCAAATCTGACATTTCGTATAAATTTGCGACAGTGTTTGTTTACTAAAAAACTTTATATTGCCTGTAAAATAAGGAATATTTCTAAAATTAGTTATTTTTTTGAAATGCCACTTTCTGTATTGTTTTTTTCGTGAAAATAGCTTCCGCCAATTGGAAATTTTATTTTTTTGCTGTAAAAGTAGTTTTTTGTACAAAAAAAAATTTTCTTGTGCAAAAAAAAGCAATTTATAGCAATTCGCGATAGTTCAATCTTGCAAATGGGGGACTAATCTAGCTCTATTTCTATTAATTTATTTTTTATCGCAAATAACACTAAATCTACGGTGCTGTGAGTATTGGTTTTTTCTATCAACTGAGCCCTGTGGCGTTCGACCGTGCGTACACTCAAAAAAAGTTTTTCACTTATTTCATGTTTTGTAAGACCATTGCAGAATAATTCCAATACTTCAAACTCTCGTTTGGTGATATTTATATTTAGCTTAGGTTTTTCATTGCTGTTGTAATTTTGCGAAAGTTTTTTTAATTTTTCAACCGATTCTGGCGAAAGAGAGCTTTGGTTTTGCTCTAATATTTCAACAACTTTATCTAAATCGGTTTTCGATATTTCATCTATCCAAAGAGAAATATCTACTTTGGACTTATTTTCTATTGCAATTACGTTGCCAATGAGCGAAGGTTTTCCTTTGTAATTGGTAATTCCGGCACTCAATTCTAGGTCGAGTAGTTTCCTTTTTTTGCTTATTATTTTTAGCTGCGAATGGATAACTTTGTTAATTCCCAACGAAAGACTTTTGAATTTTGAGAGTAGATGTTTTTTATCTTCTTGGCTAATAAGGCTTAACCAATTTATTTCATTCAATTCTTCGTGTGTGTAGCCCAAAAATTTGCTAAACTGTTTGTTTACATACACAAATCGTCGCCCTGTGATAACAAAAACACCTGTTAGTGAATTTTCAAATAGCGTTTTGTAGGTTTCGGAGGCTGCCCTTGTGAGTCGTTCGCGTTTTTCTATGCGCACTTTTATGGTTTGTAAAAGCTCATCGTAGTCGAAAGGTTTGGTTATGTAGTCATCTACCCCTTTTTGCATTGCAGCTCTAATGTCTTCATTTTCAGCTCTTGCTGTAAGAAAAATAAAGGGAATTATACGAGTGTCGATGTTTTCTTGTAAAATGCTATATACCTCGTAGCCATTAAAACTAGGCATCTCGATGTCGCACAAAACTAAATCGGGAAGGTTTTTTATGGCGGATTTGATTCCCAGCATTCCGTCTTGCGCTGTAAAAACTTTAAACCCTTCTTCTTGTAAAAAATCGGCAGTAGCTTCGCGCAAAACAATATCGTCTTCTATTAAAAGTATTTTTTTCATACATTATTTTCAAAAAAAAAGTGCAATGTTTATCATAAATCAGTTCAAAAAAATAATTTTGGAAAATAGATAGTTTAGTATTTTGAAACTGAATTTTTTATAGTACGAAAGTAACTATTTTTTTTGAAAATAAAAAGGTATGAAAAAAAAATAGGCTTAATATTGTTTTTTTTTGGTGCGGATTATCTAAAAGAAGGGCAATCGCACGCTTTTTTACGTGCCGAGTGCTTTTTCTTTTTGTATTTGAATAGCTGTTTTACGCCAACTGAAAAGGTAAAACCTTGCAAATCGATTTGATTTATTGAAAAACTCAAATAATTTAACTTTGAAAAATAATAGCTGTATTCGATTTCGCCGCTGAGCATAAAAAATTTGTACTGAAATGAATCGAACTCATTGTAAATATCCTCGTTTATATAATTGTCAATTTCTGACCAATTTTGGCGATAAAAAAGGCTTGGACCTATTCCAAGAGCCAAAGTGTGGCGTTTTTTATTGTAAACGTAAGCTCGAAACCCCAAATGCGTAAAACCTGCTAATTTTCCCATTCTATCTAAATAGATTGATTGCATGGGTTTTAGCGATACCGAATTAGAATTAATAAAAAACTCGGAGGCAATAATTAAACCTGGCTCAAAGGCGAGTTTGCCATTTGCATCTATTTTTTTTGTCAAAATAGATGAATTTACTTCCGAAAAAGGGTGAACTCCCAAGCCATAAGCTTTAATGCTGAAATTGTTTTGAGCAAAGCACAAATTTGCAGTCAATAATAAAATTAGAATGCTTAAATATTTTAATACTTTCATTTTTGCTGAGTATTTGTTTTCTTTCTTTTTCTCGAAAGTATTTCAAATATTATACCTTATATTATGTATGAATGAAATTTTTTATCCTTTTGTTGTTTTTTGATGCTAAAAAAATGAATTAATGACTTCGTTTGCCTTTTAATAATATGTTATTGAGTGCTTTAACCAAATAAATACAATCTGTTTTTAGTGGAGCTTTTTGGTAAGCTTTTAAATAGTTCATTTCTGATTGTATAATTTCGTTTAGAGTTCGAGGCATATCTACATAAAAAGGCGGAACTAATCCGGGTTTTGTTTGTGTTCTTAAAATTTGTAATTCTTTGGGATATAAATTAAAATATTGATTGCTAAGTGGTCTTACTCCAAAAAATTTCATATCGCCTTTGAGTAAATTAAAAAACATAGGTATTTCGTCTATCCACATTTTGCGAATGTATTTTCCTATGGGCGAAATTCTAAAATCATCTTTAAATTTTCCACCTTCTTGCAAGTTATTGTGCTGATAAATATAGTCTTGCAAATATTCGGAATAAGGATACATACTCCTAACTTTGTAAACCGTTATTTTTTTTCCGTTTTTTCCAACTCGTTTCAATTTAATAAAAAGACCATGTTTTTTATCTTCTTTATTACTAGCTCCTACTTTTTTTGCTGCAAAAAAGAGCCTGCCGTTAATTTCTTTTTCGTCAGTAATTTCGAAACCGTTGTAATACAATCTACCATAAAGTTCAGCTTTTGAAATACTTGCATATCTTTTTACGTTACTTTTTTTCACTATTAATTGCAAAATCAGTTGCCAAGAAAAAGAAAGTATTATTATTAAATGGCTCAGCGGAAAAAAGAAACGATTTTTTATGGCTTGTTTCCAATGGTTTTGCGTATTTAAGAAGCCTAAAAAAAGGCCATTGAGCTCGAGTGATTCATTTATTTCGCTAATACATTTGTGTAGATTTTTGGTTTCATCGAGATTTTCGAGTTGTATTGCCAACATTGCACAACTATCTTGTTTTGAACGGTCTATGAGTAATTTATTCGAAATTAGGTTGAAATATTTCTTAGTTTCAAAAGGGACAAAATTAGACACAAAATCGAAGCCTTCGTTGCTTAGATTATTAATTATTAGTTGCTTGGCGTTGTTTACATAGGCTGTATTATTTTTTTGAATAATAGCTGCACTTTGTAATTCAACGTTATCAAAATCTTTTACACTTCGGCTTTTATTGTTTGGAGAAATAAAAGTCCAAAAAAACGGTAAAGAAGTAAAGAATGTTCTCATAACTTACCAGTTATTATATGATACATAAAAGCTAACAACGCATTTTGCTTTTGATTTTAAGCAAATTGAGAATCAATTTTTAGAATTGATAGATTTCAGTATTCTGTTTTCTAAATTTTTAAATCAGTTGTATTCTAAATTATTGTACTTCAATTATATAGCTTTATTTGAATGATTTTATTTGAAAAGCGACGTAAACTCCCGGGCTTAAAAAATCTTTGTTTGAAATGTAAGGATTTAGTTTGTCGATGCTGTAAGCTCCTTGAATGTAGCCGCCCATAGTGAAATTAACATAAGTTCCTAATTTTGAATAAAATCCACCATATGCTTGGGCTATGTAAAAATAATCGCGAGTCGAAACTTTGTTCCAATTATCGTCGTTGAGCCAAAGCACACCGCCGCCAATTCGTGCACCAAAAGTTGCTCTAATCTTCGATTTACGCAAAATATAACTCTCTTTTCGTTTCAATGCTACAATATTGCCTCCAATATTTATACCCAGATGCTGGCAACTTATGTCGTTTGTTTGCCCTACAATAAAATCGGTGTGCATCATAGGAATGGCTTTTTTTGAAACATAACCACCAAAAAAGATTTTGTTGTTAAAAATTATATTTCCACTCAAACTGCCAATTGCATTGTAATCGGCAGCTATTTTTGCAAATTCGACGCGGGGTTCAATCATAAAATTGATGCGACCTTGAATTTGATTTTTGGCTACCTGTCCAAAACTTGTTATTGCAAGTGCCGATAGCATAAAGACTATTAAATATTGTTTCATAGTTTTGTGTTTTTTTTTGATTCTTCAAAAATGATAGAATCTATATTATTTTGTACTTTAGATTAAATAAAAAATGAACGCAAAAATAAGCTATTATTCCTATTAATTTTTATATAATATTAACGTAAAATATTGTATTTTAGTAAATACTAAAAAAAAAGCCGTAAATAGAGCACTTTCTTTTACTTATATTGTGCTTTTAATTAAATACTTATGAGTAATTTTATTGTTGAAAAAACGAATAAAACTTTTCCGTTTTTTTCTATACTTTTTTCGTATTTTAGTTAAAATGAAGCAAAAAAATTAGTACTTTGGTTTTTTACTTAGTTTTTTCTTTTTGTATAATTTACTTAACCAAAAACTATGCAAAAAAGTTGCTTGCGATGAATGATTCTATTTTTTGTACCTTTTTTCTTTCAAACACTATTGAAAATTCAAAGCCGTTAAGTTAAGATTATTTGGAAAACAGCGTCCCGTCAAGGGATTTAAACCCTTGGCGGCTTAACTTGGGCGACATTGATTTAAGATTCCGTATTTTTTAGTGATAAAATAACAATTTAACCAAACCATTTCTTTTTAGTCGAAAGCGTTTTTTTACAAGTTTATCTTTGTTAAGTAACTATTCCGAATTATTTTATCCTTACATGTTATTTATTTATGAAAAAAAAACAAATGTAACTATTTGAAAAAAAGTGTTTTAAATAAAAAAACAAGAAACTTTTTTTTTAGAATAAACATTTTTTTACATTTGAGCCATAAAAAACCAAAAAGTTTATATTTTTGCAAACAAAGCAGAGCTTTATAAATTTACTTTTTTTATTAAATTTAGAGCTTTATGTTTTTGTATGTTTTTTTGTATGTAATTGTTTATTAGTTATTTATTTTAATATAAACTTCTAAAAACCAAAATGTACAAGAAGAATTCAAAATCAAAAAAAAATAAAAAAGACTGTTCTGCAGTCGAACAGATATTTGTTTTAATCATTTCAAAAAAAAATTATTAACATGAAATTAGGAATTCAAATTGCATTATTTTTGCTTATAGCATTTTTATCTTATGAGTTATATCAAAGTATAAAAGAACCCATTGTTTTTCAAAATGAAAAGGACAAAAGGTACAATGCTGTTATCGAAAGTTTAAAGCAAATCCGCTCATTGCAAGTTGCTTACAAGCAAGTACGTGGCGAATATTGCGACAACTGGGATACTTTGATTTACTTTGCTAAACACGAGTCTTTTAGAGTTGTTAGAGCAGAAGGAACACGTCCTGATACTATTGCTACTGATGCTGAGGCTCTTGCATTAGGTTTGATTAAACGTGATACTACTTATGTGAGTGTGAAGGATTCGCTTTTCAAAAAAGCATCTCAGCTCGATTCTATTAAATTTGTTCCTTTCGGAAAAGGTGAAATTTTCTTTTTAGCTAAGGATACAATTCCTACCGCTTCGGGAGTTACTGTTGCCGTTTTTGAAGCTAATGCACTTAACAATGTTATCTTGAATGGTTTAACTAAACAAGAAATTGTTAATATGAATGCAGAAGCCAAAAAATTGAAAAGATTTCCGGGTTTGAAAGTAGGAGATGTAAAAGAGCCTAACAACAATGCAGGTAACTGGGAATAGCTTTTTGCAAAAAAGTAAATAGGTAATTTTATTTCTATTTTTTTTTATAGAAATACAGAACACTTTCAAGCTTTTTTTGTTTTGAACAAATTTAACGCTTGGATGTGTTCTTTCTTTACAACTAATATTTTGAAAATAAATGAATTAAATTTTGATTTGTTTCCTTTTTCAATCAACAAATTAAAGTAACTATTGACGGTATAAAAGTAGGATTATGAGAAAATTTGAATATTCTTCGAGCGATTTTAAAAAGGCAGAAGCTCCTAAATACAAGCTAGCCATTCAATTTGGAAAGTTAGAGTACGGCTATACAATTTATAGCATAGCTCTCAAAAAATTTGTATTTGTAAAGTTCAATCCTTTTCCCAATGAAGAGGAATCTTTAACAGAGAAATTGAATTATGTATTTGGAAAAGAGCCTCTTATTAAGTTGAATTATCATTCTACGGCTTTTTTGTATCTTTCAACTAAAGCCACTTTAATACCCGAAAACTTATTTACCGAAGAAAGTAAAACCACTTTTTTTGCGTACAATCATTTTTTATCCGAAACGGAAATTGTATTAAGCAATAAAATTGAACATTCCGACATAGTCAATGTTTTTTCGTTTCCCGAAAAAGCAAAAGCTATTTTGGCTTCAAACCTTACCAATTACAAAATCTATCACCAATATACAAGCTTTGTAGAATCGGCTTTGCTTTCGAGTGCCAATAACCAAAAAACCAAAGAAATTTACTTGAATATCGACAACGATTTTTTTAACATCTGTGCTACACAATCAAATAACTTATTGTTCAACAATAGTTTTGAATACCAAACCATTGACGACTTTATTTATTATGTACATTTGACCTTGAAAAATCTTAATATTACCGATAATTCTACGCCTATTATTTTATCAGGAAATATTTCGACAAAAGTAGGAACTTATAAAATTTTGAAGCGTTTTTTCAAAAATGTGAAATTTAAAGACAATTTTCCAAAGGCAGCATTTAGCAAAGAATTAAAATTAGACAAACATTATTTCGATAATTTGATTTACATTACTGTTTAACAAAAAAAAAATTCATTTTTATCAAAATAATAGAACCAATATGCGAATAGTTAGCGGTAAATTTAGAGGAAAGCGTTTTTCACCGCCCAAAAGCTTTAGTGCTCGACCTACAACCGATGTTGCAAAAGAAAGTCTTTTCAATATTTTGGAAAACGATTACTATATGGACGAAATTCGTGTATTGGATTTATTTTCGGGCACAGGAAGCATTAGCTACGAGTTTTTTTCGCGTGGATGCAACGATGTAACTGCTGTAGAGCTTGATATTCATCATTTTAAATTTATCGAGCGCACAATAGCAGAGCTAAAAGCCGAAAAGAATATAAATTTATACAAAGCCGATGCTTTTAAGTTTGTAAAGAAAAATTCGTTATTTTACGACATAATCTTTGCCGACCCTCCTTTCGATTTGCCTAATTTAGAAACGCTTCCTGTTTTAATTTTTGAAAATCAACACCTTAAACCAGAGGCTTTGTTGATTATTGAGCATTCTTTTAGCACCGATTTTTCAACAATGCCTTATTTTTTTAAACAAAAAAATTACGGAAAGGTAAATTTTTCCTTTTTTTCAAAAAAACAAGCAACCCAGGAGTAACTTTTTATTCGTTTGTAAGCCAGTCTTTAGCTTCTTCCAAGGTGTCGAAAGCCCTTATGTTGGTTCCCGCAATTCTGTTTACTGAGTTGAGTAATATTTTTTTAGCACTCGAGATACCTACTATTGCCTTTTTTCTATTAAATTTTGAGGTCAATTTTGCAACCCTCTTTAATTCGGTTAGAGACTCCACTGAGGCAAATGAATTTGTAACATTAATAATTTCTAGCAGTTCATATTCATTCATCGACAAAATAAAATCTGACGTTTCCTTAATAGCTGCTAAAGATTCTTCGGCACTAATTAAATTAGACCAATCGGTATAGTAGATTTTCTTTCCGTTGTGGAAAATTGGATAAATTCTAGCTAACATTCTAATATTGTTTTTTTTATTGTGAGAGTATATTTTTATATTTCGTAAAAAAGGTTTTGCAAAATTAAACAAAATAATTAAAAATCAATAATTTTAAGAAGTGAACCAAAATTAATTGTATATTTAGTTTAGCTAAGTGCTTAAAAACAAGCAAATAGCAAAGAGGTTGCTCAAAAATAAAATAGCACAAGTGCTTATTTTTTGCTTTTTTTTTTGAATTATTATTTTTTTCTGAATAATTAGTCATTACTCCACTTTTTTTTATTTTTCAAATAAGAATTTGCCTTATTTTGCGTTATTTACTTGTGTTGATTTATAAAAAAATAAAAGTGCATTGTATTTTTTTATATTTCCGTTTTTTTTATTTTATTTTTTAATCTTTTTTATGATAACTTTTCTTAAAAAAAGCGTATAATGGATTTATATTTGTATCTATTTTAGTTGTTAGTAGGCTTGAATATTCAGATTATAAGTGTTGTAGATTTCAAAATCGATTTTGATTCATTTTTTTTGAATCAATTAACTTCTTCAAATCTACACTTTTTCAAGTTTTATTAAAATTACCAACATTTTTAAATGAATAGTACAATTTTAGTAAATAATATTTGAACGTAAATCAGATTTAAGGCATTTGAAATTTTTAAAACCGCAGTTTACTTGCAGTAAACTAGGATATTAAAATTTCAAACGAACATAAAAGATGTGTTTTCTTTCAGATTCTAAATAAAATGAAAACAACAATGCGGTAAGTACTATTGATTGTAAAATTCTATCGTAAGCCGTTTGTTTTGGCTTTCTTTTTTTTCAAAAACTAAATTATTTTACAAAAATGCTCAAAAATAAAAGAAATAATAAGGTAGCTATAAGTTTAAAATCTTATAGAATTTTGGCTAAAATTTTAGATGAAAATCCATTATTGGCTAAAATATTGTCTCAAAGTAAAAATGAAACAGAGGCGATGCTGGAAATAAGAGCTTTGGCATTTTCGGTATTAGAAAAAAATGAACACGCCTTGGCATATTACAAACGCGAATTGAATGGAAGACAGGCTTTTGAGAAATTAGAATGGTGTTCGATAGCTGCAATTCGTATTTTAGATTACATTGATTATGCCGGAAAAAAGTATGTAGATTTGAATAGAAAAGGCGAGCTAATCACCAATAATCCAATGAAATATCTTTGGTTGGCAGCAAAAGATGGAACTGGAGGAGCAAGATATGGCTTTTTTGTGGATATGCTATATTTGTTTCGGCAGCTAACCGGAAAATTGCAAGAAAAAAATCCACCTAAAGAGCAGATTTTGAAATGGATGGACAAATTTCCGTCGGGGCTCGAACCTCGAATAGTGGCAATAAGAAAAGAAAATAAAGAGCGAATTATTAAAATATTGATACGGATAATTGAAAAAGGCGAAATTAAGAGCAAAAACTATTTTTTTGAACCAGATTTATCGTACGAACAAAAGTTTTTTAAAGTATTGAAATGGTGGGATATTAGTCATTTTCATCTGAAATTTGCCATCAGAAACCCCAAATTGCTCAACGAAATGCTCGATAATTCTTTGTCGGAAGAGCTTTTGAATACCTTATACAAAGCCGAAAAAGCAGGAATTCCATTTTTTGTAAACCCGTATTTTTTGTCGCTTATTGATACTAAAATTAACAGCTTTTCGATAGGTGCCGATTTTGCCATGCGCGATTATTTGTTTCATAGCAAGCAGTTGGTCGAAGAATACGGCGAAATTGTTGCTTGGGAAAAAGAAGACACAGTGCAGCCCGGAAAACCAAATGCCGCAGGTTGGGTCTTGCCCTCATTGCACAATATTCACAGACGTTACCCCGAAGTAGCCATTTTGATTCCCGACACAACCGGCAGAGCTTGCGGAGGTTTGTGCGTTTCGTGTCAGCGTATGTACGATTTTCAATCGGGGCATTTGAATTTCGATTTGAACAAACTAAAACCCAAAGAAACTTGGTTGCAAAAGCTTGACCGCTTGATGCTTTACTTTGAGGAAGATGCTCAATTGCGCGACATTTTGATTACCGGAGGCGATGCTTTTATGAGCTCAACGCCTGCGCTTCGCAATATTTTAGAGGCTGTTTACACCATGGCACTTCATAAGAAAAAAAACAACGAAAATTTGCCAGAAGGCGAAAAGTTTGCCGAAATTACCCGTGTGCGTTTGGGCACACGATTACCCGTTTATTTACCACAACGTATTACAAACGAATTAGTTGCACTTCTTCGCGATTTTAAAAGCAAAGCTTCCAAAATTGGAATCAAGCAGTTTTTTATTCAAACACATTTTGTGTCGCCAATGGAAATAACTCCAGAAGCTTTGCAAGGTGTAAAACTTTTAATTTCAGCTGGTTGGACTGTTGCAAACCAACTTGTTTTTACCACTTCTGCCTCCCGACGTGGGCATTCGGCTAAATTGCGTAAGGTTTTGAACGACATAGGAGTGATAAATTATTATACCTTTACCGTAAAAGGTTACCGCGAAAATTATCATAACTTTGCAACCAACGCAAGAGCCGTTCAAGAGCAATTGGAAGAAAAGGTAATTGGTTCAATACCAAAGAAATATTACGATGAAATAAAGCATTTTCCTGAAGATGCTGAAAATATGGAAGCAAAAATTGATAAAATACGAAAACTTGAAAACATTCCTTTCTTGGGAACCGATAGAAATGTATTAAACTTGCCAGGAGTGGGTAAAAGCTTAACTTTTAGAGTAATAGGCATTACTAAAGGAGGAAGACGCATACTGGAATTTGAGCACGATACTGCAAGGCATCACAGCCCAATCATCAATAAAATGGGCAGAGTTATTATCATAGAATCAAAATCAATTGTCGATTATTTTGCCCAACTAGAAGAAATGGGAGAGGATTCGGCTGATTATGAAACAATTTTTGGCTACTCAATAGGAGAAACCGAAAAATTAATGCCTATTTTTGAATATCCCGATTATAATTTTAAAATTACATCGAAATTTACTAATTTAGAAATTGATTTGTGATTTTTAAAATTTGCAGATTAATTATAATATCTTTATTATTAGTTATTTAACTTGAGAAAACTTTTCTATTTTTACATCTTTCTTTTTTATTTTTAAAAAGAAAGATGCTTTCATTTAAAATATTTTGAATAAAATAAAAGGAATTTGTATTTTTGTGTGTGAATTGAAAGCTGATTAAAAAGGTATTAATTCTAAATTTTGCTTTCTATTGTGTTATAAAATAGCAATTTATAGATTTCACAAGCGTAGTTTAATGAATAGAATTTCTAAAAAGGCAGTCAAAAAATAGATTTTTTTTTTGACGTTCCGTAAAACAAAATCTACTTATAAAAACAGAATGAAAAACATTAAAAAAATTTCTTCAACAGTACTATTTTTATTTCTTGTGGTTGCATTTGCATTTGCGCAAGAAAAAAGCACAGATAAAGTTACAATAAACGGGATTTCGTATTATTTGCATAAAGTAGGTAAAAAAGAAAGTTTATATGCTATATCTAAAACTTATAATGTTGATATAGATGAAATTAAACTTGTAAATCCGAGCATTGAAACCGGTTTGCAAAAAGGAAAAACCATCAAAATTCCTATTTTTGAGAGCGAGTTTAAGTATCACGCCGTTGAAAAAGGGCAAACAGCATACTCTATTGCAAAAAGTTATGACATTACTCCCGAAATTTTGACTCAAAACAATCCATTTCTCTCTGCTGGTTTGGCTGAAGGCGATATTTTGAAAATCCCGCGTAATGTGAAAAAGCAACAGGCTGAAGTAGTTTTTGAGCAAGACAACAACGAAAATAAGGGAGATGTAAGCTCCGTTATCAATTATGTTGATAATCCTTGTGGGAAATTTAATTATACCGGACAAGTATTTAAAATTGCCCTTTTGCTTCCATTATTTGTAGAAGAAAATAAATATATGAGTTATTCGGGCGAAAGCGCATCTAAAGCTATAAAATATTATCAAAATTCAAAGCTTTTTCTTGAATATTACGAAGGCACTTTACTTGCTTTAGACTCGTTGCGCAAAATAGGAGTTTCGGTTGATTTGCATGTTTTTGACACCAAAAATAGTGTGCAAACGGTAAAAGAAATTGCAAATTTGCCTATTATTTCAGAAATGGATTTAATTATTGGACCTGTTTATTCTTCTAATATTAAAGCTTTTGCGCAAGAAGTTTCAGGCAAAAACATAAACATTATTTCGCCTTTAGACTCTAAAGACAGTTTGGTATATTCGCTACCAAATGTTTTTCAAGTTAATTCTTCTGACGACGTAAGGATAAAGAAAACAGCTCAATACATTAGCAAAATTGACAATAGAAATATCGTTATTGTGCATGGCGGTACAAAAGCAGAACTTAATATGCTCGAATTTTTGAGAAGACAATTTGCTTCTACAAATGATGATATTCAGGAAATTAGCTTTCGTAAAAGTTCCGAGGTTTATAAACTTCAGTCGCTTCTTGTCAAAGACAAAACCAATGTAATTTTAACTCTCTCAGAGGAAGAAGTTGTGGTTACCAATTTAATGAACAGATTAATGACAGTTGCTGATAGATATTTGATTGCTGTTTTTGGCTCTAGGCGTTGGGAAACTTTTTCAAACATGGATTTTCAATATTACGGAAATTTGAATATACACTATCATTCAAATACTTACACCAATGATGATGCCGTTGAAGTAGTTGAATTTACAAATAAATTTGAGCGTATTTATAATTACGAACCTTCCGAATATGCTATGCACGGTTTTGATATTACTTTTTACTTTGGTCAAATATTGAAAAAATACGGCAAAAATTTTAATCTTTGTTTAGCAAACGAAAAAACAGAATATCAAGGTTTGCATACCGGATTTTATTTTGAAAAGAATTTGCCTGCACAAGGTTACGAAAATAATAGTGTTTATATTATTCGCTACGACGAGGAGTTTCGTTTGAAAAAAATGGATTCTAATCGCTCGGTTATTTCTATTTTTGGAACAGAGTAAAAAAAAGTTATTAATCCTAAAAAAGCCTTAGTAAAATTTTTACTAAGGCTTTTTTGTTGCTTTATAAAATGTAGCCTTTGGCTAATTCGGTAAATTCACGAATTTGATTTTCTTTCCATAAATTATTGAAATTTAATTCATTAGCTATTATTTCGGCAACTTCGGGAGCTATTTCTACGGCAGCGCGCGCATCTAAGTAAAGTGCTCTTACTCTGCGTGCTAGCACGTCATCTATCGTGCGAGCCATTTCTTGGCGAACTGCCCAAATCACTTCTACTTTGGTAAATGGCAAACGAGTGTGCAACTTTTTTCCAAATTCAGGATTTTCTTGTACTAAACGTGCCAAATGTAATTTATCAACGCCATAAATATATTGATGGTCAGTCCAATCAGTATTTTTTACATAACCATGAATAGGCATATTTTTTGTTTCGCAAGCCCTTTCTGGCAAGCCACCAATGAGTGCGGCTTTGTCGATGGTATCTTCAGCCATTTTGCGGTAAGTTGTCCATTTTCCTCCAGTAATAGTTACTAAGCCCGAAAGTGCCACAATAATTTTGTGACTTCTCGAAATTTCTTTGGTATTTTGTTCATCGCCCTGCGGTGCTGCCAGCGGACGCAAGCCGGCAAAAATACTCAAAACATCGCTTCTTTTGGGTACTTTTTTTAGATATTCAGAGGCAGTTGAAAGAATAAATTCAATCTCTTCGTCGAGCGCACGAGGTTCGAGGCTAGGCGAGTCGATAGGAATATCGGTTGTGCCAACCACTACTTTTCCGTGCCAAGGAACGGCAAAAAGCACACGCCCGTCGGAGGTTTTGGGAATCATGATAGCCGAATCGCCTTGCAAAAAAGATTTATCTAGCACAATATGAATGCCTTGGCTTGGTTTTATTGTTTTGGCTTGCTCCGGATTGTCCATTTGTAGAATATCGTCGGCAAAAACACCTGTTGCATTTACTACCACTTTTGCTGCAACTTCGTAGATTTCACCACTTTCCATATCTTTAAGCTTAACTCCCGAAATCATTTGCTGGGCATTTTTAATTAAGCCAACCGCTTTCATATAATTGATGGCAATGCCCGAATTTTCTACAAAAGTTTGAGCCAAATTGATGGCAAGCCGCGCATCGTCGAACTGTCCGTCGTAATAAATAACACCGCCGGTAAGCTCTTTGTCCGAAATATTTGGAATTGCTTTTAACGTTTCTTCTTTTGTAATATGCTCAGAAGGACCAAGCCCAAGCTTGCCTGCCATCATGTCATATACTTTCATGCCCACGGTGTAAAATGGACCTGTCCACCAAGTGTAATTTGGAATTACAAACGACTGATTTCTAACCAAATGCGGAGCATTTTGCCGCAACAAACCTCGCTCTTGCAGGGCTTCTAAAACAAGCGAAATATCGCCCTGCGCCAAATAGCGAACGCCACCATGAACCAATTTTGTACTTCTACTCGAAGTTCCTTTTGCAAAATCTGATTGCTCTACCAGCAAGGTTTTGTAACCTCTTGCAGCAGCGTCGAGTGCTGTACCTAAGCCACTTGCACCGCCGCCTATTACTACTACGTCCCAATTTCTGCCAGTTGGCGAATTGAGTGTTTGCATCATTTCATTTCTATTCATAGTTCAAATTTTTTACAAAAATTGCTTTATTTTAGCTCAAAATCAAATTTTTTAACATATATGTAGCGAACCAAAATTAACCTCTATATTTTGTTTTGTCAAGTGCTTAAAAATAAGTAAATTGCAAAAGGTTGGCTCAAAAATTAAACAGCACTGGTGCATATTTTCGATAAAATTAAAATTGTGAAAATAGTTTTTTTTCGTAATTTTGTAATGCTTTAAAAATGAAAAAGAGTGCTTTATTTTTGTAAAATAAAAACTTATTTTGTTTCTATAAAAATGAAATTTGTTATAAAATAATTATCGGCTTTCTTTTTTTTATATTTTCTTGAATAAGGTATTTTGCTAAAATATCTAAAAGTTTGTTCAAAAATTAAATAGCACTGATGCTTAAATTTTTCAAATATATTAGAATTAATGAAATTGTATGCTTTTTTTAAAAAGATAAAATATTGGTTTGTCAGTTTATCTAAAAAACAAAAAATTTTACTTACAATAAGTATTTCGGTATTTTTAGTATTTTGGTTTTCTTTGCCATCGGAGTTATTTGACAAGCCGATTTCTACTATTTTGGAAGACAAAAATGGTAATTTATTAGCAGCAAAAATAGCCGATGATGCACAGTGGCGTTTTCCTGAAATGGAGGAAGTTCCCAGCAAATACGTTGAGTGTGTGAGAATTTATGAAGATAAACGTTTTTATTATCACTTAGGTTTTGATATTTTTTCGATAGCCCGAGCTACTTGGCAAAACATTAAATCGGGTAATATTGTGAGCGGAGGGAGCACTATTAGTATGCAAGTAATTAGGCTCTCGCGCGATAATCCACCTCGTACTTTTACCGAAAAAATTAAAGAAATACTGCTTGCTTTTAGAATGGAATTGACTTATTCTAAGAAAAAAATATTAAAACTTTATGCTTCAAATGCGCCTTATGGTGGAAATGTAATTGGTTTAGAAACAGCAGCTTGGCGTTATTTTGGCAGAGAACCCGAAAAATTATCTTGGGCTGAAAGTGCGATGCTTGCCGTTTTGCCCAATTCGCCTTCTTTGATTCATTTGGGAAAAAACAGAGCAAAACTTTTGATTAAACGCAACCGTTTATTAAAGCAATTGCTCCACGAAAATGTAATTAACAACGAAACGTACCTACTTGCTTTGGAAGAAGAAATACCTGAAGAACCAAAAGTTTTTCCGCATTTTGCGCCTCATTTATTAGACAGAGCTAAGATGGAACACGCACACGATTTTAGAATTAAAACTACTTTAGATATTGAGTTGCAGAAGCAAGTGATTGAAATAACCAATAGACATGCTAAAATACACAAAGCCAATCAAATAAATAATATTTCGGCTCTTGTGCTTGATGTAAAAACGGGAAATGTTTTGGCTTATGTTGGTAATCTGACCGATTTGTATGATGAAATTAATGCCTCGCAAGTAGATGTAATTATGGGCGATAGAAGTACTGGAAGTATTTTAAAACCACTTCTTTATGCCTCGATGCTTACCGAAGGGTTTGCTTTGCCCAAAATGCTATTTCCCGATATTCCTACCTATATAAATGGCTATATGCCACAGAATTACAAACTTGAATACGATGGAGCTGTTCCGGCTGATAGAGCTTTGGC
>JAIFNL010000162.1 GCA_020047755.1 Bacteroidota bacterium
AAATTGAAATACGCCTAAAATTAGTTGGAAAATGGCGATATGTTAAATAGTGTTAAAATTCTGAGAATAGTAATTAACACTCAGAGAATAGCAATTAACACCCAGAGAATAGCAATTAACACCCAGAGAATAGCAACTAACACTCAGAGAATAGCAATTAACACTCAGAGAATAGTAATTAACACCCAGAGAATAGCAACTAACACCCAGAGAGTAGTAATTAAGACGCTGTTTAATTTTTTTTTATTAGCCCCACTTTCAGGTCGGGGAAAGTAAAAAAGCACATTTTCGGGCTTTAGCCCAAATTTTGGGCTAAAGCCCGATTTTCTGTGGTTTTCATTTCCCCGACCTGAAGGTCGGGGCTAATTAAAATAAAATTTAAACAACCCTTAAATAAGTAAGTTTTCAAAATTAGTTTATATTATTCATAATAAAAAGCACTGAAAGTGCGAAATATAGTAGCGTAGGGCTGGTGCCCTACGAAATTAAGTAACCGGCAAAACAAAAGCTCTGAAAGAGCGTAATAGTGCGCCCTTTCAGGGCTTAATTGTTTTTAGTCAATTTTTGTCGTAGGGCTGCGCCCTACGCTACTCTATTTTGCTCTTTCAGAGCTTTTTATAAGTAATTTATTTTGATTAATATAAACTAATTTCAATCATTTACTTAAAACAAAAACATGAATTAAAAATAGAGGTTTAGTAGTTTTTCCTTTTCGGTATTAAATTCAGCTATCATTTGGTTGATAATGGTTTCGACAGGTAAAATTTCGTTTATCAAACCCGCTATTTGCCCTATTTCAAGCTCACCTTCGTCTAAGTCGCCATCGAACATTCCGAGTTTGGCGCGACCCTTGCCAAGCATTTGGCTAAGCTCTTCCTTGCTTGCGCCGCTATTTATGGCAGTTTCGGCTCGCAGCATAAACGCATTTTTGACCAAGCGCACAGGCACTAAACTTTTGAGAGTCAATTTGGTTGCGGTATCATCAAGCTCCAAAATCTTTTGCTTAAAGCGTTCGTGTGCCGAAGCTTCAACGCTTGCTACAAATCGGCTTCCTATTTGCACACCTTTTGCACCCAAAGCAAAAGCAGCCAACATGCCGCTTCCGGTAGCAATGCCTCCGGCAGCAATTACAGGAATGGAAACTTTTTGAACTACTTGTGGGATAAGCGTCAAGGTGGTTGTTTCGTCAAAGCCATTGTGTCCGCCAGCTTCAAACCCCTCAGCTACAATTGCATGAACGCCCGCCGTTTGGGCTTTTTGTGCAAACTTTACACTTGCTACCACATGCACCACCACCATGCCGCGCTCTTTGAGCCAAGCTGTCCACGTTTGGGGATTTCCTGCCGAAGTAAACACAATTTTAACCCCTTCATCAACTATAATTTGCAACACTTCAGCCGTTTGCGAATAAAGCAAAGGCACATTTACACCAAAAGGCTTATCGGTTGCCGCCTTGCATTTTTTGATGTGCAAACGCAACACATCGGGCTTCATCGAACCCGCACCTATTAAGCCCAAACCGCCGGCATTGCTCACCGCCGAAGCTAATTCCCAACCGCTACACCAAACCATGCCGCCCTGAACTATGGGGTAACGTATGCCAAATAATTCATTGATTGTTTTCACTTTTAATTGAATTGTTGAATGGTTAAATTGTTAAATTGTTAAATTGTGTTTGAAAGAAAATGTATCTTTTTTTTGAAAATTAAAAAAAACAAAAACCGTTCGACCGACTTGTCGGTCTGTCGGTTAGGCTGTTAGCAAATCATCGGACAGACCGGACAAGTCGGTCGAACCGATTTTGCGTGCGCTTGGGCAAACTATCTGTTGGGTGTGGCAGCTCAATTCAAAAAAGCAGGGCATTCACTCAAAGGCGTAGATTGTGTTTTTGGCGAAAATATACCCATAGGAGCGCAGGGCTTTCTTCTTCGGCTGCCCTCGAAAATGGATTTGCTTTTGGCTTGAACGAGTTATTTCGTTTTGGGGAAAGCCCAATGAGTTTGGTAAAAATGTCGCAAAAAGCCGAGCACGAATACCCCTGAGTTAAATGCGGAATTATGGACCAGTTTGCCAGCATGATGGGCAAAGAAAATAAAGCCCTTAAAATTGACACCCGAAGCCTTGGTTTTGAGTATTCCAATATCGATTTAGCCAATTTTCGCTTTGTGCTTTGCGATACCAAAATATCACATTCCTTAGCATCGTCGCAATACAATACGCGCCGCGAAGAATGCCAAAAAGGCGTGAAAATTTTGCAAAAATACAATCAAAAACTAACCTTATTGCGCGAGGTTTCTCTCGAATTTTTAGAAGCTCATAAATCTCAATTTGAACCGACAATTTACAATCGTTGCGAATTTGTTGTTTCCGAAAATCTGCGCGTTTTGCAAGCCACTAAAGCACTAAAGCAAGGCAATTTGCACGAATTAGGCAAACTTATTTATCAATCGCACGAAGGTTTGAGCTCAAAATACGAGGTTGGTTGCGAAAAACTGGATTTTTTTATCATTAGCTCCCGCATTCATGCCAGCGTAAATGAACCATTTATATTTTGGCGTGGTTGCATTAATTTATTCTTTTAAGATTTTTGAACAACCTCAGAACGGGCTCTAAAGAGTTGAAAATTATAAATTTTATCAACAAATAAAAAAAAAGTTTAGTATTCCGAAAATAATTTATACTTTAGTGGTTCTAAATTTTGGTTCAAAAACCAAGATTTTGTTGTATAAAAAGCTAATTATCAAAAAGATAAATTGGCTCTTAGTTTGAATATTTTGTTTAAGAAAAAACAAATGTTGTAAATTATGGAAATTTAAGAAAAGTGAAAAGGATATTTTTTAGACAAATTTCCATACAGTAATTTTAATAAAAGACGCAACTAAATGTTTGAAGGAGAAAAAATAATAAAAGTCAATATTGAGGAGAAAATGAAAGCAGCTTACATCGATTATTCGATGTCGGTTATCGTTTCGCGTGCACTCCCCGATGTTAGAGATGGATTGAAACCAGTACACAGGCGTGTATTGTATGGTATGAACGGCTTAGGCTTGGCATCGAACAAGTCGCATAAGAAATCGGCTAGAATTGTTGGAGAAGTTCTTGGTAAGTACCACCCACACGGCGACAGCTCGGTTTATTTTACAATGGTACGCATGGCGCAGCCTTGGTCATTACGCTATATGCTAGTCGATGGGCAAGGTAACTTTGGCTCGGTAGATGGAGATAGTCCGGCAGCTATGCGTTATACCGAAGCCAGACTTCGTAAAATTTCGGAAGACATGCTTGGCGATTTGGACAAAGAAACGGTTGATTTCCACCCAAACTTTGACGACACGCTCGAAGAACCTAGCGTTTTACCTACTCGCATTCCAAATCTTATAGTAAACGGTGCTTCTGGTATTGCAGTGGGAATGGCTACCAATATGCCTCCTCACAATTTGTCGGAAACCATTGATGCCACCATTGCCTACATCGAAAATAATGACATAACCATAAGCGAATTGATGAAACACATCAAAGCGCCCGATTTTCCGGACGTGGACGCATTGTAGTGAGAGCAAAAACGCACGTGGAGGTAACAAAAACAGGTGCTGAAAAAATTATCGTTACCGAAATTCCTTACTTGGTAAACAAAGCCGAACTGATTCAAAAAGTAGCTGCTTTGGTAAACGAAAAGAAAATTGAAGGAATTTCAAATGCCAACGATGAATCGGATAGAACCGGAATGCGCATTGTTTTTGATTTGAAAAGAGATGCCATTGCCAACGTAGTTTTGAACAATTTGTTCAAATTAACACCTATGCAAACCTCGTTTAGTGTAAACAATATTGCCTTGGTACACGGACGACCTCAAATGCTCAATATCAAAGAGTTGATTCTCTATTTTGTGGAACATCGCCACGATGTTGTTATTAGGCGTACCAAATTTGAATTACGAAAAGCGCAAGAACGGGCTCATATTTTAGAAGGCTTGTTGATTGCTCTCGACCATTTAGATGCCGTAATTAGCTTAATTAGAGCTTCTAAAACAGTAGATGAAGCTCGCTCTGGATTAATGACAACTTTCACTCTGTCCGAAATTCAAGCAAGAGCCATTTTAGATATGCGCTTGCAAAAACTCACAGGACTTGAAAGAGACAAAATAAAAGAAGAGTATCAAGAAATAATGAAATTG
This sequence comes from Bacteroidota bacterium, assembly GCA_020047755.1. Taxonomy (GTDB): domain Bacteria; phylum Bacteroidota; class Bacteroidia; order Bacteroidales; family JAIFNL01; genus JAIFNL01. The sequence goes on from JAIFNL010000162.1 coordinate 4,175, forward strand.
ATTGATTATTTGAACGAAGTTTTGGCAAATGTAGAACTTCGCATGAAAATAATCAAAGACGAGCTAATTGAAATAAAAGCAAAATACGGCGACGAAAGACGTTCCGAAATTGTATATGCTTCGGAAGACTTCAACCCCGAAGATTTTTATGCCGACGAAACAGTAGTAATCACCATTTCGCACTTAGGTTACATCAAAAGAACTCCCGTAACCGAGTACAGAACTCAAGCAAGAGGCGGAAAAGGCGCAAAAGGAAGTGCAGCACGCGATGAAGATTTTATCAGGCATCTTTATATTGCTACTATGCACAATACTTTGCTTTTCTTCACCGAAAAAGGCAGATGCTTCTGGCTCAAAGTGTATGAAATTCCAGAAGGCAGCAAAATATCGAAAGGCAGAGCCATTCAAAATATGCTCAACATCGAACCCGACGACAAAGTAGTTACTTACATGAAAGTTCTTACGCTCGACGACGACGATTACATTAATAACCACTACATTACGTTGGTAACTAAAAAAGGTATTATTAAGAAAACTTCGCTTCAAGCTTACTCACGTCCACGCCAAAACGGAATCAACGCCGTAACAATACGCGAAAACGATACACTTTTGGCTGCTCGTTTGACTGACGGAACCAAGGAAATCATTATGGCAAACCGCACAGGAAAAGCCATTCGTTTCAATGAATCTACCGTGCGTGCTATGGGAAGAACAGCTTCGGGCGTAAAAGGTTTCAGCCTTAGCGACGATGACGACGTAATTGGAGTAGTAGTAATCAATTCAGAAAACGATGATATTTTGGTTGTTTCGGAAAATGGTTACGGAAAACGTTCTAAATTAGAAGATTATAGAGTTACAAACCGTGGAGCTAAAGGTGTTAAAACCATTAACATTACCGAAAAAACAGGCAATTTAATTGCCATAAAAGGCGTTACTGATAAAGATGACTTAATGATTATCAACAAATCGGGTATTATTATTCGCCTTTCGGTTTCTTCGCTTAGAGTTATGGGACGAGCCACACAAGGAGTGCGATTAATCAATCTCTCTGACAATGATTCGATTGCCGCTGTTGCTAAAATTCATTTAACCGATTTAGAAAACACCGAAAACGAATTGTTGCGTGCTAACTTAGAACATTTGAACGACTTTGAAAGTGCTCAAATTGTTGATAATGAAGAAATTATTGACGATACTGATACTTTAGACGAAAATTCTTCTTTCGATAATATCGATAGTATTGATAGCATTGATAAATTTGAAGAATAATTTCGTAGCAAAATTGATACAATGACTTTAAGTCATTGTATCAATAGCTACCCAACCCGAAGAAATCAAAGAGAGAGTCAAAAAAAAATACGAAATTCAATTATTTGTACAATTTTGATTATTATCCAAGTTACGTTATCAACAATTTGGTGTATAAAAAAATGGTGACTTTTTGAAAAAATTAGCTAAATTATAAGTTTTTCAATTTTTCATGATAAAATAACAATTTAACAATGCAACAATTTGTTGGTAGTGTAAAAAAATGGTGCCTTTTTGAAAAAGTTAGCTAAAATTGTAAATTTTCCAATTTTTCATGATAAAATAACAATTGAACAATTTAA
>JAIFNL010000009.1 GCA_020047755.1 Bacteroidota bacterium
GTTCTTTGTGATTTAACTTTGTGTTCTTCGTGGTTGATAATTATTCCAATAACCACAAAGTACACGAAGAAGAACACTAAGAACACAAAGAAAAAAATAAAGATTTTAATATAAACTAATTCAAATTGTTTGCTTATTTTGGTTTTATTTGTAATAAAATGGATAGATTTTTTTGTTTATCACAAAGCTGTTGAATTTGAACGCATAACAAACCAACTAAAAGAGAAATGAAAATAACAGTCGATTACACAGAGAATGTTTCAACAACCGAGCTCAATATAAAAGAGGCTATTTACATAGGCGATTATGTGTTGCGCATTTATTTCAATACCAATGAAAACAAAGTAGTTGATTTTAAACCCTTTTTGATGCAAGCCCTGCACCCTTCCATTAAAAAATATGTCAATGAAAATTTATTTACTTCGTATAAAATTGAAAATGGAAACATCAATTGGAACGATTATGATTTGATTTTTCCGGTGTCTGATTTGTATGAAAATAACCTAATCAAGAAATAACCTACCGAAAAAAGATAAAAATCCACAAGCCCACACACTAAAATAAGGTTGAGGGCTTGTGGATTTGTTTTGCTTTTTGGTAAGTGTTTAAAAAGCAAGGTTTTTTCTTGTTTTTCAGGAAAAAAGAAACAAATAGAGGTGGCAAACATCAAGCATAAAGGGTTTGTTTGTCTTGTAAAACATCTAATTTTTCTAATTCGATTTTAAGTTCAATCATTTTTTCCATTTTTGAAACAGGATACAAATCTACCAACCATTTTTTGATTAATTCATAAGCTAGTTTTTCGGTATCGGGGCACAATTGAATGGAAATAACTAATTCGGTAATTGTCAAATTCTCTGTTTCAAATTCATCTATCCAAGCAGTTATTTCCAAATCCTTGGGGTTGGGTTCTTCCTGAATGATACGAATAGCTCGGTTAGAGGAAACAATATGATAATTAACGATAGGATTTGCGTTAAAAAAATCCGTTTCGTTGCCAAATTTGGTATTCAAATAAGGTTTAGCATCGTTTAACTTGAAATACCTAAAAAAGTAGTCCATACGTATTTGCCAATACGATTGACAAGCTTCGTAAACAAGTTTTTCTTTTAAAAATCGTTCAAATAAATATCTTTTCATCTTTTAACTTGTGATTGAATTTTAACAATGCTCGCAAAAACCTGAATTAAAATACAGGATTGTTTTATTTTATTAGGGTTTATTAGGGTTTTCTATAAATGCTTTTCCTTTTTTTATTTCTATATCTACGCGCTCTTTTGCAGTTCCTTCTACCCTAAAAGTTATATTTGCCGGAGCATCTATTCCATTAGTTAATGCCGCTTTTTTTATCATTTTTTCAGCTTTTTCAAATGCTGTTTCACGTATTTGAGCTTCGGCTTTGGGTATTTTGGCTTTTAATTTTTCTATCATAAGCAAGCCGTCGTCAGCCGATGGCGGATTGTCTTGAGTCCAACTTTCTGATTGGTCTATGTTTTTTCCTTGAGCTTGTATGCGTCCTCTATGTTTCATTTTTTATTTTTGGCAAATATACAAAATCTTTCCCTTTTTTGCAAAAAAAAACTTGCGTCCTGTCTGCTATTTGTTAATACAAACCTTTTTCGCTTTTCAAAATACTAAAACGAAACAAAAGCCAAGCTTTCGGCAGTTTATTTTAAATCTTTCGTCAAGCTATTAAAAAGATATACTATTTCATTATCATTTTTTTGTATTTTATTACTATTTTTTTGTATTCTATTACGCAAAAATTGTATTTCATTAACGGGAATTAGCCGCGTATTTTTTGTTTTAAGTTGCGTATTTTTTGTTTTTACCAAAAGCAAACTAGAATCTGTTCGTAAACTTAAAATGATTAAAATAGACTTTACAAACAGACTCTTTTTTATTCAATTGTAGGGTTTGTTATGAAATAAAGAAAATAAAGTTTTAGTTATAAAAAGAAGGGGGTAGCTGCTAAAAAAAGAACTTTGTAGATACTTGGTACTTTAAATAATTGTGAATAGTTTGTTTTTGGAAGAATAATATTTGATGGTTGTTGAATTTAACTTTATATTTGCATGTAAGTATAGAGAAAATAAATAGATGTAGCCAAAGTTAATCTTTGGCTACATCGAAAAATAAATTGTAAAAAAGTATCACAATTAATTATTATTAAAAACAATTAGATTATGAAAAAACTATTCATTTCGTTAGCAATTATTCTTGTTTTTCCGCTTTCATTTATGGCACAAGAAGCCGAAAGTAGTGTGGAATTAGATTTAGGAACAGACATTGTAAGTAGCTATGTTTGGCGTGGTCTTTCGTTCAGTTCAGGATTGAATTTGCAGCCTTGGCTCAATCTTTCGGCTGGTGGATTTAGCGTAGGTGCGTGGGGTTCGTTTAGTACAACAGGCGATTTTTTGGAACCCGATTTTTATTTAAGCTATGCTGCGGGTAGCTTTGCCGCAACTTTAACTGATTTTCATGGCAATTCAGGAGCTGACTTTTTTAATTATAAAAGCGACGAAACTTCTCACGTGGGCGAGTTGATGCTTCAATACAAAGGAACTGAAACATTTCCGCTTACTGTTACTGCATCGGCTTTGGTTTATGGCGACGACAAAAAAATACTTGAATATATTGACGGCGAGCCTGTTCTTGGAGAAGACAATAACTACTCTATGTATTTTGAATTGGCTTACACACACGCAACTAAGAATGATATCACCCTCGATTTTTTTGCCGGTTGTGTGGCTAACGAAAGCTATTTTTATGGAACAGACGGCTTTGCATTGATTAATTTAGGCTTAAAAGCATCGAAAGAAATAAAAATAACAGACAATTTTTCGTTGCCTATTAATTTTTCATTGATTACAAATCCCGATTCAAAAAATGTTTTCTATGTAATTGGCATTAAATTGTAGGTTTTTTTTAAACGCAAAAGCTTGCATTTAATTGATACGATGACTCCGAGTTATCGTATCAATAATCTTGACTGCATTGTGTATTGGTATAAAAAAAATGGTAAGAAATCAAAGTAAAACAAAAAGAACATAAAAGTGGTGAAAAATCAAATTTTATAACTCACATTGAATAAAATTTTATACTTTTGCCGATTATTATATTTTAAAACTTTGTTTCTTGTTGTTTGATATGAAAAAAACATTGATTGTATTTCTTGTATTTGTTTGGTCGTGTGCGGCTGAAAGCGAAATGGGATTGTTGTATAAAAATAGTGCTTTTGAATTGTACAGCGACAAAGTTGTAGAAGGAAAATACAGTGCCACCGCATATTCTCCCACCCACATTATTTCCGACTACACCTCGCCCGAGGCTTTGAGCACTACTATGGAAGTGAAATTTGGGATAAATAATGCCGACAACGAGCTTGCCGTAGGCGCAAATCACATATTAATTATAAATCAAAACCTCAAAACAATAACAGCCGATACGCTTGTATTTGGAAAACGCTATTTGCAAAAAGAAGGAGCCGGAGCCGGTGAGTTTTTTAAAGAAAATAGCAAAGTTACTTTCTTTCTCGACATGCGCCACGTATTGGATTCGTTGAATCGCAAAGGATATTTCATTTATCACTCAGGCGATACTCTGTACAAGGAAGAGTTCAAATCGGTTAATATTTGTGGCAACACAGCACCTTTGTCGTGGAATTTTAGCCGAAAAGAACTTCAAATGAGCGATGCCAATTCCGATGGCATTTACGAAATTCAATTGATTTTCAATGCAATTAAAAATAAAGACGACAACCGCAAATCATGGAAATTGACCAAAGACATTAGCCATTTTCCACAATTTACCTCCGAACAACCCTTACTGAATGCACTTTACAACCTTTCGCTCGAAGAACTAGTGATGAATACCACTAACGATACGCTTTTTGATACCGGAAAAGAGTGGCCCGGAGTTTGGACTAGAGATGTGAGTTACAGCACTTTGCTTTCGTTAGCTATGATAGCTCCCAAAGCAGCTATGAAAAGTTTAAAGAAAAAAGTAAAGAACGATTTCATCATTCAAGACACTGGCACAGGCGGCTCGTGGCCTGTTTCGTCAGATAGAACAACTTGGGCATTAGCAGCTTGGGAAGTTTATAAAGTTACAGGCGATTTGGATTGGCTTTACTTTGCTTATCCAGTAATTGAAAATACGGTAAAAACAGATTTGAAAACACTTTTAAATCCAAACACAGGACTTTATTACGGAGAACAATCTTTTTTAGATTGGCGCGAACAAAGCTACCCGCTTTGGGTAGAACCAATTGATATTTACAAATCGCAATCGCTTGGCACAAATGCCGTTCACTTTAGAACTTACGAGATTTTGGGCGAAATGGCTTACGAACTGGGCAGAGAAGAATCTGAAAAATATTTTGCCATAGCCAAAGACATAAAAGAAGCAATGAATACCTATTTGTGGATGAACAAAAAAGGTTATTATGCTGAATATTTATACGGTAGAACTTTTCAAGTGCGCTCTCCTCGCCCCGAAACCTTGGGCGAAGCTCTTAGTGTTTTGTTCGGTATAGCTGCCGCCAAACAACAAAAAGCTATTTTGGAAAACTTAGAAGTATTAGAATACGGAACGCCTTGTTTTTATCCACAAATACCAAACATTCCGCCTTACCACAACAATGCTATTTGGCCCTTTGTAAATGCTTTTTACACTTGGGCAGGAGCTAAAGCGCAAAATTCAAAAGCTGTAAGCTACGGATTAGCAACTACTTGGCGACAAGCAGCCTTGTTCTTGACCAACAAAGAAAATATGGTAGCCCAAAGCGGAAGCTACAAAGGCACGCAAATCAATTCCGACAGGCAACTTTGGAGCGTTGCCGGCAATTTGGCAATGTATTATAGAGTATTATTTGGAATGAAATACAATGTAAATAATATTGAATTTCACCCTTTTGTGCCTGCCGAATATTCAGGCAAACGAAGTATAACAAATTTCAAATACCGAAATGCCACGCTCGACATTACAGTAGATGGCTACGGAAATGGAATTAAAACCATGTACTTAGACGATGTAGAGCTTGACGATTTTAAAATATCCTCGTCTATCAAAGGAAAGCATAACGTTGTGATAGTGATGAACAAGGAACTGAATGAAGAAGACAAAATAAACTTGGTGGACAATAAATTTTCGCTCGAAACGCCTAAAATAGAGCGTTATGGCTCGGATATTGCTTGGCAAAAAATCAAAAAGGCTCAACGATATGCTATTTTTAGAAATGGCAAATTTTTAGAAACAACAACCGATACTGTTTATTCAATCCGAAATTCAGATGTTTATAGAGAATACCAAGTTTCTGCCATTTCAGAAGAACAGGAATCTTTTTTGAGTGAACCATTTATTTTCGCCTCATCGTTTTCCTATTCTATTTACGAAGCCGAAGAATTTGCACAAGCCGAAATAGATGCTCAAACCAAAGAAGAAAAAAACTATATAGAAATAACAAAATCGAAAAATAAAAACATTCAGTTCAAAATGGTTTCCGATGAGAATAGAAATTGCTTACTGAATTTTAGATACGCAAATGGTTCTTCTACAATCACTTCCGACAATAAATGTGCCATTAGAAGTTTGTATGTAAACCAAAAATACATTGGAGCCATTGTAATGCCACAACGTGGTAAAGACCAATGGGATAATTGGGGATTTACAAATTCTTTAGAAATTTATTTAAAAGAAGGTGTGAATATTATCGAACTGAAATACAACGATTTTAACGAAAACATGAATGGCAAAATCAATACAGCACTTATAGACCAAATGATTATAATTAGAAATTAATCGATTGCGTAACTTACTAATAACCAAATTTTAAAAAAAGTAAAATTACGTAAATTTTCCAAATTCTAATACAATATTGTTTAGTTAAGAAACCAGTCAGGTTTAAACCACTGGCATTTAATAAAATCCTTAACTTTGGCGACATTGACTACATCATTCATAATTTTCCTCAAGTTTAAGCTTAAAAATACAATATTAATTAAATAAAAGTAATGAGTATGAAAAAAAAAATAATAGTATTATTAATCGCTTTTTTGGTGGTATCGGTTGCTAGTTTTGCGCAAGAAGATAAAGTTAGTAAATTAGACCAAATGCCCGGTATCAACGATAAGTTGAAGGCTAAAATTACCGCAATAAAAGAAGAAAGCAAAGAAAATGCGGCTAAATACGCTGAAAATAAAAAGAAACTAAAAAAAGAGTTAGAAAAATTGATGCGTGCATATCCTGCTGACCTTGATGCTATTGATGCAAAAATAAAAGCAATTAAAAAAGAAGATGCCGCCGAGGAGTATGTAGATGCTCAAAAACATCAAAAAATCAGAAAACTATTAACCGACGAGCAGCGTACTTATTACGACGATGCAATTATGTTGGATAAAAAGAAAAAGAAATAAGCACTTGTGCTATTTTATTTTTTGAACAAACCCTTTGTTTCTTAATTTTAAGTACTTTTCAAAACGAAAATACAATTAATTTTGGCTTACTAATAAAAGAGACTTTATCACAAATCTTAAAAACAAAAAAGCCGTCGAAACCTGCAAAGGTTTGGCGGCTTTTATTTATTTCAAAAAAAAGTAATTATTTTACAAATTTCAAACCTTTGCCTAAAAATTTAGCTTGTATATCAAGCGCTTCTTCGATGCGGAAAAGCTGATTGTATTTAGCAATACGGTCGGTACGAGAAGCCGAACCAGTTTTAATCTGACCAGTATTCAAAGCAACAACCAATTCAGCAATGGTAGTGTCTTCCGATTCGCCCGAACGGTGGCTAATGATAGCAGTCATGCCGTTTTCGGTAGCTAATTTTACAGCCTCGATGGTTTCTGTCAAAGTACCAATTTGGTTCAATTTGATAAGAATTGAGTTAGCAGCTTTGCGGTTGATACCTTCTTGTAAGCGTTTTACGTTAGTTACAAAAAGGTCATCGCCTACGATTTGTGCTTTGTGTCCTACGGCAGCAGTTAGTTTTTCCCAACCATTCCAGTCGTCTTGGTCAAAAGGATCTTCCAACGAAAGGATAGGATATTTTTCAATCCATTCTTTCCAGTATTCAACCAACTCGTCAGAAGTATAATTTTTTCCGGTCGATTCCATGTGGTAAACTCCGTCTTTGTAAAATTCAGAAGCAGCCGCATCAAGAGCAATATATACATCTACACCCGGTTTGTAACCAGCTTTTACAATACTTTCGAGAATGGTTTCGATAGCCTCTTCGTTAGAGTTTAAATTAGGAGCAAAACCGCCTTCGTCGCCTACGTTTGTAGAATGACCTTTGGCTTTCAAAACAGCTTTCAACGAGTGGAAAATTTCAGCACCCATACGAATTGCTTCTCTAAAGTTTGCAGCACCTACGGGCATAACCATAAATTCTTGAACGTCAATTTTGTTGTCGGCATGTTGCCCACCGTTCAAAATATTCATCATAGGCACAGGAAGTGTAGCCGCATTTACGCCACCAATGTAGCGGTAAAGAGGCTGACCAGTTTCTTGAGCAGCAGCTTTAGCGCAAGCCAATGAAACGCCAAGCATAGCATTTGCACCAAGTTTTCCTTTATTTTCGGTGCCATCAAGCTCTATAAGCGCTTTGTCTATGGCTATTTGGTCAGTAACTATAAAGCCGTTAAGTTCTTCGTTAATTACAGTGTTCACGTTGTTTACAGCAGTAAGAACGCCTTTTCCTAAGTAGCGACTTTTATCGCCATCGCGCAATTCAACAGCTTCGTAAATACCGGTAGAAGCTCCCGATGGAACGATTGCTCTTCCCAAAATGCCGTTGGTGGTGATAACATCAACTTCTACAGTAGGATTTCCTCTCGAATCTAAAAGCTCTCTTGCTTGGATTTTTGCTATTTGCATAGTTTTATTTTTTTGTTGTTTATAAAAAGAATTTTATTTATTGTGTTTTTATTGAGTTATGAGTATGAATGAATTTGTATAATGATTATTTTTCAGAATAATCTATTAGACATTAAACATTAATTAAGTGCAAAAATAGAAAACTTCTTGCATATTATTTCTTTTTTAGTAGGGAATTAATATTTATTTAACAATTTTTTGAGGCTTTTTGCAAATAAACTGATAAAAGTCAGTTTGTTTTGAATACGCTCTGTTAAAATTTAGCTGTATCGTTTATTAACTGCAAAAAATTGCAATAATATAATCAAAATAACGGTAAAAGTAGAATTAAGTATTATTCGAGCAAAAGTAACAAGCAAGTATTTTAATTGGAAGGCTTCTAGAAAATAAAAACTAATGTTGTGAATCAAAATCATGATGATAGAATACTTAAAAAACCATTTCAAACCATAATCTTGCAAGTTTGGTAGTGTTTTTTTGCGATAACCGTCTCGCGAACTGAGCAAGCGAAGCACCGTGGGACGAGCAAAGGCAATTAAAACCAACGAAAAGGCAAATTTACCAAGCTCATCGGAAAAAATATCGAGCACAAAACCCATCAAAAAAGCGGCAACAAGCAAAAACCAGCTAGGCGTTTCAAAAGGTAAGAGAATGATAAACAGAATGAAAACAAAAGGAGTAATATTGAGAGGAGTTAAGTTTGCATTGTTCAGTACTAATACCTGAAAAAGAATTAATAAAATAAAACGGACACTATTCGTTGGAATTGTATTTATCATTTATCGCTTCTAAATTACCTGTTTTGTTTTAATAAAATTAATTATAGTTATCAATCTACTCCTCTACGGTTTCGAGCTCATTTCTTTCGGTTTTCAACAAATCGCCTATTACGTAAACATACGAAAGGGTTTTGAAATTGGTTGAAAGTTTTACCGAAATATTATAAAAATTACTTCCTTGCTCTTGGTCAAATTTATTGATTGTTCCCACTAAAATGCCTTCAGGAAAAATAGTTGAATATCCGCTAGTTATAATAGTATCGCCAATGATGATGGGCACGTGGTTTGGAATTTCCTTCACCGAAAGGCTCGAATAGTCAGTTCCCGACCATGAAGCCGAACCAAAATATCCATTTTTTTTGAGCTTTACGCTTACACCCAATTTAGTATTAAGCAGCGAAATAACGGAAGCATAATTCTCTGAAACATCGCGCACTACACCAACAATGCCATCGCCAGTTACAACTGCCATTCCCACTTCTATTCCAGCTTTTTTGCCTTTGTCGAGCGTAATATAATTATGTAACCTATTGATTGAATTATTGATAACTCTAGCCGAAATATAGTAATACTGTTGTTCGTACTCATTATCAATAATTTCTTGTTTCAATACAATATTCGATTTGTAAGCCGAAACAAAACTATTTCGGTATTGAGCATTTTCCTTAGAAAGTGCTTCGTTCATTTCAACAAGCGAAAGATACTCGGTAATAAAGTTGAAATGCGAATAAAAATAACCCGAAACATCGTTGGCAGAACTTAACAAAACTCGCTCTTTTTCTTGATTTGTGCTAACAATAAGTGTTATAGATGTAATTTCTAATGCCAAAAACAAAAGCACAAAATGATAGCGTAAGATAAAATTAAATAAGTTTTGCATTTGAGTTTAAGCAACTGTAATAATATTGTACAACGAATAAAATACGAAAACAAATGCGAAATGGTTAAGTAAAACTAACCATCTCACAAGTAAATTGTATTTTTTTCCATTTAAAACAATAAAATGAAAAATTATCGTATTAAGAATGAAAATTTATCAGAATTTTTGAGCGCAACTCCAGTGCCGCGTGCTACTGCATGCAAAGGATCATCGGCTATATGTACCGGAATATTTGTTTTAGCCGAAATACGTTTGTCTATACCTCTAAGTAAAGCACCACCGCCAGCCAAGAAAATACCATTTTTGAAAATATCGGCATACAATTCGGGAGGTGTTTGCTCCAAAACGTTCAAAATAGCCGTTTCTATTTTTGAAAGTGATTTTTCTAAACTGTGAGCTATTTCTTGGTACGACACAGGAATCTCAACAGGCAAAGCCGTCATTTGATGCGGACCGCGTACCATATAATCTTCCGGTGGATTGTCCAACTCTGGCAATGCCGACCCCACTCTAATTTTAATCTCTTCAGCCGAACGCTCGCCTATTTTGATGTTGTGCTGATGACGCATGTACTCCTGAATATCGGTAGTAAAATCATCGCCAGCTATTCTTATCGATTTATTGGTAACAATTCCGCCAAGCGAAATCACTGCAATTTCGGTTGTTCCACCTCCTATATCTACCACCATGTTGCCTTCGGGGGCTTCCACATCAATGCCTATACCTATTGCAGCAGCCATGGGCTCGTGAATCATGTACACATCTCGTCCTCCTGCATGTTCGGCAGAGTCGCGAACAGCTCTTACCTCTACCTCGGTACTTCCCGAAGGAATACACACTACCATTTTAAGTGAAGGAGTAAATAAACTGTTTTTGCTACTTGCCATTTTAATTAACCCGCGGAGCATCAGCTCGGCAGCATTAAAATCGGCAATAACGCCATCGCGCAAAGGGCGTATTGTTTTAATTTCGTCGTGAGTTTTTCCGTGCATTTGGCGTGCTTTTTCGCCAAGTGCAAACATTTTTCCGCTTTGTTTGTGTACTGCAATGATAGAAGGCTCGTCCACTACTATTTTGTCGTTCTTTATAATAATGGTGTTAGCTGTGCCTAAATCTATTGCAATCTCTTGCGTAAGAAAAGATAATAATCCCATTAGTGCCTTTATATGTTTTAGTAATTTTTTTAAATCTAAAAATCGTGCAAAGATATAATTTTTTTTAATTTTAATAGAAACAAAGGTACAACTTATTTTATTTTATTTTATTATTTTAAAATTTAAAGGTGTTTCTCTTAGTCAAAAACAAATGTTATTAGCTACTAATCAATCAAATACAATTTCTGATTATTTATTATTAAATAGAACAACAATAGTAACAAAAGAATAAATTGATTCCATTTTATTAGACTTGTTGTAAATTAATAATCAATAAATTAGATAAATTGAGCTATTTAATGAAAAAAATTATTCACCACAAAGGCACAAAGAAGTTCACAAAGAACACAAAGGAGGCTAATTCTTTGTGTGCTTTGTGTTCTTCTTCGTGTTCTTTGTGGTAAAATATTGATTTTCAATTTACAACAAGTCTATTATATATGTTAAAATAAAAACTACAATTTATCCTTTATAAATGAGGATTTCAATACAGCGCAAAAATTGCGTTTTCTTTTAAATATTATACACTGAAATACAAATACTTAATATATAAAATTGCAATCTAAATAACGAATGAGCTCTTCGTTTTGGCAATGGACAAAATTTAAAAGTTTTGGTAGCACGATAATGGCAATGAAAAATAGAAACAATACAAATAATAGTACCTTTTTAACCATTTAATCAATGAAAAATGCAAAATATCAACATTTTTCAAAATTAAAATGAATATTTTTGAATAAATATAAATAATGTTTTATGTTTGTGCAAAATTTAGTGCAAAGATTTGGAGAATTGCAAGCACATAAAAAAATGCTAAAGGTCGAAGAATAAATTTGTTCAAAAAAAACTTTTTATTTAGAAAGAAAAGTAGTTTTAAGCCAAATTCACAAATAGAATTTCCTACTACTTAATTTAACAGATTTCATTCCACACAATTACCAACAATCTTGCTCAGTATATTTAATTTATAACTAAAAAAATAATAAGAACTATGCCTTATTTATTTACATCGGAATCTGTATCGGAAGGACATCCAGATAAAGTTTCTGACCAAATATCGGACGCACTACTCGATGCGTTCTTATCGCAAGACCCAGAATCGAAAGTAGCTTGTGAAACCTTAGTTACTACCGGATTAGCTGTATTGAGCGGCGAAGTGAAAACAACAGGATACGTTGATGCTCAAAAAGTAGCACGCAAAGTGATTAACCAAATTGGCTACACCGAGTCAGAATATATGTTCGATGGCGACTCGTGCGGAGTTATTTCAGCTATTCATGAGCAATCGCCCGACATCAACCGCGGAGTAGTTCGCGAATCGGACGAAAACCAAGGCGCTGGCGACCAAGGTATGATGTTTGGTTACGCAACACGCGAAACCGACAATTTTATGCCTCTTACGCTCGAACTTTCTCACCTTTTGCTTATTGAGTTAGCCAAAATAAGAAGAGAAGGCAAGCGCATGAAATACCTACGCCCCGATTCTAAATCGCAAATTACAGTAGAATATGCCGACAACGGAAAAGCCAAACGCATCGACACGATTGTTATTTCTACCCAACACGATGATTTTATCAAACCTGCCGACAACTCGCCAGAAGCACAACTAAAGGCTGATGTAGAGATGGTTGAAAAAATAAAAAAAGACGTACAAGAAGTATTAATTCCACGTGTAAAACGCATTTTGCCTCGCCGTTTGAAAAAATTCTTAAATGCCGACGAATACAAACTATTGGTAAACCCAACAGGTAAATTTGTTATCGGTGGTCCTCACGGCGATACTGGCTTGACTGGTCGCAAAATCATAGTAGATACTTACGGCGGAAAAGGTGCTCACGGTGGTGGTGCTTTCTCTGGAAAAGATAGCTCAAAAGTGGACCGTTCGGCTGCTTATGCTACTCGCCACATTGCCAAAAACTTAGTAGCTGCCGGTGTAGCTGACGAAGTTTTAGTACAGGTTGCTTATGCCATTGGCGTAGCACAACCCGTTGGTTTGTACGTAAATACATACAACAGCGCACGAGTAAAAAATGCTGACGGTAAAAAACTTTCTGACCACGAAATTGCAGCCAAAGTAAACGAAATTTTCGACCTTAGACCAAGTGCTATCGTAAAACGTTTTGGTTTGAAAAACCCTGTTTTCTTACCAACTGCCTCTTACGGACACATGGGACGCGAGCCTTACATGGCTAACGTAAATGTTTTGGAAAACGGTAAAGAAGTTCAAAAAGAAGTTCAGTTCTTTGGTTGGGAAAAACTTGACTACGTAGAAAAAGTAAAAACTGCTTTTGGAATCTAAAAAATACGAAATACTATACAATAAAAAAAGCGAATCGATTAAGGTTCGCTTTTTTTTGTAATACAAACGGATAAAACGATTAAGCTGTTTTAGCTTATATTTTTTATTTCTTTTATATTCATTCCCGTTTTCATTGCAATAATTTCGTCATCTATGTTCAATTCTTTTAGAAATTTGACTGCCTCTGCTTTTTGCTTTTCTGCTTCTAATTCTATATCCTTTTGTTGAAGTTCTTTGTCTTTTTGTTCAATAATGGGCATTAATTTGTTTTCCGTTTCTTCTATTCCTTTTTTCATTCCTTCTTCTTCGGCGGTGTCGAGCGAGTTTTTCAAATCTCGGTAATATTTCAAACTGTCTTCGTAGGCTTCTCGTTCGGATTTGTTCATTGCAGCGTATTTTGCAATGTTAAATACCTTCTGAAATATTTTTTCTTGTAAAGCTTCTGGGATTCTGTCCAGATTTTTTAAGTTTTTGATAACATAAAGCCATTTGTCGAAGTTGTTTTCTAACTGGTCAATGGTTTTGTCGAAATTGGGCATTTGAAGTGTAACAAAAGTGAGCTTATCATAAAACACGATGTTTCTTTTTATGTCCATTAATTTGTTGTGGCTTTCTACTATTTTTTCTTTTTGGGCTTCGTTGATTATAAAATCAAGAATACCAATTACATATACGGCTTTCAATTCGTAATTCCAATCTTTGATTTTGCCGTTTTTGTCTTTACTTTTACCTTTTTGCCCCTGCTCTTGTATGGAAAAACTGCTGTAATAGAGCATTCTGTCTTTGAAAAACGATTGTTTTGCTTTTTGCAGTTCAACGGTAAATTTTTCGCCTTTTTCGTTTTCGCAATACAAATCAAAAACTACGTTTCGGTCAATTCCGGTAAGCCCAAGTTTTTCGTTCTTTTTATAGGTTAAATTGGCTATTTTCTCGCCTTCAAAAGCCAAGAGTTCATTCAAAAAATCTATCAACAAATCTTTATTTGCCTCATCGCCAAATATTTTTTTAAACCCAAAGTCCGTAAAGGGATTGATAAATACTGGGTGTTCCATGCCTTATTTTTTTTGAAGTAAAACCTTTTGCAAAGATACGAAATTTTGTAAAAAAAAGCAATTTTTTGTAGATAAATAAATTTTAGCTATAATTTTTTATACACAATCACTCCTAAATACATCAATAAAACTAAAAACCACGAGCTTATGCACGTGGTTTTTAATCAATGAAATATTTTTGGTTTAAACATATTCTTTTAATTGAAGTTCGCCTGACATTAAGCCAAGTACTTTATTCGATAAGGCTTCAGCTAAGCATTCGCCAGGGTAAACGACTACGGGAGCAATGAATTTGATTTTTTCAATCACATAATTAGTAAATTGCTGGTTGTAAGCAATATTTCCAGTCAAAATAATAGCATCTACATCGCCATTGAGCACAGCCGCCATCGAGCCTATGTATTTAGCCACCTGATATCCCATTGCTTCAAATACTTCCGAAGCCAGTTTGTTGCCATCGGCTATCATGTATTCAATGTCGTGTAAGTCCGAAGTGCCTACGTAAGCTTTCATGCCGCCGTCGTTTTTGATAAGTTCCAGAATTTCGTTTTCTGTGTATTTACCACTAAAACACATACTTACCAAGTCGCCTTCGGGCAAACTGCCTGCTCTTTCGAGCGAGAATGCTCCACCACCATCGAGCGTTTGATTTACATCTACTACGCTTCCTTTTCGGTGCGCACCTATCGAAATTCCATCGCCTAAGTGTCCTACAATCAAGTTAATATCTTCGTATTTTTTCATCACGGCTTTTGCGTACTTGCGAGCCTGCGCCTTGTGATTGAGTGCATGAAAAATAGATTTGCGCTTAAACTGAGGCAAACCTGTAAAACGAGCCACGTCGTCCATTTCGTCCACTACCACAGGGTCGGCGGTATAAGCGATGGAACCTTTAAAAACCTGAGTCAATTTATCAGCAATCAAAGAACCTAAATTTACTTCGTGCCATTTTTCGCCGTGCCTCAAATCGTGAATCATCGCATCGTTTATTTCATAAATGCCTGCCGAAATGGGTTTTAGCAAACCTCCTCTGCTAATAATTGCATTGATTAAATCGGTTCGTATATCGGCATTGCTCAACTCTTCAAGCACTATTTTCATGCGATATTCTATTTGCTCATCGATGGTATGAAGCGGATTAAGCTCGTGTTCTTTGTGTCTTACCGTCTTCAAAAACAGCATGTTTGTATTTTGGTAAACAGCTATTCGCGTTGCATCAATTTCGGTTATAATAATAAGGATACGACTATTTTTCATACGTTTTATTCTGTTTTTTTTTGAAATTTATATTTTTAGGGAAACTTCTATAAATTAAATTCTATTTTGTTTTTGAATTTTAACTTTCAGAAGCCCATTTATTTTAACGACCAGTTGTAAATCAATAAAATAAACTTAATTTGCATCGTTTTTGGTTTATATTTAATGAAACAAAAATAAGGAAACTTATTCATATTTTAATTCATTTTATAAAAAAATATTTTCAAATCAACTCAAAATAAATAGCACCGTCTTTAATCGGGTATAAAAAAATCAAAAGAAGAGTTAGTCTTTAGCTCATATTCTAAGATTTTGCGATAAAGCCCACTACTCTACTGCATTATTTAACTACGCCATAAGTGTCATCGCTAATGATTAAAATCGATTTTAGAATCACAACATCTACCAGTCAGCCAATCATCACATCTACAAACCAACTACAATTCATTCTGTTCAATATTCATTTTTTACTTTTATTTTTTTCTATTTTTCTTTTTCTCAAATCTTTTAACTAAGATATAAAATATTTATTTTAAAACAATTAGATTTATATTTCTTTGAAAAAAATATAAATTTCAAATTATTTACTAGGTATTTTTTTTATAAATAAAATCAATTCCTTAATTTTGAATTTGTATTCTTATCATACAACCCAACAAGAAACCTTTAGAATGAATTGATTGTAAAACTATTATTTAAAATGAAAAAACGATGAAATTAAAAACGATTGTAATTCTTTTTTTAGTTCTAAATCTTAATTTATTTGCACAAAACAACGATAATTTGTTGCAAGTAATGAACAACGACTACGAAAATAATCAAAAATGGGTAGAAGAAAAACTTCAAACTCTTAGCTTAGACCAAAAAATGGGGTTATTCTTCATTTTAGATGGGCGTGCCAATAATTTTTCTAAAAACGTAGAGCTCATAGAACAGTACAAACCGGCTGGAGTACTTACCGACATCAACAGCCTTCAAACATTTGCTCAATCGGTCAATTATTACAGAGCTTCCAGCAACGGAACGCTAGTGGTGCTCGATGCCAAAAACAAAATAGGACTTCCATCGCCCGATGCAATTCAATACCCCGATTTTGCTACACTAGGTGGTATTATTGTTGCAAAAAAACTCATCGAAAGCGGAAATGACCTGGCTGAACAAATGCAAAGATTAGGAGCTGACTTAATTTACACTAACACTGCTCAAAATGCAGAACACAAAGTAATTAAACAAAAACTTGAGCACTTACAAAAAGGCGTTTGGTACAAAAATCGATTCCTCTTTTACTACGATACCGACCAGCTTTCGGTTTCTACTAAGTATTTGGCTGCCAAAGATTTTAAACAAAAGAAAAACGTTTTTATTGTTACCGACAACCTTGCTGATGCTTTAGCTAAATTAAAATCGGCTTACAATTACGGACAAATAACCGACGAAGACCTCAACAAGCAAGCACGCATTGCCTTACAAATAAAGCACAAAACAGCTTCGTACAAAAAAGAAGAAATCAACACCAAAATTCTTAAAAACGATTTGACCCAACGAAAATACGAATTTAAAATTAAAGACCTCGAAAATAATGCTATCACTCTGGTTCACAACAATGAGAATGTTATTCCTCTCATAATGGCTGAACCCGAAAACCTCAAAATTGCCTGCATAGCTTTAGGCGAAACCAGAGAAACCGATTTTCAAAAAAAAATAAAAAAATACAACCAAACCAGAAATTTCTTTTTTGAATATACCGACACTTTAGCCCAGTTTTATGCCATCGAAAAGCAATTGGAAAACATGGACATTGTTATATTTGAAGTATATCCCAACAAAAATGGGGAACAATTACCCGAAGCGTGGGGTATTTTCATCGAAAAAATAAACAACATGAAACGAGTAATTGTTACCGTTTTTGGAAAACCCGATTACTTATTACAACTGAAACAATCGAACAAATACAAAACCCTTATACTTACTTATCAAAATAACCCAAACGTAGCAAATACAACGGCTCAAATCATTTTTGGCGAACAACCTATCATTGGTGAATTATCATACACCGCAGGTTATCCTTACCTCGAAAACGATAGAAGAGAAATCACCACAACCAAGCGTTATGTTTCAAAAAAATCAAACATACCACCCAAACACGAACTACGTGCCGCTTGGATTGCTACGGTTATGAATATCGACTGGCCCTCCAAAGCAGGACTTTCTACACAACAGCAAAAAGACGAATTTCTCAAAATAATCAATATGCACAAAAAAAATGGAATCAACGCCATTATCTTTCAAGTTAGCCCTTCGGCTGATGCCTTTTACCCGTCCAACTTGTTGCCTTGGTCGCAATGGCTTAACGGAAAATCGGGATTAGAACCAGACGAACCTTATGACCCTGTGCAGTTTATGATTGACGAATGCCACAAACGCAACATCGAATTTCACGCTTGGTTCAATCCCTATCGTGTAAAAGTAAATTTGAATACCGAAATGTCGAGCAAGCACGCAAGCATCAAATATCCCCAGCTTATGCTCAAATATGGCGGCAAAATGTATTACGACCCTGGCTACCAAAAAACCAGAGAAATTGTTACGGGTGCAGTCATGGAACTAGTTCACAAATACGATGTTGATGGCGTACACTTCGACGATTATTTTTATCCCTACAAAATTGCAAACGAAGAATTTCCCGACAGCTTGTCTTTCAAGGCAGAAAGTCGTGGATTTGCCGAAAATCAAAAAGACGATTGGAGAAGAGAAAATGTGGACTTAATTATTGAAATGCTACACGATAGCATCAAAGCTGCAAAACCTTGGATTAAGTTCGGTATCAGTCCATTTGGTGTATGGCGCAACAAAGCAAGCGATGCTTCAGGCTCCGATACCAAAGCCGGAGTTACCAACTACGATGTGCTTTATGCCGACATAATGCTTTGGCTCAAAAACGATTGGATTGATTACATCATGCCACAAGTATATTGGGAAAGAGGAAAATCAAACGCCGATTTCGACAAAGTAGTCGATTGGTGGAGTACCAACAATTACGGAAAACCAGTATATGTGGGACACGGAATTTACAAAACCGACCCAAACTCGGACACAGAAGCTTGGAAAAACGTTGCCGAAATACCTAGCCAAATTCAATTTGTCCGCACTTATCCCGAAATAGAAGGCTCTGCCTTTTATAACACTTCGGCATTTGCCGAAAATAAATTAGGTGTAGTAGATTTAATGAAAAAAGAACTTTACAAATATCCGGCATTAGTGCCAACTATGCCATTGATAGACAACAAGCCGCCGCAAATGCCACAAAACATGAAGCTTGTTAAAATTAAAAATCTACGAACAAAACGCTTGCTTACTTGGGAAAACGAACTTGCAACCAACGAATTGGACAAAGTTTCGTACTACGCAATCTATAAATTTGAAGGCGAAACCTTAGGCGATATACAAAGGGTTGAAAATATTCTTGTCATTTCAAAAGAAAATAAACTTGAGGTGGACATACAAAAAGGATTTTTCAAACGTAAAAAATTCACTTACGGAGTAACAGCTTTCGACCGAATGCACAACGAAAGTGAGCCGACAATAGTAACGGTAAAACTTTGATAAATAATTTGGTAATTACCCAAATTCTTTAAAAAGTAAAATTACGCTATTAAAACGTTAAAGAGAAATTTCTCTCAAAAAAAAAGAAGCGAGCCAAATTTGACTCGCTTCTTTAAAATAATTACAATACCGTGCTTGTTTTCTCTATGAAACCAATGAATTTGATTCGACAGTATTGCCAGAGTAATCATAGATTTCTTCTTCCGTTATTTGGCTAACTTGCCTTACAATAGAAGCTGCTGACCTTTTTTTTCTGTGGCTTGGCATCAGATAAGCTTTACTTCGAGCATATTCGCCCTTTATAAACCAAATCTTTTTACCTAAAGCTCTGTACTTGCGTATTTGAGCATAAAAACTAGCCGCTTGCGCTTGTCGCAATTTGGCTCCCACACTACGCTCTCTTGCTGCATTCTTTTGCGCTTCAATAGCCTCTTCGAACCAATCTGCTTTTTGAGCTACTGCATCGAGCAAATCGGTATTAACCCAAATTTCGGTTTGTTCCGACAAGCTTTTGATGCTTGTTTTTGCCTTCGACAGCAATTCTAAATCGCTACTGTTTGAAATAGAACCTAATTTGAACGGACTAAAACCGATTCCCAAATCAGCCCATTGAAAACTTACTTGAGCCTCAAGTTTGTAAAGCTCTCGTAATAATTCCTGTGCAGCTTGCTGCTTTTCAAAAGTTTTGAGCTTTTGCAATAACACATAAGCTTCATCTACTTTTCGCTGGTTAAAACTATCGCATAGATTTTGCAATCCTGCGATTCTGGCTTGGTCTATCCCAAACTCTGCGAACTCTTGCGAGTCTGTTGTCATAAGAACGACAGTCTGACAACCCAACTGGTACAACTCCTCGTTACCTTGACGAGGCACTCGTACTTTTTTAACTGTTTTTTTCATTTTTTTTAAATTATTAGTTTTTGAAAAATTTATTTTGTTATTCTTGTTTTTTAAATTTTGAATAACGATGCAAATATAAAAACTTTTTTTTTATTTACAAAATTTTTTACAACTATTTTTTTATTTCAATCAAATGTTTAACTTATTTTTATATAAAGTATTACTTCATATAAATATTGAGTTTTTATTTAAGTAATTACATATAAATAACTAATAATCTGCATTTTAAGACTTAAAGTACAAATAAGTAAATTACTAGTTGCATTTTAATTTTAAAGGAGAATAATAGGACAAAAAAAAATTCGCCCACACCCTCAAAATTGTGTTCAATAGCATCAAAAATCCCTTTTTTTAACTCAAAAATGACCTCAAAAAACCGGAAAATTACCTCCAAAACATCAATAAAAGCTTCAAAAAACACTAAATTTTCGTGTTTTTAATCAAAAATGTCTTGGGCAAAGGAAAAAATCCCTAAAAAAAGAAATTTTTTCTGTCAAAAAACTGCCCAATTTACTTTAGGAGCTCCAAAAACGACTCTAGGAACAATTTTCTTGAGTCTAGGAACAATTTTATACACTCCAGTAAGCTCACTTCCTGCCCGTGGAAGCACCTCCAGCAGTCTAGGAACAATTTTATAATCTCCAGTAAAGACCACCAACACTTTAGGAACAATTTTTTACACTCCAGTAAAGGCATTATTTGCTTTAGGAGTTATCGCCAAGTCTCCAGTAATAACGTTTTTTGAAAAAAACAGCTAACAATGGCTTTTTTGTCTTTCCACGAGTGTATAAAATTGTTACTGGAGGCTATAAAATTGTTCCTAAAGCAAATAA